>NZ_KV815324.1:68638-301873 GCF_001814215.1 Streptococcus sp. HMSC062D07
GGAGGTGGGACGACGAAATCGAATTCTAACGAATGACCGATTTCTGTCCCACTCTCTTTTTTTGTTTCAAGGAGTAATTTGCTGGGTAAAATATCGATTTCTACTACCCTTCTCCTATAAAAAGTGGTAAAATGGTGGAAAGAAAGAAGGAACTGAAATGAC
The DNA here is from genome assembly GCF_001814215.1 of Streptococcus sp. HMSC062D07. Taxonomy (NCBI): domain Bacteria; kingdom Bacillati; phylum Bacillota; class Bacilli; order Lactobacillales; family Streptococcaceae; genus Streptococcus; species Streptococcus sp. HMSC062D07. The sequence continues at coordinate 68,801 of NZ_KV815324.1, forward strand.
AACATTATTTTCTAAAATCAAAGAAGTAACAGAACTTTCTGCTATCTCAGGTCATGAAGCACCTGTTCGCGCTTATCTTCGTGAAAAACTAACACCTCACGTGGATGAAGTAGTGACAGATGGGTTGGGTGGCATTTTTGGTATCAAACATTCAGAAGTTGCGAATGCTCCACGCGTCTTGGTGGCATCTCATATGGATGAAGTAGGCTTTATGGTTAGTGAAATCAAACCAGATGGAACTTTCCGAGTAGTCAGCATCGGTGGTTGGAATCCAATGGTTGTTAGTAGCCAACGTTTTAAACTCTTTACTCGCCAAGGACGTGAAATTCCAGTAATTTCAGGTTCAGTGCCTCCACATTTGACTCGTGGCACAGGTGGGCCAACCATGCCGGCTATTTCAGATATCGTTTTTGACGGTGGTTTTGCGGATAAGGCTGAGGCTGAAAGCTTTGGTATCCGTCCTGGAGATACCATCGTCCCAGATAGTAGTGCAATCCTAACAGCAAACGAAAAAAATATCATCTCAAAAGCCTGGGATAACCGTTATGGTGTTCTCATGGTTAGCGAGTTGGCTGAAAACTTATCAGGTCAAAAACTAGGAAATGAACTTTACCTTGGGGCTAACGTCCAAGAAGAAGTTGGCCTTCGTGGAGCCCACGCATCAACAACAAAATTTGATCCAGAAGTATTCCTTGCTGTAGACTGTTCACCAGCAGGTGATGTTTATGGTGGTCAAGGTAAGATTGGTGATGGAACCTTGATTCGTTTCTACGATCCAGGTCACTTGCTTCTCCCAGGTATGAAGGATTTCCTTTTGACAACTGCTGAAGAAGCTGGAATCAAGTATCAATACTACTGTGGAAAAGGTGGAACTGACGCAGGTGCAGCTCATCTGAAAAATGGTGGTGTCCCATCAACAACAATCGGTGTTTGTGCCCGTTATATCCACTCTCACCAAACCCTTTATGCAATGGACGATTTCCTTGAAGCTCAAGCTTTCTTACAAGCCTTGGTTAAAAAATTGGATCGTTCTACAGTAGATTTAATCAAAAATTATTAAACAGAAATGATGGAGGTAATAGGGATGGAAGAACCAAACCTAGAAACCTTGATACGGGATCTTTACAATCATGCCCGTCAAAACCTGAGTGAGGATTTAGTGGCTGCGCTCCTAGAGACTGCTAAGCAATTGCCCAGCACTAATGAGCGCTTGCTTGCAGTCCGACTTTCAGGGCTAGTCACACTTGAACTACTCAAGAATCCTAGAACACCTTCGCCAGAGTTAGTCAATCTGGCCCGCTTTATCAAAAAGGAAGAAGCGAGATACAGGGGTGCAGCCGCATCTTCATTTATGATTGGAGAGCTATTTAAAATGCTTTGATTCGAAAGAATCAAAGCATTTTTTTCGTTTTAAATTTGTTCTGCCAAAACCTTTTCAGCAAGGTTCATAGCGTGGTCTGATACACGAGTGTAATGTGAAATAATATCGATAAAGTTGACACCTGCTTGAGGAGAACATTCACCGTTATTTAGACGTTTGATGTGAGTCTTACGAAGGACACGTTCCATCTTGTTGATGTCTTCGTGTCGCTCGACAAGAGCTTGAGCTTTCTCGAGGTCGTTGTTTTCCACACTCTCAAGAGCATCTTTGACGAAATCACTAGTTTTAAGATAAATCTCTGCTAGTTCTTCTAAGGCAGCCTCAGAGAATTGAACATTCTTGCGTTGTAAGTAATCGTTAAGATTGATCAAAGCTTCAGCGTGGTCTCCGATACGTTCCAAATCTCGTGAAGAGTCGAGGATGTTGGTTAAGACTTCACTCTCTTTTTGACTCAATGCTTCACTAGATAGACTAATGAGGTAGCGCGTCAATTGCTCATCAATGGTATTGATGGCTTCTTCAGTCTTATGTCCCTTTTCAGCAACTTTTTCATTAGAGTTGATGATATAGTCGTAAGAGAGGTCAAAAGCTTTCGCAGCATAATTACCCAAGTGTAGCAGTTCTTTTTTAGCATTTCCAAGAGCGATAGATGGAGCTTGTTTGATCAGTTGCTCATCAAGGTAGAGAGGTTCGTATTTGACAACTTCATCTTCACCAGGGATGAGTTTAGTTACGATGAAGGCAAGAGCTCCGATGAATGGGAACTGTATAATCGTGTTGGTAATGTTGAAGGTTCCGTGGGCAAAGGCAATGGTCATTTCTGGAGCCAGATTTAAGAAACTCTCAAACCATTGGATTAAAGATGTAAATGGAACGAGGAAGATAATACAGATCACAGTCCCGATAACGTTGAAGGCCACATGGGCTGCTGCCACACGTTTGGCTGCAATATTCGCACCTAAGGAAGCAATAATAGCAGTGATGGTAGTTCCGATGTTATCCCCAAAGAGAACAGGTAGGGCTCCTTGAAGGTCAATCAGATGGCTAGCGTAGAGATTTTGTAAAATCCCGATGGTCGCTGAGGAGGCTTGAATCAGAAGGGTTAAACCTGTTCCGACAAGAACACCCAAGATTGGGTTCTTACTCAGTTCTACCATGTAGTCTTTAAAGACTTGTAAATCCTTAAGGGGTTCCATAGCGCCACTCATCAGATTGAGGGCAAAGAAGATACCACCGACACCAAAGACAATCCGTCCGATGTTATTGATGGTTCTATTTTTTGTGAAGAAGAGACAGACTGCTCCGAGAAAGAGCATAGGTAATGCGTAGTCTCCCAATTTAAAACCTATGATAAAGGACGTGACGGTTGTTCCAATATTGGCACCCATGACAATCCCAATAGCCTGACGCAAGGTCAATAGTCCGGCACTAACCAAACCAACTGTAATAACTGTAACACCTGAACTTGATTGAATCAGGGCAGTCATCCCAATTCCAACTAAAATTCCAAAGAAAGGATTGCTGGTATATTTGTCAATGTAATATCGAAGACGATCACCAGCTGCTTGTTGCAAACCGTCCCCCATGGTTTTGATACTATATAAGAATAGTCCCAAACCACCTAAAAAGTGAAATGCAATTTCCTGCCAATTAATGGACATTTTCTTTTCCCTCCGAAAACTAATCGCGGAATTTCTCCCATTCTATTTTAAAGGATTCTAAACAATCTAACAAGTAGGAAACGCAGTTTTTTTAGAAAAATATCAGTAAAATGGAGAAAAAAGGCAGTTGATTGTCTAATTTATATTATTTATTCACTCCTTTATAGATACTTTAGGATGAGTGTTGACTCTACTTATAAATAGCGTAAAATAAACATGAACAGTTCTGCTATTTGAGAGGCAGAAACTTTTTTAAAACAAAAATAAAAGCGCTTACTTTTTGGAAGTAAAAGGAGAAAAAGATGAAGAATCCATTTTTTGAGAAACGTTGTCACTATAGTATTCGAAAATTATCTGTGGGTGCCTGCTCCTTGATGATTGGATCGGTTTTGTTTGCTAACCAGGCTTTTGCAGAAGAAGTCGCCCTTCCAGCAAATGAGACCACGACCACTGCTGTGGCTGCAGAACAAGCAGCAAATAGCACAACAGAACAACCAGCAACTGCTACAACAGAACAACCAACAACAGCTTCACCTGAAGTCTTGAAGCAGTTGGAGGAGACAGAAAACAAGGTTAGTGAACAGCCTATTTCAGAAGAAAAACCAACCTTGGACCAATTGACTACAGCTGATAAGGAAGCAACTAGCCCAGTTACTGAAACTCCTAAGGTTGAAGAAACACATGCAACTACAGAAAATAAGCCAGAAGAAAAAGCTACTGTTTCTGATGTTCCTAAGAAAGAAGAAAAAAGTCTCCGACCAAAAGAAATTAAGTTTGACACCTGGGAAGATTTGTTAAAATGGGAACCAGGTGCCCGCGAAGACGATGCTATTAACCGCTCTTCAGTAGAATTGGCTAAGCGTTACCGCGGTCATGTCATCAATGAAAAAGCCAATAAGGATGCCAAAGTCGAAGCCCTTGCTAATACCAACTCTAAGGCTAAAGACCACGCTTCTGTAGGTGGTGAAGAGTTTAAAGCCTACGCTTTTGACTACTGGCAGTATTTGAATTCCATGGTCTTCTGGGAAGGCCTCGTTCCGACTCCAGATGTGATTGATGCTGGTCACCGAAATGGTGTTCCTGTGTTGGGAACTTTGTTCTTCAACTGGTCAAATAGCATTGCGGATCAAGAAAAATTTGCTGCAGCTCTTCAACAAGATGAGGATGGAACTTTCCCTATCGCTCGTAAGTTAGTTGATTTGGCTAAATATTATGGATTTGATGGATACTTTATCAACCAAGAAACAACAGGAGATATCGTAACGCCTCTTGGTAAGAAAATGCGTGACTTCATGCTTTATACCAAGGAGTATGCTGCCAAAGTCAACCACCCAGTCAAATATTCTTGGTACGATGCCATGACTTATGAATATGGTCGTTACCATGAGGATGGACTTGGTGAGTACAACTATCAATTCATGGAAAAAGAAGGCGATAAAGTGCCTGCAGATCACTTCTTTGCAAACTTTAACTGGACTAAAGAGAAAAATGATTACTCTGTAACAATGGCGGAATGGATTGGACGCAGTCAGTATGATGTTTTTGCAGGTTTGGAATTGCAACAGGGTGGTTCTTATAAGACAAAAGTAAAATGGGATGCCCTTTTTGATGAAAATGGAAAACTTCGCTTGTCACTTGGACTCTTTGCGCCTGATACTATCACGAGTCTTGGAAAGACTGGAGAAGACTATCACAAGAATGAAAATATCTTCTTCACAGGCTACCAAGGAGATCCGACTGGTCAAAAACCAGATAACAAGGACTGGTACGGCATTGCCAACCTCGTAGCTGACCGTACACCAGCAGTAGGTCGTACCTTTACAACATCCTTTAACACTGGACATGGTAAAAAATGGTTTGTGGATGGTAAAATCTCTAAGGATTCTGAATGGAACTATCGTTCTGTATCAGGTGTTTTGCCTACATGGCGCTGGTGGCAAACTTCATCAGGAGCTAAACTTCAAGCTAATTATGACTTTGAAGATGCCTACAATGGAGGAAACTCACTCAAGTTTGCAGGTGATTTAGCTGAAAACACCAATCAAGATGTTCGTCTTTACTCTACAAAACTTGAAGTAACAGATAAAACAAAACTTCGGGTCGCCCATAAAGGTGGTAAGGGAAGCAAGGTTTATGTAGAGTTTGCGACTCAGAAAAACTATACTTATGGTGGAGAGAATACTCGCAAAGAACTGACTCTATCTGACGATTGGACAAAAGACGAATTTGACTTGAGTGAATTGGCTGGGCAAAAGATTTATGGGATCAAACTCACCTTTGAAAATACTGCAACTGTCAGGGATTACCAATTCAATCTAGGAGAGTTGACTGTTACAGATAATCAAGAGGCTCCTCAAGCACCAACAACTCTAACAGTAGCTAAGCAATCTCTTAAAAACGCACAAGAGGCAGAAGCCATTGTTCAATTTAAGGGCAATAAAGATGCTGACTTCTATGAAGTTTATGAAAAGGATGGCGATGCTTGGCGTCTATTGACAGGATCATCAGCAACTACTATTTACCTACCAAAAGTCAGCCGTTCAGCTAGTGCGACTGGAACCAATCAAGAGTTGAAGGTTGTTGCAGTTGGTAAGAATGGCCTTCGCTCTGAAGCTGCAACCACAAACTTTGACTGGGGCATGACTGTCCAAGATACAAGCCTTCCAAGACCACTTGCAGAAAATATCGTTCCCGGAGCCACTGTTATTGGAAGTACTTTCCCAAATACAGAAGGTGGAGAGGGTATCGAAGGTATGTTGAATGGGACCATAACTAGTCTATCTGACAAATGGTCTTCTGCTCAGCTAAGCGGTAACGTTGATATTCGTTTGACACAACCACGCCGTGTTGTTAGATGGGTCATGGACCATGCTGGTGCTGGTGGAGAATCCGTCAACGATGGTTTAATGAATACGAAGGACTTTGACCTTTACTACAAGGATGATGCTGGAGAATGGAAACTAGCCAAGGCTGTTCGTGGCAATAGAGCTCATGTTTCAGATATCACCCTTGATAGTCCAATTACTGCGCAAGAATGGCGCTTGAACGTCATCACATCTGACAATGGAACACCATGGAAAGCCATCCGTATCTACAACTGGAAGATGTATGAAACTCTTGATACGGAGAGTCAAAATATTCCAATGGCTAAAGTTGCAGCGCGTGTCCTAACGGACAATAAGGTTCAACTTGGTTTCTCAGAAGTTCCTGCTGGAGCAACAATTACAGTCTATGACAAGGCAAATTCACAAACTCCAATCGCTACCTTAAATACAGTAGTTGGAGGAGATTTGGCGACAGATTCATTGACCTTCGAAAAACGTCCGAGCCTTCTTTACTACCGTACACAATTGCCAGGTAAAGAAATCAGTAATACCCTTGCTGTAACAATTCCTCAGGATGAGAGAAAGATTAAGGCTGTCAGTCTAGAAGTAGCACCTAAAAAAGCAACTTATCAAAATGGTGAGGAGTTGAATCTTAAAGGTGGTCTTCTCCGTGTCAAATACGAAGGGGAAGAAGCAGATGAAGTCATCAACCTCAGTCATGCAGGTGTAGTTGTTAACGGCTATGATTCTCACCATCATGGTGAACAAGAGTTAACAGTGACCTATCTTGGTTTACCGGTTGCAGGAAGCTTCAAGGTTCAAGTGACTGGTGAAGAAACTGGTCCAAAAGAAGTCGCAGCCTTGTATATTAGCAAACAACCGAAAATTGACTACTTGGTAGGCGATGCTCTGGACTTATCAGAAGGACGCTTTAAGGTCTTGTATGACGATGAAACTGAGACAGAACATAGCTTTACAGACGAGGGAGTCGAAATTACAGGCTATGATTCTCAAAAAACAGGCCGTCAAAAACTTCAGTTGCACTATCAAGGTCAAACTGTCGACTTTGATGTCCTAGTATCACCTAAAGCAGCTGTCAACGACGAATATCTGAAGCAAGAAATCACATCTGCTCAAGGACGTAAAGGAACGACAGCTTATACATTTGCGGATGCAGAAAAACAAGCAGCTCTCGTTGAGAAGATTGAAGCAGCAAAAGCTATCCTAGAAAACCACGACGCTAGTCAAGAAGCAGTTAACCAAGCCTTGAACGACTTGAAACAAGCTGGTGCTGACTTGAATGGTGTACAGCTTTATCAAGCAGCTAAGGAAGAACTTGAAACTCTTCTAGGGAAAGTTCGTGAGAAAAATGCAGATGATCCAATCATCGCTCAAGCAGAAACTCTCATTGGTTCAACAAATCCTACTCCAGAAGCCTTTGCGGACATGAAAGAAAAGCTGAATAAGAAACTAACTCCTGCAGAAGAAAGCCATCATGTAGGTAGCTTAGAAGATGAAACTGCTCCAACAGTTGAAGCTTTACCTGAGTTAGTGGTTGAGACAGAAACTCAAGTCTTCGAGCGTCAAGAACGTCCGTCAGGAGACCTCTTATTGGGTGAACGTCGAGTCGTTCAGGCAGGTGTAGAAGGTCAGACTCGTCGTCTGATTGAAGTGGATGCTAAAGGCAAACGCACTCTTCTTAAGACAGAAGTAGTCAAAGAAGCAGTGGCAGAAATTACTGAAGTTGGTACGAAGGTAGAAAGTCGTGTTCAGCCAGTGGATGGAGTCAAAGATTTGACCATTAGCAACCCAGCACTAGTGATTGAGGAAGAAACAGTTGCATACGGACATGAAGAACGACTAAACCCTAGTCTTAAAGCAGGTGAACGTCGCCTGGTTCAAGCAGGGGTTGAAGGGCTTCGTAGAAATCTTGTAGAAGTCGATGCAGAAGGCAACCGTAGTCTTAAGGGGACAGAAGTAGTTAAAGAAACCGTAACTGAGATTGTTGAGATTGGGCCAAAAGTAGCTAAAGCTCCAACTACCCAACCAGTTGAGTCTACTCCAGCGGCTCAGGACACTAAGAAGGAAATTACAAAAACAGAACCTAAGACTGAAACATCCGTTGCGCCAGTTCAAATAAGTCAAGCAGCGAAGCAAGAACCAGCAAAAGAAGAAGAACAAGTTGAGAAACCTGAAGGAAAACAACTTCCAAATACAGGTGAAGAAGTCGATGCGAATCTCCTTGCCCTTGGATTGGTTGGAGTTCTGGGTGGTTTCGGATTACTTGCCCAAAAGAAAAAAGAAGATTAAGTTATATAGTGTATCTAACATTTATTTCATACAGTAAAAAGATTTGACTATTAGTAGTCAAATCTTTTTTTAGACTTGCTGAGGTGAAAAACGAGAAGTACCTATCGTTGCTTGAGGGATTCTCTATATTTACCAATGAGAAATGGTTCAGGGGAAAAGTTTAAGGTTTTGCTATCTCTTTTATTGATTTTGTGATATAATTAACACGTAAAAAAAAAGAAGGAGTCATATCTAATGGCAAAATTGACTGTTAAAGACGTTGACTTGAAAGGGAAAAAAGTTCTCGTTCGTGTTGACTTCAACGTACCTGTAAAAGATGGCGTGATCACTAACGACAACCGTATCACTGCAGCTCTTCCAACTATCAAGTATATCCTTGAACAAGGTGGACGTGCAATCCTCTTCTCTCACCTTGGACGTGTAAAAGAAGAAGCAGATAAAGAAGGTAAATCACTTGCTCCTGTAGCTGCTGACTTGGCTGCTAAATTGGGTCAAGAAGTTAAATTTATCCCAGGTGTTACTCGTGGTGCTGAATTGGAAGCAGCTGTTAACGCTCTTGAAGATGGACAAGTTCTCTTGGTTGAAAACACTCGTTACGAAGATGTTGACGGCAAGAAAGAATCTAAAAACGATCCTGAACTTGGTAAATACTGGGCATCACTTGGAGATGGTATCTTCGTAAACGATGCATTCGGTACAGCTCACCGTGCACACGCATCTAACGTTGGTATCTCAGCAAACGTTGAAAAAGCAGTTGCTGGATTCCTTCTTGAAAACGAAATTGCTTACATCCAAGAAGCTGTTGAAGCTCCAGAACGTCCATTCGTGGCGATCCTTGGTGGTTCAAAAGTTTCAGACAAGATCGGTGTTATCGAAAACTTGCTTGAAAAAGCTGATAAAGTTCTTATCGGTGGTGGTATGACTTATACATTCTACAAAGCTCAAGGTATCGAAATCGGTAACTCACTTGTAGAAGAAGACAAATTGGATGTTGCTAAATCTCTTCTTGAAAAATCAAACGGTAAATTGATCTTGCCAGTTGACTCAAAAGAAGCGAATGCATTTGCTGACTACACTGAAGTGAAAGACACTGAAGGTGAAGCAGTAGACCCAGGATTCCTTGGTCTTGATATCGGTCCTAAATCAATCGCTAAATTCGACCAAGAATTGACTGGTGCGAAAACAGTTGTATGGAACGGACCAATGGGTGTATTTGAAAACCCTGACTTCCAAGCTGGTACAATCGGTGTGATGGACGCTATCGTGAAACAACCAGGCGTTAAATCAATCATCGGTGGTGGTGACTCAGCTGCCGCAGCGATCAACCTTGGACGTGCAGACAAGTTCTCATGGATCTCTACTGGTGGTGGAGCTTCAATGGAACTCCTTGAAGGTAAAGTTCTTCCAGGACTTGCAGCTTTGACTGAAAAATAAGAATATAAAAAAGGAGGCTGGGACAAAAGTCCTAGCCTCTCAATTGTCTTTGGATTGTCGAGCAAGACGCAGTGGTTGAGTGGGCTCTACTACGCTGATTTCATCAGCTTTTACAGCCCTACTCAACTGTGCGGAGGTGGGACGACGAAATCGAATTCTAACGAATTACCGATTTCTGTCCCACACTTTTTTTTGCGCTCTTTTAAAGTTTGAGAGTAGCGAGGGATAATTGGACAAAATCAAAAAAAAACAGTAAAATAGAGGAATACCAATCTAAATGAAATTTGAGTGATAATCGTGGAAAAAAGAGACAATCATACAAAAACAGCTATTTGCGGTATTATCAATGTCACCCCGGATTCTTTCTCTGATGGGGGCCAATTTTTTGCTATTGAAGAAGCCTTAAAACAAGCTCGAAAATTGATTGCTGAAGGTGCTACTATCTTAGATATCGGTGGTGAATCTACTCGACCTGGAAGTAGCTACGTTAAGGTTAAGATAGAAGAGGAAATCCAACGTGTTGTTCCAGTCATTCAGGCTATCCGTCAAGAAAGTGATGTTCTGATTTCGGTCGACACTTGGAAGAGTCAAGTGGCAGAAGCAGCTTTACAGGCTGGGGCCCATATAGTCAATGACATTACAGGTCTTATGGGGGATGAGAAGATGGCGGAAGTTGTTGCCAAAGCTGGAGCTCAGGTAGTCATCATGTTTAATCCAGTAATGGCACGCCCTCAGCATCCTAGTTCACTTATCTTCCCTCATTTTGGCTTTGGAGAGCCTTTTACAAAGGAAGACTTAGATGAGTTTGAAAAACTACCAGTAGAAGAATTGATGACAGCTTTCTTTGACCGTGCTCTAGTAAGAGCGGAAAAAGCAGGAATTTCGAAAGAAAAGATCATGCTAGATTCTGGGATTGGCTTTGGCTTGACCAAAAAGGAAAATCTCATACTTCTACGTGACCTTGATAAATTACACGAGATGGGCTATCCTATCTTTTTAGGAGTCTCTCGCAAGCGCTTTGTCATCAATATTCTGGAAGAAAATGGTTTTGAAGTAAACCCAGAAACTGAAGCAGGCTTCCGAAATCGTGATACTGCTTCAGCTCATGTGACCAGTATCGCTGCTAGACAGGGTGTAGAAGTGGTGCGTGTACACGATGTAGCCAGCCACAAGATGGCAGTCGAGATCGCGTCTGCTATTCGTCTGGCAGATGATGCGGAAAATTTAAACTTGAAACAATATAAATAAGATGAATAAAAACGAAACGAATCAGTGGATAGCTAACTATCGGACAGACCAACCGCATTTTGGTTTGGAGAGGATGGTGGAGCTATTAGCCCTACGTGGCAATCCCCATCTGAAACTCAAGGTTATCCATATCGGAGGCACCAATGGCAAGGGTTCTACCATAGCTTTCTTGAAAACCATGTTAGAAAAGATGGGGCTTAGAGTTGGCGTCTTTAGCTCACCCTATCTGATTCATTACACGGACCAGATTGCTATTAACGGGGAATCCATCCCAGAAGCGAGATTAGAGACCTTGATGGCGGACTATCGCTCACTACTGGAAGGAGAGCATGCTCCGGCCTTACAAGGAACGACAGAGTTCGAGATTATCACCGCTATCGCTTATGACTATTTTGCTTCTGAGCGAGTTGATGTCGCTATTATGGAAGTTGGGATGGGTGGTCTTTTGGATAGCACCAATGTCTGTCAGCCGATACTAACGGGCATCACAACTATTGGGCTGGATCACGTCGCTTTGCTGGGGGACAGTCTGGAAGCCATCGCAGAGCAAAAGGCTGGCATTATCAAACAAGGAGTTCCCCTAGTAACAGGGAATATTGTGCCTGAAGCCTTGGCGGTAATCGACCAGATTGCGAAAGCGAAACAAGCTCCTAGGCTTGCTTATAGGGATGATTATCAGGTCAGCCATCATGAGAGTATTGAAACTGGAGAGGTCTTTGACTATACAAGTTCGTTTAGACAGGGTCGTTTTCAGACAGGTCTACTTGGCATTCATCAGGTAGAGAATGCTGGGATGGCCATAACCCTGTTGGATACCTATTGCCAAGAGACTGGACGAGAATTGGCAAGTAATGACTTGATTGCTCAAGCTTTAGAAGAAACAAGTTGGCCAGGACGCTTGGAAATTGTTTCTAAAGGTCCCTTGGTGATTTTGGATGGAGCCCACAATCCCCATGCAATCAAGGCTTTGGTAGCAACCTTGCAAGAACGCTTTGCCGACTACCAGAAGGAAATCCTCTTTACTTGTATTAAAACTAAGGCTTTAGAGGATATGTTAGATTTATTAGAGAACTTACCAGGTACTAATCTTACACTAACACATTTTGAGGATGGTCGGGCGACCGACGAAGAGGTGCTAAAAGAAGCAGCCCGTTCTAGAGAGCTTAACTATCAAAGTTGGCAGGAATTTCTAGATCAAAAAATGACAGACGATGAAGAGAAAAAAACAGTTCGGATAGTGACGGGCTCCTTGTATTTCTTGAGCCAGGTGAGAGCCTATCTGATGGAGAGGAAAAACTAGAGAATGGATACACAAAAGATTGAGACAGCTGTTAAAATGATTATCGAAGCTGTTGGTGAGGATATAAACCGCGAAGGCTTGCAGGAAACTCCTGCACGTGTAGCCCGCATGTATCAGGAGATTTTTTCAGGACTTGGTCAAACGGCGGAGGAACATTTGTCAAAATCCTTTGAGATCATTGATGACAATATGGTAGTAGAAAAGGATATCTTTTTCCATACCATGTGTGAACACCACTTTTTGCCTTTTTATGGGAAAGCTCATATCGCCTACATTCCAGATGGACGAGTAGCAGGTTTGTCTAAGCTTGCACGTACAGTTGAAGTTTATGCAAAAAAACCACAGATTCAAGAACGCTTGAATATCGAAGTGGCAGATGCTTTGATGGAATATCTAGGTGCCAAAGGTGCTTTCGTTGTTATTGAAGCAGAGCATATGTGTATGAGCATGCGTGGTGTTCGAAAACCAGGAACTGCAACCTTGACAACAGTAGCTCGTGGAGTATTTGAAACGGATAAAGATCTTCGAGATCAAGCATACCGTCTCATGGGGTTATAAAAATCGATTCAAACGATTTTTTCTAGAAAGGACTAGTTATGGATCAATTGCGTATTAAAGATCTAGAAATTTTTGCCTATCATGGTCTTTTCCCTAGTGAGAAAGAACTGGGCCAAAAATTTATCATTGATGCAAGCTTATCCTATGATATGACCAAGGCTGCTACGGACTTAGATTTGGAAGCTTCTGTCCATTATGGGGAGCTCTGTCAGCAATGGACGACTTGGTTTCAGGAAACCACTGAAGACTTGATTGAAACAGTTGCCTACAAACTAGTAGAGCGCACTTTTGAAACCTATCCAATAGTTCAAGAAATTAAACTGGAACTCAAAAAACCATGGGCGCCTATTCATCTACCACTAGACACCTGTTCAGTAACCATCCATCGCCGCAAACAAAGAGCCTTTATTGCTCTAGGTAGCAATATGGGGGATAAGACGGCTAATCTCGAACTAGCTCTTGACAAGATGCGTACTCGTGGGATTCGTATTCTCAAAGAGTCTAGTGTGATTACAACTGAGCCATGGGGTGGTGTAGAGCAGGATAGTTTTGTCAATCAGGTCATTGAAGTAGAAACATGGTTGCCGGCTCCAATCTTGCTAGAAACCTTATTGGGCATTGAGTCAGAGATGGGACGGATTCGAGAAGTACATTGGGGACCTCGATTGATTGATTTGGATTTGCTCTTTGTCGAGGATCAAGTCATCTACACAGATGAGCTTATCTTACCGCATCCTTATATCGCTGAGCGACTCTTTGTCTTAGAGTCTCTGCAGGAAATTGCACCTCATTTCATCCATCCAGTCTTGGGACAACCGATTCGTCACTTATATCTTCAATTGGAGAAAGAAAATGGCCAAGGTTTCTGAAACTTATAGTAAATGGAAAAGTATAGGGGAAGGTCTTGTAGCTATTGTCTTAGGCCTTCTCTTGGTTTGTTTTGGGCAGGTAGTTCCGATACTGGGTTACCAACTTCTGATGGCCTACTTTTTCTTGTCGGCAGTGTGGCAACTATTGACGCGATGGTTTCAAGAAAAGTCCCGGAGAGAAAATATATTTGTAACTCTAGCCAAGCTCTTTCTTGCAGTCATCCTATTTGATTCAGTCATCTTACAGGGCATCGCTCTCTATCTCTTGGTTATCCTCATTGGAAGTTATCAGCTTTTTACAGGCCTAATCAGTCTGATTACCTGGTTGCTATACCGGAAAAATCATATTCATCCAAGGATTAATTACTTATTTGATGCTGTATGGATGATGGGATTTGGTCTCTATAGTATTTCTCCTTTTCATGATGCGACAAATTTTGAATTACTCTTACTTGGTTTTTACTTGATTATGTTGGGGGCAAGCAGCCTCAGAGATGGATTCTTTTTTGAAAAAGGGAGAAGTAATCCTAAGCTCAAGCGTAGAATGAGAATGACCCTGCCTATATTCATGACAGCCTTGATTCCCATCAGCACCTTACGACGATGGAATGAAAGGTTATCTAGTCATCAGGTAGAAGAAAATGAAGTGCATTTGGAGAGAAAAAATGAAAAATCTGTTGATTTAGAAATTTTCATCCATACTTCAGAATCATCTTTCTTCTTGGCCATGGGTCATGTAGATATCTGCTATCAAGGTCAGGTTATTTCCTACGGCTCTTATGACCCACATTCAGAACGCTTGTTTGGTACAATTGGCGACGGGGTTTTATTTAAGGCTAATCGTGAAAAATATATTGAACTTTGTAAGAGAGAAAGCCAGAAAACCCTATTCGCCTATGGTTTAAGCCTGTCTCAACAACAGAAAAAAGCCATCGAAGAACGATTGAGAGAGATAGAAGGCCTCTTGATACCTTGGGAGCCAAGTTCACAACTACTGAAAAGAAGGGAAGGAGAGGTCAAACATACCTACTCTTATCAGCTGAAACACGAGGCTGATGCAACCCTCTATAAGTTCACATCATCTAAATTTAAAACCTACTTTGTTCTCAGTACAAACTGTGTTCTATTGGCCGACTCTATTGTTGGAGAGGCTGGAACAGATATCCTGAGTCCCCAAGGTTTTATCGTCCCTGGGACTTATCAGGACTATCTTGATTTAGAATTTAAAAAACCGAGTGGTATCGTGGTCAGTCGTTCTATTTATTAAAAAAAGAAAACTCTAGTCAGAAGACTAGAGTTTTTAAAATAGGTCATTTTCTTCAGGTAGGAGGATGGTTTCCTTACCGTCCATATCCATAACAAGTACTTTCGGTGGGTACAATGGGTCAAAGGGATGATTAAAATCGAAGTCAATCGTAGTCGGTAGGTGCTCACTTGAAAAACGGAAGGTGATGGAACCGTTACTGTTTAAGAGCTGAAATTCCAACTCATCTTCTAATTCAAAAACATGCTTTAAAAAATGATCAATAATGTACCAGATTGAGTCAATCACATCGTCTGGGAGATTGGTTACCACACCAAAGCTGGCACAACGTCTATGAGAATCCGTAAAAGCCATCCATTCCTCCTGCTTAATTTTTTATTATCATACTGCAAACTGGCCTAAAAATCAAGAAAAGTAAACTAATTTCAGAAAATATGATTTTTGATACATTTTTTTCAAAGAAAGTTTATATATCCCTTGAAAATGCTTACAATAAATGATAAACTAGAGATAGTGTAAACATGAAAACAAAATTTTCAACATTAGAAAGGAAACGGTATGAACACAGATGATACAGTAACAATTTATGACGTTGCCCGAGAAGCAGGAGTTTCAATGGCAACTGTCAGTCGTGTAGTCAATGGCAACAAGAATGTCAAAGAAAACACTCGTAAGAAAGTTCTAGAGGTGATTGATCGCCTAGACTATCGTCCAAATGCAGTAGCTCGTGGCTTGGCAAGCAAACGAACAACAACTGTTGGGGTTGTCATCCCAGATATCACTAACACGTATTTTGCTGCGCTAGCAAAAGGAATTGATGATATTGCAGAGATGTACAAGTATAACATCGTCCTTGCGAATAGTGATGAGGATGATGAAAAAGAAGTGGCAGTAGTGAATACACTCTTTTCAAAACAAGTTGATGGTATTATCTTTATGGGCTATCACTTAACAGAGAAAATTCGCTCAGAGTTTTCACGTTCACGTACCCCTGTAGTTCTTGCAGGAACAGTGGATGTAGAACACCAGCTTCCAAGTGTTAATATTGACTATAAGAATGCTACTGCGGATGCTGTTCGCCATTTGTTGAAGCGTAACAAAAAAATTGCCTTTGTGAGTGGCCCATTGGTAGATGATATTAACGGTAAAATTCGCTTGGTTGGCTACAAAGAAGCTTTGAAAGCAGCAGGAGTCAACTATAGTGAAGGACTTGTATTTGAATCTAAATATCGCTATGATGATGGTTATGCTCTGGCAGAGCGCTTAGTTTCTTCAAAAGCAACTGCAGCGATTGTGACCGGTGATGAATTGGCAGCTGGTCTCTTGAACGGCTTGGCTGACCATGGAGTTTCAGTACCAGAAGACTTTGAAATCATTACGAGTGATGATTCTCAAATCGCTCGCTTTACTCGACCAAGCCTTACAACTATCGCACAACCCTTGTATGACTTAGGTGCGATTAGTATGCGTATGTTGACTAAAATTATGCATAAGGAAGAATTGGAGGAACGTGAAGTCCTCCTACCTCACGGTTTGACAGAACGCAAATCAACTCGCAAAAACTAATAAAAAACCAGGAATCTAGCTGATTTCCTGGTTTTTTATTATCCTTCCATATATGTTCGGAGTTGTTCGCCCTTAAGTCCGGCATTGATTGCGATAAGAAGTTTCAGTCGTGCTTTTTGAGCGTTTAGTTCTTTTACAAAATATACACCATCATTCTGAAGACAAACACCACCGCCTTCGTAGGCGTAAACAGGTTCTGCAATCCCATTGAAACAACGTGAGACTAGTGCAATAGGAAGTCCTGCTTGACTGAGAGATTTTAATTTTTCAGCTGTTTCCTTTGGTACATTTCCAGCGCCAAAAGCCTGAATAATCAATCCATCTAGTTGGTCAACAGGAAGTAAATCGAGAAGTTCATCGGTCATGCCCGCATAAACAGGGATAATAGGGACCAACCCTTGAATGCTCTCAAGGTCAAAACGAACACGAGGTTCTGCCGTTTTGAAGTAGAGAATTTCCTGCTTCATAATGAGTCCGAGTGGTCCATGAGTTGGTGTTTGAAAGGTACTAACGTTAGTAGTATGCGTTTTTGTGACATATTTAGCGGCGTGAATTTCATCGTTCATAACGACCAACACACCCTTATCTGCAGCCTTATCATCACTCGCAACGCGTAAGGCGCTAAGATAGTTGTAGACACCATCACTTCCCAGTTCATTGGAACTTCTCATAGCACCTGTCAGGACGATAGGCATATGAGGTACCTCCATGGTGTCGAGGAAATAAGCTGTTTCTTCTAGTGTATCTGTCCCATGTGTAATGACAACACCATCATAGGCCGATGCCTCTTGTTTAATCTTTTGGTAGAGGGCTAACATATGCTTAGGCTTGATATGGGGACTAGGTAAATTTAAAAAATCCAAGGAATGGACTTCGATACCTTCGAGAGGATTAGAGATATGATTCATAGGGTTATCAGCACTAGTCCTTACAGCTCCAGATTCATCTGCCTGCATGGAGATAGTGCCACCAGTATGTAAAACAAGGATTTTCTTAGTCATGATTCACTCACTTTTTCTGAAATGTGGTATAATCATTGTATCATAAAAGAAAGGAATGAGATAGAATGGAAGTCAAAGCTGTGTTTTTTGATATTGATGGAACGCTTGTAAATGACAGTAAGAGTGTTTTGAAGTCCACAAAGGAAGCTATCAAGATTGTGAAAGAACAAGGGGTGCTTGTTGGGGTAGCAACAGGGCGAGGACCTTTTTTTGTTAAGGATTTGATGGATGATTTGGATCTGGATTTTGCAGTGACCTACAATGGCCAATATATCTTTAACAAAGATCGTGTTCTTTTTGCTAGCCCTATTGATAAGAGAAGCCTCAGACAAATCATCTCTTATGCTAAGAAAAATCGAAAAGAGATTGCCATGGGAACGCGACAAGACGTTGTCGGTTCTCGGATTATGTCCTTTGGGCTCAGTCCTCTTTCACAGCTAGTTAGTCGATTTGTACCTAAATTTTTGACTCGTACTGTTAGTCATTCCTTTAATCGTATGGTCAGTAAGGCCCTTCCTCAGAAGGAAGATGATTTGTTGGACCTAATCAATCAACCGATCTATCAGGTGCTTATGTTGATGACGCCTGAGGAGACTAACCATGCTGCTGAAGAATTAAACAATCTGAAGTTCACCAGAAGTAATCCTTTCGCGGCCGATATTATCAATCAAGGGAATTCCAAGTTAGAGGGTATCCGTCGTGTCGGAAAAGAGTATGGTTTTGAACTCAATCAAGTCATGGCCTTTGGGGACTCGGATAATGACTTGGAAATGTTGGCTGGTGTTGGTATGTCTGTTGCCATGGGAAATGGTAGTAGCAGTGTAAAAGAAGTTGCTAAGCATATTACTACCAGTAACCAAGATGATGGGATTCACAAGGCTTTGGAATATTTTGGAGTCTTGGCTTCTGAAAAAGTCTTTGTCAGTCGTGACTATCATTTCAACAAGGTTAAGACCTTCCATCGTATGATGGATGAGCGAACTCAAGAAGAACCTATAGCTTGGGATTTAGAAGGGGCGACCCACCGTGCTGGCTTTAAGATTGAAGAGTTAGTTGAATTTGTCCGTGCTGCAAGCACTTCTGAAGAGGAATTCCAACAAGCTGTGCATGATTTACACCAAGCACTTGATATAGCTGCCGAAAAAGTATCTCAGTCAACACCAGCTGAGAAAACCCTCGTTGGTCAAGTGGATGCTTTGATTGACACGCTCTACTTTACTTATGGAAGTTTCGTTTTAATGGGGGTAGACCCAGAGAGAATCTTTGAGATTGTCCATCAGGCAAACATGGGTAAAATATTCCCAGATGGTAAGGCTCATTTTGATCCAGTAACCCACAAAATCTTGAAACCAGATAACTGGAAAGAAAAGTACGCTCCAGAGCCTGCAATCAAAAAGGAACTTGAGCGTCAGATTAGAGCTTATGCACGTCATAAAGAAAGAAAAAATAAACAATAAAAAGGAGCGCATTGGCTCCTTTTTTTAGTCTAATTATAAAGTTTTATCCTTGTCTCGGACGACGAGAAGGTCAACGCTTGTATGGCGTAGGATATATTCTGATGAAGATCCGACAAGCAAACGTTCGAAGGCGTTAAGCCCTGTTGCTCCAACCAAAATCAAATCAACGTGTTCTTGGTCAGGGATTGTTTTAGCCAAAAGAGTTTTAGGATTTCCCATTTCGATGACAACTTGAATATCTTTAAGACCAGCGTCTCTTGCACGCTTTTCATATTCTGCCATCAAATCTTGGGCCTCAACTTGTAACTCTTCGTAAACTTCTGCATCGAATGTTGAAATGCTTTGAAGAGCACGAGTATCGATTACATGCGCAATGGTTAATTTAGCCTGGTTACGTAATGCTGACTGAACTCCTTTGATAAAAGCCAAATCAGCTTCTTTAGAACCGTCGACTGCTACCATGATGTTTTCGTAACGTTGTGTCATAGCAAAAACCTCCTCATTTCTTATCACCTTCATTGTAATCCTTTTCACTAAAAAAGTAAAGTAAAACATAATAGCAAAAATGCTTTTTGACTTTGATTTTGAGAGTGCTATAATTAAAGGAGAGAATGCAAGAGGGAATCATATGACAAAAATTGCGGTACTTTCAGATATCCATGGAAATACAAGAGCACTGGAAGCTGTTTTAGCAGATGCAGAGAAGGCAGGCGCTGAGGAATATTGGCTTTTGGGAGATATTCTCATGCCTGGGACAGGACGAAAAAATATTCTCAGACGATTAGAAGACTTGCCGATTACGATTCGAGTTCTGGGAAATTGGGAAGAGAGTTTATGGCGAGCTGCTCATCGAAAATTAGATACAAGTAGACCTAGCCATCGCTACCTCTTGCGCCAATGCCAGTATATTATGGAAGAAATTAGTCTAGATGATATTGAAGCTCTACAGGCATTTCCCATGCACACACACCGCCAGTTTGGAAATTTGAAGGTAGGGATAAGTCATCATTTACCGGATAAAAATTGGGGAAGAGAACTGATCCATCTTGGCAAGCAGGAGGATTTTGATCGTTTGGTAACCAATCCTGACTGTGATATTGCAATCTATGGACACATTCATCAGCAGTTTCTTCGCTATGGAAGTGGTGGGCAACTCATTTTAAATCCAGGCTCAATTGGGCAACCATTCTTTTTATCAGCAAGTCTACGTGAGGATTTGCGAGCCCAATATATGATTTTGGAATTTGATAACAAAGGTTTGAAGGATATAGATTTTCGTCGCGTTGATTACGATGTTGAGTCAGAATTACAATTGGCTAGAGATTTGAAATTGTCCTACTATGAGGTGTACTATGAAAGCTTAGTCAATGGAATTCACCATACCCATAATCAGGACTTGTTGCACGAAATCGCCCAGAGTCAAGGACATGATGTTGAATTGGACGACTGGCTTAGTCGTAACTCTTGACATTACAACTCTAGGAGATATAATAATATAAGAGAAGAATGAGCTTTGTTGATAATAAAGGAGGACTGCATGCAAATTTCAAGCCGATTTACCATTGCGACACATATGTTGGTAATCATTGCCCTAAAAGGGAAGGAAAGCAAGGTGACTAGTGATTTTCTAGCTAGTAGTGTTGGAGTCAATCCTGTTATTATCCGAAAAACTTTGTCCCAACTGAAAAAAGCAGACTTGATTTCCGTCGCGCGTGGAACTGGAGGGGCAGAGATTATCAAAAATCTTGAGGATATCAGTCTTTTGGATATTTATCAAGCTGTGGAATGCCTTGGAAAGACTGGACAACTCTTTAGTTTCCATGACAATCCTAATCCTGACTGTCCAGTAGGAGCTAACATCCATGGGGTTTTAGATGAAAAGTTAGATAAAATTCAAGAAGCCATGGAAGAAGAATTAAGCCAAACCAGTCTTGCTCAAATAGTGGCAGATGCAGAAGCAAGAATAAAAGAATAAATTTTAAAATAAGGTACACCTGAATTTCTAAGCTGAAAAGCTTGGTTGTTTAGGTGCTTTTTTCGTAATTAAATATGCTGGGTGTTAGCTGAAGTGGCCTGAGAATTTAGCCAGGAATGTGGTTAGATTAGCAAGAGAAAAACAAAAATCATGTTATAATAAATAAATAGAATCGTAAGAAAGAGTGGATATTTGTGTGATAATTCCTACTTATAATTGGCAATTTGCACCTCAAGTTGAGGATGCGGATTTTACAAAAATCGCCAAGAAAGCTGGGCTAGGGCCTGAAGCTGCTCGTTTATTATTTAGCCGTGGTATTAAGGATGAAGATAGTTTGTCTCGTTTTCTGGCACCAAGTCTAGATGATTTACATGATCCCTATCTTCTCCACGATATGGATAAGGCAGTGAATCGTATTCGTCGTGCTATAGAGCAGGGGGAATTTATTCTCGTTTATGGAGATTACGATGCAGATGGGATGACATCAGCTTCAATCCTTAAAGAAACATTAGAACAATTAGGAGCCGAGTGTTTAGTCTATCTTCCTAATCGTTTTACAGATGGTTATGGTCCTAATGCTAGTGTTTACAAGTACTTCATTGAGCAACAAGGGATATCCTTGATTGTAACTGTAGATAATGGAGTTGCAGGCCATGAGGCTATTGACTTGGCTCAATCTATGGGAGTAGATGTCATTGTGACAGACCACCACTCCATGCCAGAGGTTTTACCAGATGCTTATGCAATCGTCCATCCTGAACACCCAAAAGCAGATTATCCATTTAAACATTTGGCGGGTTGTGGAGTTGCTTTTAAACTAGCTTGTGCCCTCTTGGAGGAGGTTCAGGTTGAGTTGCTTGATTTGGTTGCTATTGGGACAATTGCTGATATGGTCAGTTTGACAGATGAAAATCGCATCATGGTTCAATATGGTCTAGAAGTTTTACACAACACCCAACGAATAGGGCTTCAAGAACTATTTGAAATTGCAGGGATTTCTAGTAGTGACCTTACAGAAGAGACGGTTGGTTTTCAGTTGTCGCCTCGCTTGAATGCCCTAGGGCGCTTGGATGATCCTAATCCTGCTATTGAGTTACTAACTGGCTTTGATGATGAAGAGGTGCGTGAGATTGCCCTCATGATTCAAGAAAAAAATGAAGAACGCAAGGAAATCGTTCAAGCCATTTATGAAGAAGCTAAAAGTTTGGTAGACCCTAACAAAAGTGTTCAAGTTTTAGCCAAAGAAGGTTGGAACCCAGGAGTGCTTGGGATTGTAGCTGGTCGCTTGTTGGAAGAATTAGGGCAGACAGTTATTGTTCTGAATATTGAAGATGGCCGTGCCAAGGGGAGTGCTCGTAGTATTGAAGCAGTCGATATCTTTGAAGCCTTGGATCCGCATCGGGAACTTTTTATCGCCTTTGGTGGGCATGCAGGCGCTGCAGGTATGACACTTGAAGCGGAACAGCTAGACGCCTTATCGGAAATTTTAGAAACCTATGTAAAAGACAAAGGGATAGATGCCAAGGGCAAGAATACATTATATCTAGATGAAGAATTAGATTTGGAAAGCCTAAGTTTAGAGACGGTTAAAAGCTTTGAACGATTAGCCCCTTTTGGAATGGATAACCAAAAACCTGTTTTTTATATTCGAGATTTTCAAGTTGAAAATGCTCGTTCTATGGGAGCGGGAGATAGTCATCTAAAATTAAAGATTTCCAAAGGGACCGCGAGCTTTGAGGTAGTAGCTTTTGGTCAAGGATCAAAGGCTACAGAGTTTTCTCAGGTAAAACAACTGGAATTGGCAGTTACCCTTTCTGTTAACCAATGGAATGGGCAAACAACCCTCCAGTTGATGATGGTAGATGCCCGTGTGGACGGTGTTCAACTTTTTAACATCCGTAGTAAGAGTGTAGAGCTACCAGAGGGAGTGCCTGTCCTAGATTTTACCAGTGATTTACCAGAAATGCTTTCTAGCCCAGCAATCGTTGTAAAAAATATTCCCGAGGATCTCAGTCTTCTCAAACAAGTGTTGCAAGAACAGGATTTCTCTGCTATTTACTTTAAAAATGATATCTCTAAAGCATACTATTTGACAGGTTATGGTACAAGAGAGCAATTCGCTAAGCTTTATAAGACAATCTACCAGTTCCCAGAATTTGATATTCGTTATAAGCTCAAGGACTTATCAGCTTATTTGAAGATAGAACAGATCTTGCTAGTCAAAATGATTCAGATTTTTGAAGAACTTGGTTTTGTCACAATTGAGAATGGTGTAATGAAAGTAAATAAAGATGCTGCCAAGCGGGACATCGCTGAAAGTCAGATTTATCAAAACCTCAAACAAACTGTTAAAGATCAAGAAATGATGGCACTTGGAACAGTACAGGAAATATATAATTTCTTGATGAAAAAATAAATACAAAGAGGCTGAAGTAACCTATTTCAGTCTCTTTTTGTAAGTGATTTTTAACTTTATGTAGTAAAAGTATACAGATTTGTAACATGACTACAACATAAATCTAAAACAACTGACATGTAAATCAGGTATGATTCTCTTATCAACATAAAAATTAAAAATTATCAATAAAATTTTAGGAGAAAATTGTTATGAAAAAAACAGTTGCTAAACTGACTCTTGGTTTAACATCTACAGCTATTTTGGCTACAATTGGGGTTCAAACTGTAAGCGCAGACTCTTACGTTGTTCAAGATGGTGATTCATTTTTTGGTATTGCTGCTGCAAATGGTATGGATCCTTATGTGTTGGCGGCAAATAATGGAAAAAGCATTTTTGACACCATCCACCCAGGTGATGTGCTAGAAGTGAGTGGTCTAACTCAAGCTAGCTATTCATACAATGCTCCGGCTTATGAAGCAACTAGTACTGTGAATGGGGTAGCAACTGCTGATGTTGTCGTAAATACTCCTACAAACTACGGAAACTCATATCCTGTTGGTCAGTGTACATGGGGCGTGAAAGAAATGGCTCCTTGGGCTAGCAACTGGTGGGGAAATGCCAACACTTGGGCAATCTATGCTAGTGCACAAGGTTTTAGGACAGGAACTGTGCCTGTAGTAGGCGCAATCGCCGTTTGGGACGGTGGTGAATATGGACACGTTGCTTATGTAACAGATGTACAAAGTGAAAATTCTATCCAGGTATTGGAAGCAAACTATGATGGTAGTGGAACTCAACCAATCGGAAATTATCGTGGATGGTTTAATCCGACAGCATCAAGAGGTACTGTAAGATACATTTATCCAAATTAAAGATACTTAAAAAGATTTAGAGCTTCTAAATCTTTTTTTATGTACTCCAGCCTAGTTTTTAGGATTTTGGTCAGCTAGAAATTTCGGAGCTTCATTCGATTTAATCGTTTAATGATTTTAGACGAAGCTTAAAAAAAGAACAAAGGAAGCCCGATGTGGCTATTAGAGTGAATGTTCTCTAGTTGAAATCCTATCTTCATTTTGAAAATTAGTAAAAAAATGGTATAATGAATGGAAAAGATTCGGCTGAAAGTGAATTGGACTTTCAGAAAAAGAGAGCATTTAAAGCTCTACAAACAGTAGAAATGACTATTCGGAGGAAAAATGAATACTATTAAACTAACAACACTTGGGGGTGTACGTGAAAATGGTAAAAACATGTACATCGCAGAAATTAACGACTCGATTTTTGTATTAGATGCAGGTTTGAAATATCCTGAAAATGAACAGTTGGGTGTCGATGTCGTTATTCCAAATATGGACTATTTGTTTGAAAATAGCGACCGTATTGCTGGGGTTTTCTTAACACACGGGCATGCGGATGCGATTGGCGCCCTTCCTTATCTCTTGGCAGAAGCTAAGGTTCCTGTATTTGGCTCAGAGTTGACCATCGAACTGGCTAAACTCTTTGTTAAGGGAAATGACAGCGTCAAGAAATTTGATGATTTCCATGTGATTGATGAGAATACAGAGATTGATTTTGGTGGAACGATAGTGTCCTTTTTCCGTACAACCCACTCTATTCCAGAAAGTTTGGGTGTGGTCTTGAAAACGTCTGAAGGAAATGTTGTTTACACAGGAGATTTTAAGTTTGACCAAACGGCTAGTGAATCCTATGCCACTGACTTCGGTCGATTGGCAGAGATTGGTCGTGAAGGAGTTCTGGCTCTTCTAAGTGATTCTGCGAATGCAGATAGCAATATCCAAGTAGCCAGTGAAAGTGAAGTTGGTGTAGAAATCACGCAAACTATCTCTGACTGGGATGGACGTATCATCGTTGCTGCAGTTGCAAGTAACCTTTCTCGTATCCAGCAGGTTTTTGACGCAGCTGCGGAGACAGGACGCCGTGTTGTCTTGACAGGATTCGATATTGAAAATATCGTCCGTACAGCGATTCGTCTGAAAAAATTGTCTTTAGCAAGTGAAAATCTTTTGATTAAACCAAAAGATATGTCGCGTTTTGAAGATCATGAGTTGATCATTCTTGAAACTGGACGTATGGGTGAACCAATTAACGGCCTACGCAAGATGTCTATCGGTCGTCACCGTTATGTTGAAATCAAAGAAGGTGACCTAGTTTATATCGTTACAACACCATCAATCGCCAAGGAAGCGGTTATGGCACGTGTAGAAAATATGGTCTACCAAGCAGGTGGAGTTGTCAAGCCAATTACTCATAGCTTGCGTGTGTCAGGACATGGGAATGCGCGTGATCTTCAATTGATGATTAATCTTTTGCAACCTCAGTATCTCTTCCCAATCCAGGGTGAATACCGTGAGTTGGACGCTCATGCCAAGGCTGCTATGGCTGTTGGGTTGTTACCAGAACGCATTTTTATCCCGAAAAAAGGTACAACCATGTCTTATGAACATGGGGACTTTGTCCCGTCTGGTGCAGTTGCTGCAGGTGATGTCTTGATTGACGGAAATGCCATTGGAGATGTTGGGAATGTCGTTCTTCGTGACCGTAAGGTCTTGTCAGAAGATGGGATTTTCATCGTGGCTATCACTGTTAACCGTCGTGAGAAAAAAATCATTGCTAAAGCTCGAGTGCACACGCGTGGATTTGTCTATCTCAAGAAGAGCCGTGATATCTTGCGCGAAAGTACAGAGTTAGTCAATCAAACAGTAGAAGACTATCTACAAGGTGAAGAGTTTGATTGGGCAGAACTCAAAGGTAAGGTACGTGATAATTTGGCCAAGTTCCTCTTTGACCAAACCAAGCGTCGCCCAGCTATCTTACCAGTAGTCATGGAAGCAAAATAGGATCAAATAGCAAGAGAAAGTCGAGTTTCGGCTTTTTCTTATCTTAAATGAATAAGGAGCAAGTTATGGCAGTAATGAAGATTGAGTATTACTCAGAAGTTTTAGATATGGAGTGGGGAGTGAATGTTCTCTACCCTGATGCGTCTCGGGTTGAGGAGCCAGATTCTACGGATATTCCTGTTCTTTATCTCCTTCATGGGATGTCAGGAAATCACAACAGTTGGCTCAAACGGACCAATGTAGAGCGCTTGGTGCGAGGGACCAATCTGATTGTTGTCATGCCTAATACAAGTAATGGTTGGTATACAGATACTCAGTATGGCTATAACTACTATACAGCTCTAGCAGAAGAACTGCCTAAAGTGCTCAAACGTTTCTTCCCTAATATGTCTAGCAAGCGTGAAAAAACTTTTATCGCTGGCCTTTCAATGGGAGGCTACGGTTCCTTCAAGTTGGCTTTGTCAACCAATCGTTTCTCACACGCAGCTAGTTTTTCTGGTGCTCTTAGTTTCGAAGAGTTTTCTCCAGAGAGTCAAAATCTTGGAACGCTTGCTTACTGGCGAGGAGTTTTTGGCAAGCTTGATAACTGGGAAACTAGTCCTTATTCACTTGAAACCCTTGCTAAAAAGTCAGACAAGAAGACCAAGCTCTGGGTTTGGTGTGGCGAGCAAGATTTTTTGTATGCTGCCAATAACCTAGCGGTGAAGAACCTCAAAAGGCTTGGTTTTGATGTGACCTATAGCCATAGTGCAGGAACTCATGAATGGTATTATTGGGAAAAACAATTGGAACGGTTTTTGGCTACACTGCCGATTGATTTTGTTTTGGAAGAGAGATTGAGCTAGTTTTTTATCGATAAAATAATATAGACTATTTCTCTAAGGTTAAAAATGAAAATGAGAGTTTATTTTCACTAGACTTTTTAATTGAAAGTAGTAAAATAGTAATGAGATACTAGGTGAAAGAGAGTGAGATATGTATCGTTATCAAATTGGTATTTCTTCGTTAGAGCATGATCGATTTATCGAACAACATGAGTTGGTCAATATATTACAAAGCAGTGCCTGGGAAAAAGTGAAATCTGATTGGAATCATGAGAGACTTGGTGTTTATGAAGGGAAAACATTACTGGCTGTGGCTAGTATTCTCATTAAGTCTCTGCCTTTGGGGTATAAAATGTTTTATATTCCAAGAGGTCCCATATTGGATTATAGGGATACAGAACTTTTAAAGTTTGTCCTGCAGTCTATTAAGTCTTATGCTCGCAGTAAGAGAGCGGTTTTTGTGACTTTTGACCCAAGTATTTGCCTATCTCAAAGTTTAATCAATCAGGAAAAGACAGAATATCCTGAAAATTTGGCTATTATTGATAGTTTGCAACAAATGGGAGTAAGGTGGTCAGGAAAAACGGAGGAAATGGGAGACACTATTCAACCTCGTATTCAGGCGAAAATATACAAGGAAAATTTTGAAGAAGATAAACTTTCTAAGTCAACAAAACAGGCTATTCGAACAGCGCAAAATAAGGGAGTAGAGATCCAATTTGGTGGAACTGAATTATTAGCGCCTTTTTCCTTTTTGATGAAAAAAACCGAGAAGCGAAAAGAGATTCATTTGAGGAATGAAGATTATTATAAAAAATTGTTAGATAATTTTAAGGACAAGGCCTATATCACGTTGGCAACCTTGGATGTCTCTAAACGTTCGCAAGAATTAGAAGAACAGTTAGCGAAAAATAGAGCCTTGGAAGAGACGTTTACTGAGTCGACTCGCACTTCAAAAGTAGAAGCGCAGAAGAAGGAAAAAGAACGTTTGTTAGAGGAATTGACTTTCTTGCAGGAATATATAGATGCAGGTCAAGCAAGAGTTCCTTTAGCAGCTACCTTGACTTTAGAATTCGGACAAACTTCTGTCAATCTATATGCTGGTATGGATGATGTTTTTAAACGTTATAATGCACCAATTTTAACTTGGTATGAAACAGCTCGCTATGCCTTTGAGCGAGGTATGGTGTGGCAAAATTTAGGTGGTGTTGAAAACTCTCTCAATGGTGGACTTTATCATTTTAAGGAGAAATTTAATCCAACGATTGAAGAATACTTGGGTGAATTTACAATGCCCACTCATCCTCTCTATCCTCTGTTAAGACTTGCTCTTGATTTCCGTAAAACATTAAGAAAAAAACATAGAAAGTAAGTACATGGCACTAATTACACTCACGAAAGAAGAGTTTCGTACTTACTTCTAATCAGGTTTCTTCTCGTTCCTTTGTGCAATCTGTCCAGATGGGTGATTTGATAGAAAAAAGAGGAGCTCAAATTGTTTATCTTGCTTTAAAACAAGAAGGAGAAATTCAAGTTGCAGCTCTGGTTTATAGCTTGCCTATGCTAGGTGGTCTGCATATGGAGCTCAATTCGGGGCCGTTTTATACCCAACAAGATGCCCTTCCAGTTTTTTATGCGGAGTTAAAAGAATATGCCAAGCAAAATGGTGTATTAGAGTTGCTTGTAAAACCCTATGAGACCTGTCAAGCTTTTGACAGTGATGGGAAGCCAATAGATGAAGAAGAAAAAGTATTATCCAAGATTTGTGTAATTTAGGCTACCAATTTGATGGTTTGCCAACCGGTTATCCTAATGGCGAAGTTTTTTGGCATTTTATCAAAGATTTGGAGGGTTACGATGAGAAATCTTTGCTGAAATCCTTTAATAAAACAGTATTCGAAATATTCAATCAGCATATGATTTTAATCTGATTGTAAGAAATATAGAACGAGATGAAATTTCGAAATTCAAACAAATTATTGAAGAAACAGGGAAAAGACAAGGGTTTAAGGATAAGAATTTAGATTATTACTGTAAATTGTATGATGCTTTTGAGGACAAGGCGGCTTTTCTAATTGCTGAAGTGAATCCTAAAAAATCAATCGAAGCTCTCGATGTGAAGCAGGCTGGTCTTGATGAAAGATCAAAGCAATTTAAACAGCAATATCAAGCTTTACAAAAGAAAAAAGATCTTTTGAGGAACTTGGATAGTGAATCTGACAACATTGCTTTAGCTTGTGCTTTAATCATTTACACAAATACGTAAGTAGCATATTTGTTTGGAGGCTCATTTACAGAGTATCAGAAGTTTTCTGCTCCGTTTTTGCTTCAATATCATGCAATGAAGCAGGCTCTGGAAAGAAAAATTGGCAAATACAACTTTCTGGGTATTCAAGGGATTTTTGATGGAAGTAATGGCGTATTACGATTTAAGCAGAACTTTAATGGTTATATTGTGAGAAAGGCAGGAACTTTCCGATATTATCCAAATCCAATCAAGTTTAAGTGTTTACAATTTTTGAAAAAAATAATCGGAAGATAAGTGAACAAAGTGGTTTTAGTTTTCTTTCAGCTTACTAGAGTAAAATAAGGAATCTATCTTTAGAATGGGAATCCATGGCTTAAAGATGGGTTCTTATTTTTTTAGAAAGGTGGGCAATTATGGGCTGGATTATTCGTGTGTTATGTCGATTTTTACTAGGGATTTTTCGCATTTTTTGGCGCCTTATATGGACGCTTATCTTCTTCATTCTCATCACTTTTGGGATCCTCTGGTATGTGACAGGTGATTTACCTGCTACTTTAAATCAAGTTAGCAAAGTGGTCCAAGTCGGCCAAGCAGGTTGGCAACAATGGCAAGAAACTGGCACGTTGCAAGGTTTGTCTCAGACAGATCATCATCAAGATTCAGGAGCAAAATGGTCAAAGGCGCAAGCAACTATCTATATTGATTCTCAAATGGATGCCACTTTCCAAAAGGCCTACCTTGAAGCTATTGCCAACTGGAACCAGACTGGTGCTTTTAATTTTGAGCTTGTAACCGAACCGGACCAGGCCGATATTTTCGCTACTGAAATGAATGATGGTTCGACAGCTGTAGCAGGTGAGGCGGAGAGTCAGACAAATCTCCTAACCAAACAATTCATTTCAGTGACCGTTCGCTTGAATCATTATTATTTATCCAATCCAAACTATGGCTATACCTATGATCGTATCATGCATACAGCAGAGCATGAACTAGGTCATGCGATTGGTTTGGAACATACCAATGAAGTTTCGGTTATGCAACCAGCAGGCTCTTATTATGGAATCCAAGCTCAAGATGTAAAAGAAGTTCAAGAACTATATGAGTCTGGAGAATAAGTGATTTTCTAAGGGAACTGGAGCTCTCTGATTTAAGCAATACAGGGCGCTTTTTGCTATAATGGAACTATGAATAACTTAATTAAATCAAAACTGGAGCTCTTGCCGACTAGCCCTGGTTGTTACATTCACAAAGATAAAAACGGCACTATCATTTATGTAGGGAAGGCTAAAAATCTGCGCAATCGGGTGCGGTCCTACTTCCGTGGGAGCCATGATACTAAGACAGAAGCCCTGGTGTCTGAGATTGTGGATTTTGAGTTTATTGTCACGGAGTCTAATATTGAGGCCCTTCTTTTAGAGATTAATCTCATCAAGGAAAACAAGCCTAAGTACAATATTATGCTCAAGGATGATAAGTCCTATCCTTTCATCAAAATCACCAATGAGCGCTATCCTCGCTTGATTATCACCCGTCAGGTCAAGAAGGACGGAGGACTCTACTTTGGTCCCTATCCGGATGTGGGCGCGGCCAATGAAATCAAACGGCTATTGGATCGGATTTTCCCTTTTCGCAAGTGTACCAACTCGCCCTCTAAAGTCTGTTTTTACTACCACATCGGGCAATGTATGGCCCACACCATCTGTCAGAAAGATGAGGCCTATTTCAAGTCTATGGCTCAGGAGGTTTCTGACTTCCTAAAAGGACAGGATGACAAAATCATCGATGATCTCAAGGGTAAAATGGCAGTGGCAGCCCAAAGTATGGAGTTTGAACGTGCAGCGGAATACCGTGATTTGATTCAGGCCATTGGCACCCTTCGAACTAAGCAACGAGTCATGGCAAAAGATCTTCAAAATCGTGATGTATTTGGCTACTATGTAGAAAAAGGTTGGATGTGCGTTCAGGTTTTCTTTGTCCGTCAAGGTAAACTAATTGAACGCGACGTCAATCTCTTTCCATACTACAACGATCCAGACGAGGATTTCTTGACCTATGTGGGACAGTTTTATCAAGAAAAATCTCACTTGGTCCCCAATGAAATTCTGATTCCTCAAGATATTGACGAAGAAGCTATCAAGGCTTTGGTGGATACCAAGGTTCTCAAGCCTCAACGTGGGGAGAAGAAGCAACTGGTCAATCTAGCTATCAAAAATGCTCGTGTCAGTCTAGAGCAGAAATTTAACCTGCTAGAAAAATCAGTTGAGAAGACTCAAGGAGCCATTGAAAACTTGGGACGACTCTTACAAATTCCAACCCCAGTCCGTATCGAGTCTTTTGATAACTCTAATATTATGGGGACTAGTCCTGTCTCTGCTATGGCTGTTTTTGTCAACGGAAAACCGAGCAAGAAGGATTACCGTAAGTATAAAATCAAGACTGTGGTCGGACCAGATGACTATGCAAGTATGCGAGAGGTTATTCGCAGACGCTATGGACGCGTCCAACGTGACGGTTTGACACCGCCAGATTTGATTGTCATTGATGGGGGACAAGGTCAGGTCAATATCGCTAAACAGGTCATTCAAGAAGAGTTGGGGTTAGATATTCCGATCGCAGGCCTGCAAAAGAATGACAAGCACCAAACCCATGAATTGCTCTTTGGAGACCCACTTGAGGTGGTAGAGTTGTCTCGCAATTCTCAAGAATTTTTCCTCTTGCAACGTATTCAGGATGAAGTTCACCGCTTTGCGATTACCTTCCACCGACAACTACGTTCTACAAATTCCTTCTCCTCTCAATTGGATGGAATTGAAGGCTTAGGTCCCAAACGCAAGCAGAATTTGATGAGATATTTCAAATCTCTGACAAAAATCAAGGAAGCTAGCGTGGATGAGATTGTCGCCGTTGGTATACCAAGAGCAGTGGCAGAGGCAGTTCATCAACACTTAAATCTAGAAGTAGACTCAGGGCTAGCTCAAGTAGCTGAGAAGCCTGTCGAGTATAAGGAATAAAGCAACAGTGGAATGTTTTAGCTTTAGTGAGTGCAAGCTAGTCGGATTTGTGGTAAAATAGATAAGATATGACAAAAGAATTTCATCATGTAACGGTCATGCTCCATGAGACCATTGATATGCTAGATGTAAAACCTGATGGTATTTACGTTGATGCGACCTTGGGAGGAGCAGGACACAGCGAGTATTTATTAAGTAAGTTAAGTGAGAAGGGGCATTTATATGCCTTTGACCAGGACCAAAACGCTATTGATAATGCACAAAAACGTTTGGCGCCTTACATTGAAAAGGGCATGGTCACCTTCATCAAGGATAATTTCCGTCATTTGAAGGACCGCTTACATGACTTAGGTGTGACTGAAATTGATGGAATTTGTTATGATTTAGGTGTGTCAAGCCCGCAGTTGGATCAGCGTGAACGTGGTTTTTCCTATAAGAAGGATGCACCACTGGATATGCGCATGAATCAAGAAGCTAGTTTGACCGCTTATGAAGTCGTTAATCACTACGACTACCATGATTTGGTAAGAATCTTTTTCAAATATGGAGAGGACAAGTTTTCCAAACAGATTGCTCGAAAAATTGAACAGGCGCGTGAACAGAAACCGATTGAGACCACGACGGAATTGGCAGAGATTATTAAATCTGCCAAACCGGCAAAGGAGCTCAAGAAAAAAGGCCACCCAGCTAAACAAATTTTCCAAGCTATCCGTATAGAGGTCAATGATGAACTGGGTGCTGCAGATGAATCAATCCAGCAGGCTATGGATATGCTGGCTCTAGATGGCAGAATATCAGTGATTACCTTCCATTCGCTGGAGGATCGCTTGACCAAACAGTTATTTAAGGAAGCTTCCACAGTTGAAGTCCCTAAAGGTTTGCCTTTCATCCCAGACGATCTCAAGCCCAAGATGGAATTGGTATCTCGGAAACCGATTTTACCAAGCAAGGAAGAATTGGAAGCCAATAATCGTTCCCACTCAGCCAAGCTTCGAGTGGCAAGAAAAATTCACAAGTAAGAGGAAACCATGGCAGAAAACAGAGGAACAACGAGCCAATTGCTACAAGCTCGTATAAAAAAATTTTCACGTGTTGAAAAGGCCTTTTACCTTTCAATTGCCATCACGGCTCTCGTCTTAGCAATCAGTGTAGTCTATATGCAGACTCAACTTTTGCAGGTTCAGAGTGATTTGACAACAGTCAATTCACAAATTGAGGAAAAAAAGACAGAGTTGGATGATGCTAAACAAGAAGTTAATGAATTGATCCGATCAGAACGTTTGGCGGGTGTCGCGGATTCGCAAGACTTGCAATTAAACAATGGAAATATCCGATCGGCGGAGTAATATATGAAAACATGGAAAGAAAAAATAGTACACTTTGCCATTAAGAATCGCAGAACTCCTCTAGAAAACCGCAGACGAGTTGGGAAAAGCCTTAGTCTCTTGGCTGTCATTCTCTTTGCTGTTTTTTTGGTTAACTTTGCGGTAATTATTGGTACAGGCTCAAAATTTGGTGTTGACCTAGTTAAGGAAGCAAGCAGGGTCCACCAAACAACTCGGACAGTTCCTGCAAAACGAGGAACTATCTATGACCGTAATGGAACTCCGATTGCAGAAGATGCAACCTCCTACAATGTTTATGCTGTAATAGATAAAGAATATAAGTCCGCTAATGGTGATGTTCTTTATGTAGAAGAATCTCAGTACAACAAAGTGGCAGAAATTTTTCATAAATACTTAGATATGGAGGAGACTTACGTCAAAGACCAACTCTCTCAACCAAATCTCAAACAGGTTTCTTTTGGTGCTAAAGGGAATGGGATTACCTATGCTAATATGATGTCCATTAAACAGGACTTAGAATCTGCTAAGGTTGAGGGTATTAATTTTACGACTAGTCCAAATAGAAGTTATCCAAATGGGAAATTTGCATCATCCTTTATTGGTTTAGCACAGTTACATGAAAATGAAGATGGCACGAAAAGTCTAATTGGGACATCTGGTATCGAGAGTTCCTTAAATAGTTTATTGGCAGGGACAGATGGTATTATAACCTATGAAAAAGACCGCTTAGGAAATATTGTTCCAGGTACGGAGCAAGTTACCCGACAGACTGTAAACGGGAAAGATGTCTATACGACCCTATCTAGTCCTTTACAATCTTTCATGGAAAGTCAAATGGATGCCTTCCAAGAAAAAGTCAAGGGTAAATATATGACCGCGACCTTGGTCAGTGCAAAGACCGGTGAAATCCTCGCTACCACCCAACGACCTACCTTTAATGCAGATACCAAAGAAGGAATCACTGAGGACTTTGTTTGGCGTGATATTCTTTATCAAAGTAACTATGAACCAGGATCAGCCTTTAAGGTCATGATGTTAGCTTCTTCTATTGATAATAATACCTTCCCAAGTGGAGAATACTTCAATAGCAGTGAATTCAAAATGGCGGATGCGACGACTCGAGATTGGGATGTTAATGCTGGTTTGACTACTGGTGGGATGATGACTTTCTCACAAGGTTTCGCTCACTCCAGTAATGTTGGAACGAGTCTACTTGAACAAAAAATGGGAGATGCTACTTGGTTGGATTATCTAAAACGCTTTAAATTTGGGGTTCCAACTCGCTTTGGCTTGACAGATGAATACGCTGGTCAACTTCCAGCTGATAATATTGTTAGTATTGCTCAAAGCTCATTTGGGCAAGGAATTTCAGTGACACAAACACAAATGCTTCGTGCCTTTACAGCTATTGCTAATGATGGAGTTATGCTGGAGCCAAAATTTATAAGTGCTATTTATGATACTAACAATCAGTCTGTACGTAAGTCACAAAAAGAAATAGTAGGAAATCCTGTTTCCAAAGAGGCAGCAAGCACAACTCGAAATCACATGATCTTAGTTGGGACGGACCCTCTATATGGAACTATGTATAATCACTACACAGGAAAGCCAATTATAACAGTTCCTGGACAAAATGTAGCAGTTAAATCCGGTACGGCTCAAATCGCTGATGAGAAAAATGGAGGATACTTGGTTGGTTCTACCAATTATATTTTCTCAGTTGTGACTATGAATCCTGCTGAAAATCCTGATTTTATCTTGTATGTAACGGTTCAACAGCCTGAGCATTTTGCTTCGGTACAACTAGGAGAATTTTCCAACCCTATTCTGGAACGAGCTTCAGCTATGAAGGAGACGCTCAATCTTCAATCTACGGCTAAGAATTTGGACCAAGTGACAACTACAACTAGTTATGCCATGCCTAGTATTAAGGACTCTAGCCCTGGAGATTTAGCTGAAGAACTCCGTCGTAACCTTGTACAACCAATTGTTATCGGTTCGGGAACAAAAATCAAAGAAAGCTCTGTAGCAGAAGGAACCAATCTAGACGCCAATCAGCAAATCTTACTCCTTTCAGATAAGGTAGAAGAGATGCCTGACTTATATGGCTGGTCTAAGAAAAATGTTGAAACCTTTGCCAAATGGCTGAATATCCAAGTTGAGTTTGAAGGCACAGGAGAAACTGTTAAAAAGCAAAGTGTTCGTGCCAATACAGCTTTAAAAGATTTACAGAAAATAAAAATAACATTAGGAGATTAGAATGCTTATTTCTATCTTTGCTGGAGTGATTGCCTTTATTCTAACAGTCATAGGAATTCCAGCCTTTATCCGTTTTTACCATAAAGCACAGATTACCGGTCAACAGATGCATGAGGATGTCAAACAACACCAAGCAAAAGCTGGGACACCAACAATGGGAGGACTCGTCTTTCTCCTAGCAGGAGTTTTAGTTAGTCTGGTCCTTGCTCTCGTGACTAATCAATTAACCAATAATGTCGGAATGATCCTCTTTATCCTGGTCTTATATGGTTTGGTCGGTTTCTTGGATGATTTCCTCAAGGTTTTCCGTAAAATCAATGAAGGACTTAATCCTAAACAAAAGTTCCTGCTTCAATTAGTAGGAGGAGTCATCTTCTATCTCTTTTATGAAAGAGGAGGGGATGTCTTAAATGTATTTGGGTATCCATTGCACCTAGGCGTTCTTTACATTTTCTTTGCTCTCTTCTGGTTAGTTGGTTTTTCGAATGCTGTTAACTTGACTGACGGAATTGATGGGTTGGCAAGTATCTCAGTAGTGATTAGCCTATCTGCCTATGGAGTCATTGCTTATGTACAAAACCAATTGGATATTCTCCTAGTGATTCTTGCCATGATTGGTGGTCTTCTTGGTTTCTTTGTCTTTAACCATAAGCCTGCTAAAGTTTTTATGGGAGATGTGGGAAGTCTTGCTCTTGGAGGAATGTTGGCCGCTATTTCTATGGCGTTACACCAAGAATGGACCTTGCTCTTGATTGGGATAGTGTATGTTTTTGAAACAACATCTGTCATGATGCAAGTTACCTACTTTAAGTTGACTGGAGGAAAACGTATCTTCCGGATGACACCAGTTCATCACCATTTTGAGTTGGGTGGATTTTCAGGTAAAGGTCAAGCCTGGAGTGAGTGGAAGGTCGATTTCTTCTTCTGGGGAGTGGGCTTGGTTGCTAGTCTCGTGACCTTGGCTTTCATGTATTTATTCTAAAATAGAATATTGGAATATAAAAGAGAAGGATTTATACCCTTCTCTTTTTAGTTCCTATTTTCTTCAATTGAGGAATCCTTTTCTCAAAAAAGTAAAATTATGATAAAATGGAAAAAAGAAAGATGAGCCTATGAGTTATTTTAAAAAGTATACATTTGATAAATCTAAGTTTAAGTTAGGAATGCGAACGTTTAAAACAGGAATCGCTGTTTTTTTGGTCCTCATGATTTTTGGTTTTTTTGGATGGAAGGGACTTCAGATTGGGGCTCTTACAGCCGTTTTTAGCTTGAGAGAAGACTTTGATAAAAGTGTCCACTTTGGGACATCACGTATTTTAGGGAATAGTATCGGTGGTTTTTATGCGCTGATGTTCTTCCTCCTAAATAACTTTTTTCATGGAGCCTTTTGGGTAACTCTTCTTGTAGTTCCAATTTGTACCATGTTAACCATTATGACAAATGTTGCCATGAACAATAAGTCAGGAGTTATCGGTGGAGTTGCGGCTATGTTGATTATTACCTTATCAATTCCGAGTGGAGAGACTGTTTTGTACGTATTTGCTCGTGTATTTGAAACTTTTATGGGTGTTTTTGCAGCAATTCTTGTAAATTACGATATTGATCGTTTACGGAGCATTTTACTGAAAAAGACAAAATAATGTCACAAGATATAACATTATTGATTGACGATTGAATTTTTTTAGACTATAATAGACAGAAAGAAGGAAGTGTACATGAAGGAAAAAGAATTTCGTCGCAATATGGCAGTTTTCCCCATTGGTAGTGTTATGAAGCTGACCGATCTTTCGGCGCGTCAAATTCGTTATTATGAAGATCAAGAGTTGATAAAACCTGATCGAAACGAAGGTAATCGCCGTATGTATTCTTTGAATGATATGGATCGATTGCTTGAAATTAAAGATTATATCTCTGAAGGTCTTAACATTGCTGCTATCAAGAAAAAATATGCCGAACGTGAGGCGAAAGCCAAGAAACCAGTCAGTCAAACTGAGGTGCGTCGGGCCCTTCGGAATGAGGTTCTTCAACAAAGTCGCTTTGCTTCTCAACAATCACCTTTTGGTCGCGGTTAGGCAACCGCTAGTCGTCAAATATAAGGAGAAAAAACATGCCAATCACAGCTGCAGATATTCGTCGTGAAGTTAAGGAAAAAAATGTAACCTTTATTCGTCTCATGTTTTCAGATATTTTGGGAACGATGAAAAACGTCGAAATTCCTGCTACAGATGAACAACTAGACAAGGTCTTGTCAAATAAGGCTATGTTTGATGGGTCTTCTATTGAAGGATTTGTCCGTATCAATGAATCAGACATGTATCTATATCCAGATTTGGACTCTTGGACAGTCTTCCCATGGGGAGATGAGAACGGTAGTGTCGCAGGATTGATTTGTGATGTCTATACAACAGAAGGGGAACCATTTGCAGGAGACCCTCGTGGAAATCTTAAACGTGCTCTTCGTCATATGGAAGAAGTTGGATTCAAATCTTTCAACCTTGGACCAGAGCCAGAATTCTTCCTATTTAAGCTTGATGAAAATGGAGACCCAACTCTTGAAGTGAATGACAAGGGTGGTTACTTTGATTTGGCGCCTACAGACCTTGCTGATAACACTCGTCGTGAAATTGTAAATGTCTTGACTAAAATGGGATTTGAAGTAGAAGCCAGTCACCACGAAGTTGCTGTAGGTCAACATGAGATTGACTTTAAGTATGATGAAGTTCTTCGTGCATGTGACAAGATTCAAATCTTTAAACTTGTTGTAAAAACAATTGCGCGTAAACATGGTTTGTATGCAACCTTTAT
The DNA here is from genome assembly GCF_001814215.1 of Streptococcus sp. HMSC062D07. Taxonomy (NCBI): domain Bacteria; kingdom Bacillati; phylum Bacillota; class Bacilli; order Lactobacillales; family Streptococcaceae; genus Streptococcus; species Streptococcus sp. HMSC062D07. The sequence continues at coordinate 107,399 of NZ_KV815324.1, forward strand.
GGCTAAACCTAAATTTGGTATCGCTGGTTCAGGAATGCACTGCAATATGTCCTTGTTTGATGATAAAGGGAACAACGCTTTCTTTGATCCAAATGATCCAAAAGGAATGCAATTGTCAGAAACAGCCTATCATTTCCTTGGTGGTTTGATCAAGCATGCCTACAACTACACAGCTATCATGAACCCGACCGTTAACTCATACAAACGTTTGGTTCCAGGGTATGAAGCACCTGTTTACATCGCTTGGGCTGGTCGTAACCGTTCACCGTTGGTGCGCGTTCCTGCTACTCGTGGAATGGGAACACGTTTGGAATTGCGCTCAGTAGACCCAATGGCAAACCCATATATCGCAATGGCTGTTCTTTTGGAAGTTGGTTTGCACGGTATTGAAAACAAAATCGAAGCACCAGCGCCAATCGAAGAAAACATCTATATCATGACTGCAGAAGAGCGTAAAGAGGCTGGTATCACAGACCTTCCATCAACTCTTCACAACGCTTTGAAGGCCATGACAGAAGACGAAGTGGTTAAAGCAGCTCTAGGTGAACACATCTACACTAGCTTCCTTGAAGCCAAACGAATTGAGTGGGCAAGCTATGCAACCTTCGTTTCACAATGGGAAATTGATAACTACCTAGATCTATACTAATGATAAATCAGAAAGATTGTCCGTGAGGACAATCTTTTTTTCTTGCATTTTATATCGAGGTGTGATATATTTTATATAACGAGGTGCGATATATCGAACTGAATAGGAGGTCTGATTAAATGGAATTAACAGATAAGATTAGGCGGGTTTACCTTCCCATGACTGAAACGGGTTTTTATATTCTGTTCTGTCTGCAAAAGGAGAACCATGGTTATGGTATTACACAAAAGGTCAAAGAGATGACAGATTCGCAAGTATCCATTAGTCCTGGAACTATGTATGGAACCCTATCGAAGATGGAAAAGGATGGTTTGGTTTCCTTTGTCCGAGAAGAGGAGAAACGTAAAATCTATCAGATAACAGACTTGGGCCGAAAAGTTTTAGAGATTGAGTTGAAACGTATTGAGCGGCTCTATAGAAACAGTCGGGAGGAGCTTTGATGGAAAAGAAAGTTGTTTATAGAATTGCTACCATTGCGGATTATGATAGAGAAGCTCTCTATCTCGGAGAAATGCATGCTCAGGGCTGGAAACTTAAGGAAGTTAGTTATTCTAACTTAGTAGTTGCGGTTAAGTATACTTTTGAAAAGTGCCAACCGGAGCAGGTGGTTTATCAGTTGGACTTTTATCCTATGAAAAAGTCAGAGAGAGCTTCCTATTTACAACTATTTAAAGATTGTGGCTGGGAGCATATTACAGACTTTAATGGTTTTTCCTACTTTAGAAAGCTTTATTCTGGAGTTGAGTCGGATGCCGAGTTTGAAATTTATAATGACGCGACAGGGAAGTTAGCAATGGTCAAGAAGATTTTAACAATGCGGATGCTTCCTATTTTGCTTCTCTTTTCAGCTCTACTACCGATTTTCTCAAAGTTTGTCAGTGGAGGTAGTTCTTTCAGTTGGGGAATGTTTTTGATTGTTATCATAGACTGTACTTTATTGATAGTTTTCGCGATTCAGATTTCTTATATTTTTTGGAGATTGTTTCAAAAGTGGAGTGAATTATCTGATAAATAAAACCATTTTGGAGGTTAGACAATGAAAAGCAAAGTACAATTTCGAATGTTTACCATTTTTGATTTGGATAAGGTAGAAGATTATTTGCATGAGATGCATTTGAAAGGTTGGAAATTTAAAGCCAATCGTTTTGGCTTTTTCTATTTTGAACCATGCCGATCAGATGATGTAATTTACCGTGTGTGGAATACTAGCTACCTTAGAAAAAATGAGATAGATTTACAAAGTATTAAGGATAGAGGATGGGAATTTGTGGAAAATTGTTCTTATACTGTTTTTCGAAAAGCAACTTGTGATGTAGATTCAAATGATCAATCATTCATGGACGATCGTCTTCGATGGGCTGATGTGAAATCTAGACTTCGTATATCTACAGTTTCTATCTCTGGCGGTCTAGTTGTTTGTATGAGCCTGTTTCGCGAAAGTCTCTCTCAGTCTTTCTTCCTTATTTTTGCCCTTTATGCCCTCATGATTTCTTACCTAATCTATAGTTTTTACAGACTTAAAAAGAAATATCTTGAGAATGTAAGATGATTTTCTAGGACCTCAGACTGATTTTTAGCACTCTTGGCAAAAGAGTGCTAATTTTTTGAGTTTTTGTCTTGACATTCTTTTCTAAGGGTGTATAATAGAATCATAAGTTAGCACTTGGATACGTCGAGTGCTAAAAAGATCTATCAGAGAGGAGTGACGAGATGGTTACAGAACGTCAGCAGAATATTTTAAATCTGATTATTGACATCTTTACCAAAACGCACGAACCTGTTGGATCTAAGGCCTTGCAAGAGACTATCAACTCAAGTAGTGCTACCATTCGAAATGATATGGCAGCTCTAGAAAAGCAAGGTTTGCTTGAAAAGGCTCATACTTCCAGTGGTCGGATGCCGAGTGTGGCTGGTTTTCAATATTATGTCAAACACTCCTTATCCTTCGACCGTTTAGCTGAGAATCAAGTTTATGAGATTGTAAAAGCCTTTGATCAGGAATTCTTCAAACTTGAGGATATTCTTCAAGAGGCAACTAGAATCTTGACAGACTTGAGTGGTTGTACGGTTGTTGCACTGGATGTAGAACCAAGTAGACAGAAGCTAACAGCTTTTGATATTGTTGTCCTCGGGCAACATACAGCTCTTGCTGTTTTTACGCTTGATGAGTCTAGAACAGTTACCAGTCAGTTTTTGATTCCGAGAAATTTCTTGCAGGAGGATTTAAATCGCCTCAAGACCATGATTCAAGAACGTTTCCTGGATCAGACTGTTTTGGATATTCACTACAAGATTCGGACAGAGATTCCGCAAATTATCCAACGTTACTTCACAACAACGGATAATGTTATGGATCTTATTGAGCATATCTTCAAAGAAATGTTCAATGAAAATATCGTGGTTTCTGGCAAAGTCAATCTTTTGAATTTCGCTAATTTAGCGGCCTATCAATTCTTTGATCAGCCACAAAAGGTAGCTTTGGAAATTCGAGAAAATCTGATTGGTGACCAGATGCAAAGTGTCCGAGTTGCGGATAGCCAAGAATCCTGTTTAGCTGACTTAGCAGTGATTAGCAGTAAGTTCCTGATTCCCTATCGTGGATTTGGAATCCTTGCGATTATAGGTCCGGTCAATCTGGATTATCAACAATTGGTCAATCAACTCAATGTAGTTAATCGAGTTTTGACTATGAAGTTGACGGATTTTTACCGCTACCTCAGCAGTAATCACTATGAAGTGAATTGAGATTGAAATCATTAAAGGAGGCGAAAATGGCCCAAGATATAAATAATAAAGAAGTAAAAGAAGAGGAAGTTGTTGAATCAGTAGAAGAAACAACTCCTGAGAAGTCTGAATTGGACTTGGCTAATGAACGTGCCGAGGAGTTTGAAAACAAATATCTTCGTGCCCACGCAGAAATGCAAAACATTCAGCGTCGTGCCAATGAAGAGCGTCAACTCTTGCAACGCTATCGCAGCCAAGATTTGGCAAAAGCAATTTTGCCATCGCTTGATAACCTTGAACGCGCTCTTGCCGTTGAAGGCTTGACAGATGATGTGAAGAAGGGCTTGGAAATGGTCCAAGAAAGTTTGATTCATGCTCTGAAAGAAGAAGGAATCGAGGAAATCGCAGCTGATGGAGAGTTTGACCATAACTACCATATGGCTATTCAAACAGTCCCAGCTGATGATGAGCATCCAGCTGACACCATCGCACAAGTCTTTCAAAAAGGCTACAAACTCCATGACCGTATCCTACGCCCAGCCATGGTGGTTGTATATAACTAGGCTAGAGAACTTAAAAACCTTGTCCGAAACGACAGAAAACTATGAAGAAAGATAAAAAATTATTCAGCTTTGCAATAGTGAGCGAAGCGAACTATTGGCGATACTCCTCGCCGTGGCGCTATTTGCGCAAACTTTGAGACCTTAGGCTCAAAGTTTAGTCAAAGAGATTGACGAAGTCAAGCTCTGACGGCGCCGCCACCTAAGAAGAGTATCAAAAAGAAAAAAAAATAAAATTTAAGGAGAAAAACACATGTCTAAAATTATCGGTATTGACTTAGGTACAACAAACTCAGCAGTTGCAGTTCTTGAAGGAACTGAATCAAAAATCATCGCAAACCCAGAAGGAAACCGTACAACTCCATCTGTAGTTTCTTTCAAAAACGGTGAAATCATCGTTGGTGACGCTGCAAAACGTCAAGCAGTCACAAACCCAGATACAGTTATCTCTATCAAATCTAAGATGGGTACTTCTGAAAAAGTTTCTGCTAACGGCAAAGAATACACTCCACAAGAAATCTCAGCTATGATTCTTCAATACTTGAAAGGTTATGCTGAAGAATACCTTGGTGAAAAAGTAACCAAGGCTGTTATCACAGTTCCAGCTTACTTTAACGATGCTCAACGTCAAGCAACTAAAGACGCTGGTAAAATCGCTGGACTTGAAGTAGAACGTATCGTGAACGAACCAACTGCAGCAGCTCTTGCTTACGGTTTGGACAAGACAGACAAAGAAGAAAAAATCTTGGTATTCGACCTTGGTGGTGGTACATTCGACGTATCTATCCTTGAACTCGGTGATGGTGTCTTTGATGTATTGGCAACTGCAGGGGATAACAAACTCGGTGGTGACGACTTTGACCAAAAAATCATCGATTACTTAGTAGCAGAATTCAAGAAAGAAAATGGTATCGACTTGTCAAACGACAAGATGGCTCTTCAACGTTTGAAAGACGCAGCTGAAAAAGCGAAGAAAGACCTTTCTGGTGTGACTTCAACACAAATCAGCTTGCCATTTATTACTGCTGGTGAGGCTGGACCTCTTCACTTGGAAATGACCTTGACTCGTGCCAAATTCGATGATTTGACTCGTGACCTTGTAGAACGTACTAAAGTTCCAGTTCGTCAAGCCCTTTCAGATGCAGGTTTGAGCTTGTCAGATATCGACGAAGTGATTCTTGTCGGTGGTTCAACTCGTATCCCTGCCGTTGTAGAAGCTGTTAAAGCTGAAACTGGTAAAGAGCCAAACAAATCAGTGAACCCTGACGAAGTAGTTGCCATGGGTGCTGCTATCCAAGGTGGTGTGATCACTGGTGACGTCAAAGACGTTGTCCTTCTTGACGTAACTCCATTGTCACTTGGTATCGAAACAATGGGTGGAGTTTTCACAAAACTCATCGACCGTAACACAACTATTCCAACATCTAAATCACAAGTCTTCTCAACTGCAGCGGATAACCAACCAGCCGTTGATATCCATGTTCTTCAAGGTGAACGTCCAATGGCAGCAGATAACAAGACTCTTGGACGTTTCCAATTGACAGATATCCCAGCTGCACCTCGTGGTATCCCACAAATCGAAGTAACATTCGACATCGACAAGAACGGTATCGTATCTGTTAAGGCCAAAGATCTTGGAACTCAAAAAGAACAAACAATCGTTATCCAATCCAACTCAGGTTTGACAGACGAAGAAATCGACCGCATGATGAAGGATGCAGAAGCAAACGCTGAAGCAGATAAGAAACGTAAAGAAGAAGTGGACCTTCGTAACGAAGTAGACCAAGCTATCTTTGCGACTGAAAAGACAATCAAAGAAACTGAAGGCAAAGGATTCGATGCAGAACGTGACGCTGCACAAGCTGCCCTTGATGATCTTAAGAAAGCTCAAGAAGACAACAGCTTGGATGAAATGAAAGCAAAACTTGAAGCATTGAACGAAAAAGCTCAAGGACTTGCGGTTAAACTCTACGAACAAGCCGCAGCAGCGCAACAAGCTCAAGCAGGAGCAGAAGGTGCACAAGCAACAGGAAACGCAGGCGATGACGTCGTAGACGGAGAGTTTACTGAAAAGTAAGATGTTGAGGCGTTAAGAAAACGAAAGAAAAATAGGAAGCCATCGCCTTGTGCGATGCACAAAAGATGGCTTATCTTTTTTCCGAAGTTTTTAGCCGAAACTCAATTCAGCCTTACTAGTTCAAAAACAAAGTATAATCGACTTTGCTTTAGAATGTCGTAATGATAAGAAGAAATCCAGAGGTTGCAACCCAGCCTCTGTTTTTCGGTAAAATAGAGGATGTTGCGTATGAAAAAAGTACTTTGTATCATTTATCCTAATTTCTCTCTTTATGAGATAACCACTTTAACGAGTACTTTATCTCTGTCTTTTGACATCACGATTGATTATGTAGCTTCTGAGAATTCGATGGTGGTCTCTGAGGATGGTTTGCCCTGTCAACCGACGAAAACATTGGATCAGATCTGTATAGAAGATTATTCTTGTGTGATTTTGCCAGGAATGGTAAATATAGGTCCTGCTCTACAAGATGAGAAATTGATCTTGTTTTTGAGAAGTCTTAATGAGCAAGATATCCTAATTGCAGCTATTTCTTCAGCGCCCCTTTTATTGGCGAAAGCAGGCTTGTTGAAGGACACGAAATTCACAGGTGGGATTTGGCAAAACTTCTTTGACTATTTTGAATTTCTTCCACGAGAAAATTTCAAACCGAAAGTTCTTGTGCAAGATAAACAAATCATTACGGCTATCGGTTTTGCACATCAAGAGTTTGCAAGAAAAGTGATTCTAAGTTTAGGGCTGGCAGAGAATACGGACAACTATTTTAAAGAACAAAACGAGTATGCAGAAGAGGATTTGATATTTACTCTATCAGATGTAGAGTTTGATCAAGTGAAGCAAAGTATAGAAAACATCCTCTAAAGTTTTACATGAAAATTATAGAAAGGAACAAAGAGTGTTCGCAACTGAACATGGGTTCCAAAGTTTCTAATTTAATATAAAAGAAAGGAACAAAGAGCGTTCGGGGAATTGAACTCGAGCGGAAAGCTTGGAAATTAGATAAACCGCTTAAGAAATCAGGATTTCTTGTCGGTTTCCTAAATTTCAGTCGCTTTCTGTTCGCTCTTAGTATCTTGTATGAACAATACTGAATTTTATGACCGTTTGGGCGTTTCAAAGAATGCATCTCAAGATGAGATCAAGAAAGCCTATCGGAAATTATCTAAAAAATATCACCCAGATATCAACAAAGAACCTGGTGCTGAGGAAAAGTACAAGGAAGTTCAAGAAGCTTATGAGACCTTAAGTGATGAACAGAAACGTGCTGCCTATGACCAATATGGTGCGGCTGGAGCCAACGGTGGCTTTGGTGGTGCAGGCAGTTTCGGTGGCTTCGATGGTGCAGGCGGTTTTGGTGGATTTGAAGATATCTTCTCAAGTTTTTTCGGCGGAGGCGGTTCTTCTCGCAATCCAAACGCTCCTCGTCAAGGTGATGACCTCCAGTATCGCGTCAATTTGACTTTTGAAGAAGCCATCTTTGGTACTGAAAAAGAAGTCAAATACAATCGTGAATCAAGCTGTCGTACTTGTAACGGATCAGGTGCTAAGCCTGGAACAAGTCCAGTTACTTGTGGACGCTGTCACGGTTCTGGTGTTATCAACGTCGATACTCAAACACCGCTTGGTATGATGCGTCGCCAAGTAACCTGTGATGTCTGTCATGGTCGCGGAAAAGAAATCAAAGATCCATGTACAACATGTCATGGAACAGGTCATGAAAAACAAGCCCACAGTGTCCATGTGAAAATTCCAGCAGGTGTCGAAACTGGTCAACAAATTCGTCTAGCTGGTCAAGGGGAGGCAGGCTTTAACGGTGGTCCTTATGGAGACTTGTATGTGGTGGTTTCTGTAGAACCGAGCGATAAATTTGAGCGTGAAGGAACAACTATTTTCTACAAGTTAAACCTCAATATCGTCCAAGCAACTCTTGGTGATACTGTCGATATCCCAACCGTTCACGGTGATGTTGAATTGGTGATTCCAGAGGGGACTCAAACTGGTAAACGATTCCGCCTACGTGGTAAGGGAGCTCCGAGCCTACGTGGTGGTGCTGTTGGTGACCAATATGTCACTGTTAATGTCGTGACGCCTACAGGCTTGAACGAACGGCAAAAAGCAGCCTTGAAAGAATTTGCAGCTGCAGGTGACTTGAAAGTCAATCCAAAGAAAAAAGGCTTCTTTGACCACATAAAAGATGCCTTCGAGGGGGAATAAAAAAAAGAGCCATGAGGCTCTTTTTTGTTTGTAGATAGTAACGGAGAAAAGAATCTCCGACTGTCTCCTATTGATATTTTTGAGTGAGTAAACCAGCCTCATCCATGTCCTGGATGAGTTGCTTGAGTTCCGCTTCCTTGCCAGGTTTCACGGTGACGGTATCAATGTGCTTAATCGCCGAATTATCCTGGATATCCACCAAGGTCAACGCTTTTTCATAGAATGCGATTCCCTTTTTCATGCTTTCCGGATCATTCAAAGTTAGAATTGTGTAAGAAGAATGTGATTTCTTTCCGTTTTCTCGGAAATGCTTCTCGCCTTCCTCCTCTAAAAATTGTATTAAACCATGATTGAACAAGTTATCCCCTACTTTATAGTAAGAAATATCTCCTGTCTGTAGGACATAGACTTTGAGTCGGTTTTTAGTGAGGTTTGAACTTTCTTTAAGGACTGGGTGGCTATTGATGACCTCATCTGAGAAAGTCACATAAAAATCCAAGCCTCCCCCCTCGAATTGATAGCTACCATTTGATTCTACTTTTTCAGGAGGGAGGTCAATGGAGATAAAGATTTGTTTTAAGGCTTCCTTCCCCTCTCGGATGTCACTCGGTGAAGCCTTGAAAAGATTGGCCACTAGTAGAAATGCTAGGGTTACAAAAAGACAGAAGCAACCAGAAATAATCAAGATGACTTTTAAAAACTGTTTCATGTTTAGTCCCTCCCTTTTCTGTTCGAATCTAGTAACCCAAAATGGATTTAAGGAAAGTTGGATGCTTTCTTTTTTAGTTTTCTTCAGTTTCTCGTAGTTCTTTTATGACAGCAAGTCTTGCTTGGAGGTCTTTCTCTAAGACTTTAAATTTGTAAGTGAGGTCTTCTTGATACTCTTTGATGACTTCTTTTTGTTGATTGATAATTTGTAAGCTATTTTGGATAACATCTAAATCACCTTTGATTGCTTCAACGCGATCAGTTGTATCTAAAACTTCTTCAGTGATAACTTCACGATTTTTAACGAGGAGGTAAGATCCGACTGCTGATCCAGCAAAAAGTAGTAAATTTGATAGTTTCATAGGAACTCCTTAAGCGTTTTTGATGGTTTCAGCGACTTGGGCAAGTTTGTCAAAGTCAGGTTCATGGGCAACAAAGTCAATTTTTAGGTCATCATCTGCACCATAACGAGGAACGAGGTGGACATGGGTATGGAAAACGGTTTGTCCAGCTACCTCTTCGCAGTTGGCGATGATATTCATACCTTCAGCTTGGGTAGCTTTCATAACCTTTTGAGAAATGACTGGAACCTTAGCAAAGAGTTGGCTAGCGCTCGCAGCATCCATTTCTAAAAGATTGCGATAGTGTTCTTTTGGTACGACCAAAGTATGACCAGGTGTTACTTGAGAAATATCAAGAAAGGCAAGAACTTGCTCATCCTCATAAACCTTGGCTGCAGGGATTTCTCCTGCTAAAATCTTACAAAAAATACAATCTGACATAAAAACCACCTCTAGTGTATTGAATTTTGATATAATATAGCTACATTATACCAGATTCGGAGAAAATATGTTAGAAATTAAAAACCTGACAGGAGGCTATGTTCATGTCCCTGTCTTGAAAGATGTTTCCTTTACAGTTGAAAGCGGACAGTTAGTTGGTTTGATTGGTTTGAATGGTGCAGGAAAATCAACGACTATCAATGAAATTATTGGTCTTTTGACGCCATATAGTGGGGAGATCAAGATTGACGGATTGACTTTAGGAGAGGATGCTACGAGCTATCGCAAGAAAATTGGTTATATCCCTGAAACTCCTAGCTTGTACGAGGAATTGACTCTCAGAGAACATATTGAGACAGTTGCTATGGCCTATGGTATCGAGCAAAATCTAGCTTTTGAACGTGTAGAGCCGCTTTTAAAAATGTTCCGTTTGGATCAAAAATTGGATTGGTTTCCAGTTCATTTTTCCAAAGGGATGAAGCAAAAGGTTATGATTATCTGTGCCTTTGTCGTGGATCCTAGTCTCTTTATCGTAGATGAACCTTTCCTTGGTCTTGATCCTTTAGCGATTTCAGATTTGATTCAACTTCTAGAAGCGGAAAAGAAAAAAGGAAAGTCTATCCTTATGAGTACCCACGTTCTTGATTCTGCTGAAAAGATGTGTAACTCTTTTGTCATTCTTCACAAAGGTCAAGTAAGAGCCAAAGGAAATCTCCAACAACTCCGAGAAGCCTTTGATATGCCAGAAGCAAGCCTCAATGATATCTATTTGGCTCTGACCAAAGAGGAGGAACTATGAAGGACTTGTTTTTAAAACGAAAGCAGGAATTTCGCAAGGAATGCTTGGGCTATCTCCGTTATGTGCTCAATGATCATTTTGTCTTATTTTTGTTGGTGTTGTTAGGATTTTTGGCCTACCAGTACAACCAGTTGCTCCAACACTTTCCTGAGAATCATTTCCCAATCCTAATTTTGATTGGGATGATGTCTATTTTGCTTTTGCTTTGGGGTGGTATTGCGACCTATCTAGAAGCGCCTGACAAACTATTTCTTTTAGTTGCTGAAGAAGAAGTGAGAGAACACATACAGAAGCAAAGTATGATTTCTTTCATCTTTTGGGTCAGTGTACAGACTCTCTTTTTGCTCCTGTTTGCGCCTTTATTCTTAGCCATGGGTCTTGGTTTGCCGATTTTTGGAGTCTATCTCCTTGTCTTGGGGATAGTAAAATATGTGATTTTTCGCCAAAAGTCTAGCAACTTTTTCCTTGGAAATGGACTAGACTGGGATTATGTCATTGCACAGGAAAGCAAACGTAAGCAGTTCTTGCTTCGATTCTTTGCCCTCTTTACACAGGTCAAGGGGATTTCAAATAGTGTTAAGCGCCGAGCTTATCTGGACTTTATTCTCAAGGGAGTTCAGAAAGTACCAGGAAAAATCTGGCAGAATCTTTATCTCCGCTCCTACCTGAGAAATGGAGATTTATTCGCCCTTAGTATGCGACTCATAATCCTATCTTTGACCGCTCTCGTCTTCATTGAGCAATCTTGGATTGCAGTCGCAATTGTAATTTTATTCAATTATCTTTTGTTATTCCAGCTTCTAGCCCTCTATCATGCCTTCGACTATCAATATTTGACGCAATTATTCCCAGTAGGTAAGGGGCAAAAAGAGAAAGGCTTGAAGGAAATTTTGAGAGCGATTGGGTTCTTTGTATTAATCTTGGAAAGTCTTATAGGATTGCTTGTTTTTAAGGACAAAATTCTTGTTCTAGCACTTGTGGGAGCAAGTCTTGTCTTGCAATTTCTTTATTTGCCGTATCAACTGAGAAGATTGGTTGACGAATAGCATAAAAATTAGTAGAATAATAAGGAAACTTTATTCGGAGGAAAGAAATGGACTTGGGTGATATTGAGCTAACGCTAACCCCGATATCTGGGAAGAGCGGAAAAGCTTATATGGGAAGTTATCCTGATGGAAAACGTGTTTTTATAAAAATGAATACTTCTCCAATCCTGCCTGGTTTAGCTAGAGAGCAAATTGCACCACAATTGCTCTGGAGTCGTCGTTTACCAGACGGCCGTGATATGTCCGCTCAGGAATGGTTGACAGGAAAAATTTTGACGCCAAGCGATATGAACCGTAAACAAATTATCGATATTTTGACACGTTTACACTGTTCACGTCCCTTAATGACCCAGTTGACACGATTGGGATATGCAATGGAAACACCTTCGGATTTACTTCAGTCATGGGTAAACAAGGCTCCGGATGCTTTAAAAAACAACCAGTATCTACGTATGGTTTTAGGTGATTTGCGTGAGAATCTTCCTAGCTTTAGGGAAGACTATGCAACCATAGTCCATGGAGATGTTCGTCATAGCAACTGGTTTGAGACAGAGAGTGGCTTGATTTATTTAGTAGATTGGGATTCTGTTCGCTTGACTGATCGTATGTTTGATGTGGCCTATCTGCTCTGTCACTATATTCCAGAGTATCAGTGGCAAGAATGGCTAACTAATTATGGCTATAAGTATAATCAAACTGTCTTGAATAAGTTATATTGGTATGCTCAACTGTCATTTTTGAGCCTCATTACCAAATACTATGAAAATCAAGATTTGGATAATGTAAATCGGGAAATCTATGCTTTGCGTAGCTTCCGAGATAAGTATGGAAAGAAAAAATGAGAGTTAGAAATCGTAAAGGGGCAACAGAACTGTTAGAGGCTAATCCGCAGTATGTTGTCTTAAACCCCGCAGAAGCTAAAGGTAAGTGGCGAGATTTGTTTGGCAATGACAATCCAATCCATGTAGAGGTTGGTAGTGGCAAAGGTGCTTTCGTAACAGGAATGGCCAAACAAAACCCTGGCATCAACTATATCGGGATTGATATTCAGAAATCTGTATTAAGCTATGCTTTGGACAAGGTATTAGAAGTTGGAGTTCCCAACATCAAACTTCTATGGGTTGATGGTTCAGAATTGACCAATTATTTTGAAGATGGTGAAATTGATCGCTTGTATTTGAATTTCTCGGATCCATGGCCTAAAAAACGCCATGCGAAGCGTCGTTTGACTTATAAGAGCTTCTTGGATACTTTCAAACGAATCTTGCCTGAACATGGTGAAATTCATTTCAAGACAGATAATCGTGGCTTGTTTGAATATAGCTTGGTGAGCTTTTCACAATATGGCATGAAACTCAATGGTGTTTGGTTAGATTTACATGCCAGTGGCTTTGAGGGAAATGTCATGACTGAGTATGAGCAAAAGTTCTCAAGCAAGGGTCAAGTCATCTACCGAGTTGAAGCAGAATTTTAAGAAAAAGCTTGAAGTCAGGCTATTTGAGTGCTTATGCTTTACATTATTACTAAAAAGTGCTATACTTAATAATAAGAATATAAGAAAGAGAGGCGGGGAGATATCTTCGCCTCTTGCTTATGAGGAGGTGGACGCAATCGCAACTATCGTTGAATTAGTCAGAGAAGTCGTAGAACCTGTTATTGAAGCTCCTTTTGAACTCGTAGATATCGAGTACGGAAAGATTGGCAGTGACATGATTCTTAGTATTTTTGTAGACAAGCCTGAAGGAATCACCTTGAATGATACGGCAGACTTGACTGAAATTATCAGTCCGGTCCTAGATACTATCAAGCCGGATCCCTTCCCAGAACAATATTTCCTAGAAATTACAAGTCCAGGATTGGAGCGTCCTTTGAAAACCAAGGAAGCAGTCGCTGGAGCGGTTGGGAAATACATCCATGTCGGGCTCTATCAAGCCATCGATAAGCAAAAGGTTTTTGAAGGAACCTTGTTGTCCTTTGAAGAGGATGAGTTGACTATGGAATATATGGATAAAACTCGCAAGAAAACAGTCCAAATTCCATATAACTTGGTATCAAAAGCACGTTTAGCAGTAAAATTATAGAAAGAAAGGATAGCTTTTGAGAATTCAAAAGTAAAAAGAACATGAGTAAAGAAATGCTAGAGGCCTTCCGCATTTTGGAAGAAGACAAGGGAATCAAGAAAGAAGATATCATCGACGCAGTAGTAGAATCACTTCGTTCTGCTTACCGTAGACGCTATGGTCAATCTGATAGTGTAGCTATTGATTTTAACGAAAAGACAGGGGACTTTACTGTCTATACTGTCCGTGAAGTTGTTGATGAAGTATTTGATAGCCGTTTGGAAATCAGTTTAAAAGATGCCCTTGCTATTAATTCAGCCTATGAGCTTGGTGACAAAATCAAATTTGAAGAAGCACCAGGAGAGTTTGGTCGTGTAGCAGCCCAATCTGCTAAACAAACAATCATGGAAAAAATGCGTAAGCAAACACGTGCCATTACCTACAATACATACAAAGAGCATGAACAAGAAATCATGTCAGGTACAGTTGAACGTTTTGACAACCGCTTCATTTATGTCAATCTTGGCAGCATTGAAGCCCAATTGTCAAAACAAGACCAAATTCCTGGAGAAGTTTTTGCTTCTCATGATCGTATCGAAGTTTATGTCTACAAGGTTGAAGATAATCCTCGTGGAGTAAACGTCTTTGTTAGCCGTAGCCATCCAGAAATGATCAAACGTTTGATGGAGCAAGAAATTCCTGAAGTATATGATGGAACTGTTGAAATCATGAGCGTAGCCCGTGAAGCAGGTGATCGTACGAAAGTTGCTGTTCGTAGCCACAATCCTAACGTGGATGCTATTGGAACAATCGTTGGACGCGGTGGTGCTAACATCAAGAAAATCACTAGCAAATTCCACCCAGCTCGCTACGATGCTAAGAGCGACCGCATGGTACCGGTAGAAGAAAACATCGACGTTATCGAGTGGGTAGTGGATCCAGCTGAGTTTATTTACAATGCTATTGCTCCTGCTGAAGTTGACCAAGTTATCTTTGATGAAAATGACAGCAAACGTGCCTTGGTGGTTGTTCCAGATAACAAGCTATCTCTTGCAATCGGTCGTCGTGGACAAAATGTTCGTTTAGCAGCACATTTGACTGGTTACCGTATTGATATCAAGTCTGCAAGTGAATTTGAAGCTATGGAAGAAGCAGGTCAAGTGGATTACGCTGAAACAGACGAATTGACTGAAGAATAAGATCTGCTAGAGGAGGGAAAGATGAAAACAAGAAAAATCCCTTTGCGCAAGTCTGTTGTTTCCAACGATGTGATTGACAAGCGAGATTTACTTCGTATTGTCAAGAACAAAGAAGGTGAGGTCTTTATCGACCCGACAGGCAAGGCTAATGGCCGGGGCGCTTATATCAAGCTAGACAATGCAGAAGCCTTAGAGGCTAAAAAGAAAAAAGTCTTTAACCGTAGCTTTAATATGGAAGTTGAAGAAAGCTTTTATGACGAGTTGATCGCCTATGTTGATCACAAAGTAAAAAGAAGAGAGTTAGGACTTGAATAAGCAAAAAGTAAGTAATCTCTTGGGATTGGCTCAGCGAGCAGGGAAAATCATCTCGGGTGAAGAAATGGTTGTCAAAGCCATTCAAGACCGGAAAGTTAAATTGGTATTTCTAGCTCATGATGCTAGCCCAAATCTAACCAAGAAGATTCAGGATAAAAGCCACTATTATCAAGTAGAAGTTATTACCGTGTTTTCAACACTGGAATTAAGCATAGCAGTCGGAAAATCGAGAAAGGTTCTGGCTGTAACAGATGCTGGATTTACAAAGAAAATGAGGTCTCTTATGGAATAGAAGAGGAGGACATGATTTGTCTAAGAAAAGATTGTACGAAATCGCAAAAGAACTTGGAAAAGAAAGTAAGGAAGTTGTAGCGCGTGCAAAAGAGCTGGGCTTGGAAGTGAAAAGCCATGCTTCAAGCGTAGAGGCTGCTGCTGCTGAAAAAATTATAGCTAGCTTTAAGCCTGCTGCTCCTAAGGCAGCGGCAAAAGCAAGTGTAGAAAAGAAAGTTGAAAAGCCTGCATCAGCTAAACCAGTTGTTGCTAAGGAAGAAAGCAAACCAGCTACACCTGCAGCTTCTAAGGAAGAAAAAGTTGTAGCTGCAAGACCACAGAGTCGAAACTTTAAGGCGGAACGTGAAGCGCGTGCCAAAGAGCAAGCGGAACGACGCAAGCAAAACAAGGGTAACAACCGCGATCAACAACAAAACGGTAACCGTCAAAAGAACGATAACCGTAATGGTGGGAAACCTGGTCAAGGAAACCGTGACAATCGTCGTTTTAACGACCAAGGGAAGAAACCACAAGGTCAAGGAAATCGTGGCAATGATAATCGCCAACAAGCTGATAATCGTCCCAACCAAGCTGGCCCTCGTATTGACTTTAAAGCCCGAGCAGCAGCTCTGAAGGCTGAGCAAAACGCAGAATATGCACGCTCAAGCGAGGAACGCTTCAAACAGTCTCAAGTTGCAAAAGAAGCCTTGGCTCAAGCTAATAAACGCAAGGAGCCAGAAGAAATCTTTGAGGAAGCTGCTAAACTAGCTGAACAAACTCAGCCTGTAGTTGAAGTAGCTCCTGTAGCCAAAGAGGCTGTAGTGGATACACGTCGTAAAAAGCAAGCTCGACCAGACAAAGATCGTGATGATTACGATCATGAGGAAGATGGTCCTAGAAAACAACAAAAGAATCGAAGTAGTCAGAATCAAGTGAGAAATCAAAGAAATAGTAACTGGAATAACAATAAGAAAAATAAAAAAGGCAATAAACAAAATAACCGTAATCAGGCTCCAAAACCTATTACAGAGCGTAAATTCCATGAATTGCCCACAGAATTTGAATATACAGATGGTATGACTGTTGCG
This sequence comes from Streptococcus sp. HMSC062D07, assembly GCF_001814215.1. NCBI lineage: Bacteria > Bacillati > Bacillota > Bacilli > Lactobacillales > Streptococcaceae > Streptococcus > Streptococcus sp. HMSC062D07. The sequence goes on from NZ_KV815324.1 coordinate 123,890, forward strand.
GAAATCGCAAAACGTATCAAACGTGAACCAGCTGAGATTGTTAAGAAACTATTTATGATGGGCGTTATGGCCACTCAAAACCAATCTTTGGATGGAGAAACAATCGAACTCCTCATGGTTGATTATGGAATTGAAGCTAAACAAAAGGTAGAAGTGGACAATGCGGATATCGAACGTTTCTTCGTAGAAGATGGATATCTAAATGAAGACAAGTTGGTTGAACGTCCACCAGTTGTAACTATCATGGGACACGTTGACCATGGAAAAACAACCCTTTTGGATACCCTACGTAATTCTCGTGTCGCTACAGGAGAAGCAGGTGGGATCACTCAGCATATTGGTGCCTACCAGATTGAGGAAAATGGTAAGAAGATTACCTTCCTTGATACACCAGGACACGCGGCCTTTACTTCTATGCGTGCACGTGGTGCCTCTGTTACCGATATTACGATCTTGGTCGTAGCGGCAGATGACGGGGTTATGCCTCAAACTATCGAAGCCATCAACCACTCAAAAGCAGCTAATGTTCCAATCATCGTTGCTATTAACAAGATTGATAAGCCAGGTGCAAACCCAGAACGCGTTATCGGCGAATTGGCTGAACACGGTGTTATGTCAACAGCTTGGGGTGGAGATTCTGAGTTTGTAGAAATCTCAGCTAAGTTCAACCAGAATATCGATGAACTCTTGGAAACGGTTCTTCTTGTAGCTGAAATTCAAGAGCTCAAAGCAGACCCAACCGTTCGTGCCATCGGTACTGTTATCGAAGCTCGTTTGGATAAGGGTAAAGGTGCGGTTGCAACTCTCCTTGTTCAACAAGGTACCTTGAACGTTCAAGACCCAATCGTTGTTGGTAATACTTTCGGACGTGTCCGTGCCATGACCAATGACCTTGGACGTCGTGTTAAGGTTGCAGGACCATCAACACCAGTATCCATTACAGGTCTAAACGAAGCACCGATGGCAGGTGACCACTTTGCTGTTTACGAAGATGAAAAATCTGCTCGTGCAGCTGGTGAAGAACGTGCCAAACGTGCTCTAATGAAACAACGTCAAGCAACTCAACGTGTCAGCCTAGAAAACCTCTTTGACACTCTTAAAGCTGGTGAACTTAAGTCTGTTAACGTCATCATCAAAGCCGACGTACAAGGTTCAGTTGAAGCCCTTTCTGCCTCACTACAAAAGATTGACGTGGAAGGTGTAAAAGTTACCATCGTCCACTCAGCAGTTGGTGCTATCAACGAATCTGACGTGACTCTTGCTGAAGCTTCAAATGCCTTTATCGTTGGTTTCAACGTACGTCCTACACCACAAGCCCGCCAACAAGCAGAAGCAGATGATGTAGAAATCCGTCTCCACAGCATTATCTACAAGGTTATCGAAGAGATGGAAGAAGCCATGAAAGGTATGCTTGATCCAGAATTTGAAGAAAAAGTTATCGGTGAAGCAATTATCCGTGAAACCTTCAAAGTGTCTAAAGTCGGAACAATCGGTGGATTTATGGTTACTAGCGGTAAAGTTACCCGTGACTCTAAAGTCCGCGTTATTCGTGACGGTGTCGTTATTTACGATGGTGAACTTGCAAGCTTGAAACACTATAAAGATGACGTCAAAGAAGTTACAAACGGCCGTGAAGGTGGTCTCATGATTGATGGCTACAATGATATCAAGATGGATGATGTGATTGAAGCATATGTCATGGAAGAAATCAAACGCTAAGATTCTTGCTCCTTCCTTAGGTGATGTGGGACGCAAGCAAACCGATGGTTTCATTGCTTATTTTTGAGCCTAGAGTCTCAAAAATCCCCAGTGATTGAACTAAATGATCAGCCCAATCACTTTCACCACGGCGAAAGAAGCAGATGATTTCAAATTGAACTTCGTTTCAATTTGAATTGAAAATCAATAAGTTTAAAAATAGCTAGGTCTGCTGGCCTAGCTTTTGATTCAATAGAGAGGAAGGAATAGCATGGGAAATCATTTCCGTACGGATCGTGTAGGCATGGAAATCAAACGCGAAGTCAATGAGATTTTGCAAAAGAAAGTCCGTGATCCTCGTGTCCAAGGAGTGACCATCACAGATGTTCAGATGCTAGGTGACTTGTCTGTAGCTAAGGTTTACTACACCATTTTGAGTAATCTTGCTTCAGATAATCAAAAGGCCCAAATTGGCCTTGAAAAAGCAACCGGAACTATCAAACGTGAGCTTGGTCACAATTTGAAATTGTATAAAATTCCAGACTTGACCTTCGTCAAAGACGAATCCATCGAGTATGGAAACAAGATTGACGAAATGTTACGCAATCTGGATAAAAAATAAGAAAGAGGGGTAACCCTCTTTTTTGTTTAGAAGAAGGAGGGTATTCTAGACTTAAAGGCTAATCAGAAAGAAAAAATAAGTTCTTAAAATTTCTTTTATGGAGCAAATATGATATGATATAGTTCAAATTGAAAGAAAAAGAGAAGAAACTAGATGTCTAAACAAGATTTAGCTATGCAAGTATTGCAACAAGTCGTGAAACTCCCTGTTGTTAAAGTTGATCGTTCAAAATTTTTAGTAGATAAATTTTCCAAACTATTAGACCCAAAAGATATTCCTCGATTACTAGAAGAGGGACCAACAGCCTTGTTATCCCAGGATATTTTAGATAAAGTTGCCGATTCTTGTATTAAGGATAATGTTCTATTGGCGAGTGGAACTTCTGTTCTTGCAGGTATTCCTGGTGGTCTAGCCCTTGCAATCACCATTCCAACTGATGTTGCTCAGTTTTATGCTTTCTCCTTAAAACTAGCGCAAGAATTGGGATATATTTATGGCTATGATGATCTTTGGGCTTCACGAAATGAATTGAGTGAAGAAGCCAAAAATACGCTCTTGCTCTATCTCGGGGTCATGCTTGGGGTCAATAGTGCTGGAGCCCTCCTTCGAGCTGGGGGAGTATCAGTTGCTAAACATGTCATGAAGACAGTTCCCCAGAAGGCTTTGGCTAAGACTTTGTGGTATCCCATTTTAGAAAAAGTTTTGAAAATTTTTGGGGTGAATCTGACAAAGGGAGGCTTTGCAAAAGGAATGGGCAAATTTATCCCAATCCTAGGAGGTGTCGTTTCAGGTGGTTTAACCTATACGACTATGAAACCTATGGGTAAAAGTTTGCAAAGAGAATTATCCAAACTAGTCAATTATAGTGAAGCTCAGTATCAAAGAGATGTAGAAACGATTCGAAAAGAAGCAGAAATCATCGAAGTAGAGTAATGGGAAGAAACTAGTAGGCTTGTACTGCTAGTTTTTTTATCCTAGCCCTTGTGGTATAATAAAAAAAGAAAATCTAGTGTGAAAACAGAATGGAGGTTGTGATGGATAATATTATTGACGTATCTATTCCCGTTGCGGAAGTGGTGGATAAACATCCAGAAGTTTTAGATATTTTGGTTGAGCTTGGTTTCAAACCACTTGCAAATCCCTTGATGCGTAATACTGTAGGGCGAAAAGTTTCGCTCAAACAAGGTTCCAAGCTTGAAGGGACTCCTATGGATAAGATTGTGCGTACGCTTGAAGCAAATGGTTACGAAGTGATCGGGTTAGACTAATGACAGATGAACGTATTCATATCCTGCGGGATATTTTATTAGAATTGCATAATGGAGCCTCTCCAGAGTCCGTTCAGGAACGCTTTGATGCGACCTTTACTGGTGTATCTGCTATCGAGATTTCCCTCATGGAGCACGAGTTGATGAACTCTGACTCAGGCGTAACCTTTGAAGATGTCATGGAACTCTGCGATGTGCATGCCAATCTCTTTAAAAATGCTGTTAAGGGCGTAGAAGTTGAAGATACCGAACATCCTGGTCATCCTGTGCGTGTCTTTAAGGATGAAAATCTAGCTCTCCGTGCTGCCTTGATTCGGGTCCGTAGATTGCTCTCGACTTATGAATCTGTGGACGATGAGGAAATGTTGGTTGAGATGCGCAAAGGCTTGGTACGTCAGATGGGGCTTGTTGGTCAATTTGATATCCACTACCAGCGCAAGGAAGAGCTCTTTTTTCCCATCATGGAACGTTATGGGCATGATTCACCTCCCAAAGTCATGTGGGGAGTGGATGATCAGATTAGGGATCTCTTTCAAACAGCCTTAGTGGCAACTAAGTCGCTCCCAGAAGTGCCAATTTCCGCTGTGAAGGAAGCTTTTGAAGCTTTTGCGACAGAGTTTGAAAGTATGATTTTTAAGGAAGAATCAATCCTTCTCATGATTCTGCTTGAATCCTTTACCCAGGATGACTGGATTCAGATTGCTGAGGAAAGTGATGCCTATGGATATGCTATTATCCGTCCGTCTGAGAAATGGGTTCCTGAACGTCAACCTTTTGTTGAGGAAAAAAGTGTAGAAGAACCAACTCAGCCAGAAACTGTAGATGGACAAGTTCAGCAAGTGATTGATACACCAGAAGGTCAGTTTACTATCACCTTTACACCAAAGGAAAAGGAAACGGTGCTAGATCGCAATAGCCAGCAGGCTTTTGGCAATGGCTATCTCTCAGTTGAACAGGCGAATCTTATCCTTAATCATTTGCCGATGGAGATTACCTTTGTTAATAAGGATGATATTTTCCAGTATTATAATGACAATACTCCAGCGGATGAAATGATTTTCAAGCGGACACCGTCTCAAGTTGGACGTAATGTCGAACTATGTCATCCACCAAAATATTTGGAGAAGGTCAAAGCCATTATGCAAGGTCTTCGTGAAGGGAAAAAAGACAAGTACGAGATGTGGTTCAAGTCAGAATCACGTGGAAAGTTTGTCCATGTCACCTACGCTGCAGTACATGATGAAAACGGGGAATTTCAAGGTGTGTTGGAGTATGTTCAGGACATCCAACCCTACCGTGAGATTGATACAGACTTTTTCCGTGGATTAGAATAAGGAGAAAAAATGAGTTACGAGCAAGAATTTATGAAGGAATTTGAAGCCTGGGTTAATACCCAGATTATGATCAACGAAATGGCTCTTAAGGAAAGTCAAAAGGTCTATGAAGAAGATCAAGATGAGCGCGCTAAAGATGCCATGATTCGCTACGAGAGTCGCTTGGATGCCTACCAGTTCTTACTAGGTAAATTTGAAAACTTCAAGGCAGGCAAGGGATTCCATGATTTACCAGAAGGTTTGTTTGGCGAGAGAAATTATTAATGTTTAGAAATTAGAAAGGAGGCTGGGACAAAAGTCCTAGCCTCTCAATTGTCTTTGGATTGTCGAGCAAGACGCAGTGGTTGAGTGGGCTCTACTACGCTGATTTCATCAGCTTTTACAGCCCTACTCAACTGTGCGGAGGTGGGACGACGAAATCGAATTCTAACGAATTACCGATTTCTGTCCCACTCTCTTTTTCATTGTTCCTTGAGCCTTTTTGTGTTACAATGTTAGCATGAAAACGAAAAATATTATTAAAACAGGTTTAGTCGTGGCAGGGCTTGGAGCACTTGCCTTTGGTGCTAAGAAAGTAGCTGATGATCACAAACTCATGAAGACACAGGAAGAGTTAACTGCTATTGTGCGTGACTATTTCTCAGAAATGGGTGAGATTGGGACTCTCTATGTCCAAGTGTACGAAAGTAGCCTTGAACGTCTTGTTGGTGGTGTCATTTTTGAAGATGGTCGTCACTATACCTTTGTCTATGAAGATGAAGATCTCATCTACGAGGAGGAAGTCTTATGATTTCTCCTAAAAATATTGAAGAATTAGCAAATCTAGTAGAGCAGGATGGCAAGAAGGTCTTCCTTTTTGTTGCGGATTGGTGTGGCGATTGCCGTTATATCTATCCTGCCTTGCCAGAGATTGAAGAGGCAAATCCAGAGTTCACTTTTATACGGGTAGACCGAGATGAGTACATGGAACTTGCTAAACTTTGGGATGTATACGGGATTCCAAGTCTTGTTGTTTTAGACAAGGACAAGGAGATTGGACGTTTTGTCAATCGTGACCGTAAAACCAAGGGGCAAATCAATGACTTTTTAGCAAGTTTGAAATAGGAGAAAAGAATGATTTTTACATATAATAAAGAACATGTCGGCGATGTCCTTATGGTCATCGTGAAAAACAGTGGAGATGCCAAGCTAGATGTTGAGCGTAAAGGTAATGTAGCGCGTGTTTTCCTAAAAGAAACTGGTGAAACTGTCGCATGGAACATTTTTGAAGTTTCTAGCATGTTTGAGATCGCTGAGCGCGGTCAAGTCTTTTTAACTGACGACCAAGTAGCACGTTTGAACCAAGAATTGCAAGAAGAAGGATTTGCTGAAGAAATCATCAACGACAAGGAACCCAAATTTGTGGTTGGAGAGATTGTAGAAATGGTTGCGCATCCAGATAGTGACCACCTCAATATCTGCCAAGTTGCTGTTGGGAATGACAAAACAGTACAAATCGTTGCTGGTGCTCCCAATGCACGTGTTGGTTTGAAAACCATTGTTGCTCTTCCTGGAACCATGATGCCAAAAGGCAATCTCATTTTCCCAGGGGAACTTCGTGGGGAAAAGAGTTTTGGTATGATGTGTAGTCCTCGTGAACTTGCCTTGCCAAATGCTCCCCAAAAACGTGGTGTCATTGAATTATCAGACGACCAGGTAGTTGGAACACCCTTTGACCCAGCTACACACTGGACTGCTTAATCACTAAAAGTGGTTTATAATCTTTGCTTGAGGGAAATAAGATGGCAAAAAATGTAGTCATTACAGGTGCAACATCAGGTATTGGTGAAGCAATTGCGCGTGCCTATCTAGAAAAAGGTGAGAATGTTGTACTCACAGGGCGTCGAACAGAAAGACTCGAGGTTCTAAAAAACGAGTTTACAGAAGCCTTTCCAAATCAAAAAATCTGGACCTTTCCGTTAGATGTTACAGATATGTGCATGGTAAAAACTGTTTGTTCAGAAATTTTAGAAACTGTTGGTCAGGTTGATATCTTGGTCAATAATGCTGGACTGGCTCTAGGCTTGGCTCCTTATCAGGATTATGAAGAGTTGGATATATTGACCATGCTGGATACCAATGTCAAGGGTTTAATGGCGGTTACACGCTGTCTCTTGCCTTCCATGGTAGCAACTAATCAAGGGCATATTATCAATATGGGTTCTACTGCAGGGATTTACGCATATGCTGGTGCAGCAGTCTATTCAGCAACCAAGGCTGCAGTCAAAACCTTTTCAGACGGGCTTCGGATTGACACCATTGCGACAGATATCAAGGTGACCACTATTCAGCCAGGAATTGTAGAAACTGATTTTTCAAAAGTTCGTTTCCATGGAGATGAGGCACGGGCGGCGACGGTCTATCAGGGACTTGAAGCCTTACAGGCGCAAGATATCGCAGATACTGTAGTTTATGTGACCAGTCAACCACGACGAGTACAAATCACAGATATGACCATCATGGCCAATCAACAAGCAACTGGATTTATGATTCATAGAGATTAATATTATTTTTAAAAAAGTTACAAATCTTGTAACTTTTTTTCTTTTCCTTCGAATAGATAAGTAGGAGGATGAAAAATGTATAATAAAGTTATTATGATTGGACGTTTAACGTCTACACCAGAATTGCACAAAACCAACAATGACAAGTCAGTGGCTCGTGCGACTATTGCTATTAATCGTCGTTTCAAGGACCAAAATGGGGAACGTGAAGCTGACTTCATCAATATTGTTGTTTGGGGGAAACTTGCTGAAACCTTAGCTAGCTACGCGACTAAAGGCAGTCTCATTTCTGTCGATGGGGAGCTTCGTACCCGTAAGTTCGAGAAAAATGGTCAGACCAACTATGTGACCGAAGTTCTCGCTACAGGCTTCCAACTTTTGGAAAGTCGTGCTCAACGTGCTATGCGTGAAAATAATGCTGGTCAAGACTTAGCAGATCTGGTTTTGGAAGAGGAGGAGCTTCCTTTCTAGAATCAATTATAGAAAAAAGCTGGTTCGTTTATAGACTGGCTTTTTCTATTGTTTCTAGTTTTATTGTTCGGAAATTACTTCTTAAAATAGGTCAAATAAATGTCCTTGTACAATAAAATCAAGCATTTTTTTTGAAAAAGTAGTAGAATAAAGTAATATATATTCAAAATTTTCAGAAAAGGAATGAAATTTGAAGGAAAATAAAGAGAAAAAAGAATTGTTGAAATGGATGATAAAGCGTATATTACTGCTGATTCCAGTTGTCTGTATTCTCTTTTGGATTTTTGGCCGTTGTCAAACAAGTGGCATCAAGGATCAGACTAAAATTGGTGTAACCTATATGACCATGAACAATGAGTTCTATAAAAGTATTCATTCGGAAATTAGTCGAATTTCCGATGAAAGAGGAGCTCTTGTTTGCGTCCGAGATCCAGAATTGGATGAAGAAAGGCAGAGCCAGCAGATTGATGATTTTTGTGCTCAAAAAGTTGATGTGATTGTGATCAATCCGGTCAAGGGGGATAGCCAGTCCATTTTAACTGCTCTTGAAAAAGCTAGAAAACAAGGAATTAAAATCATTGCAGTCGATACCCAATTGAAAAATTTTAAGCCCGATGCAAGTATTGTATCTGATAACTACCAAGCGGGAGTAATGATTGCTAAAGAGCTCATGAAACGTTCTTCTAGCGCTCGAGTCCTCCTTTTGGAGCATAAAGGGACTGTCTCAGCAGATACGCGGATTCAGGGGTTTAAAGACACTATAGAGGGGCACAGTTCTTATCAGATTGTATCGGAACTAGAAACCAAGGGGCAAACGGAGATCGCCATGCCGGCTGTCCAGAATTTTTTACAATCAGGGATTGAAATTGATACCTTGGTTGCCTTAAATGACCGCTCGGCTATAGGAGCTTTAGCTGCAATTAAGGAGCAAGGAAATAGCCAGTCCATTGCAATTTATGGAATCGATGGCTCACCAGATATGAAATCCTTGTTGCACTCGACGGATGATGTAGTGGGAACCGTTGCTCAATCTCCCTTGAAGATGGGAGACCGTGTTATGGAAGTTATCCAAGATATTTCTGAAGGGAAGAGCTATACCAAAGAGGTGATCATTCCAGTTGAAATGATGACAAAGGAAAACATTGATCAGTTTGATGTGAATGGGTGGCAGTAATGAGAAAGTTTAGAGGTGTTCGATACAGTTTGGCCATTCTTATGGTCGTGAATTTTATTGCTGTTATGCTCAACAGCATCATCTATCTTCAAGCAACCAACTATATCATTGCTCAACGCCAAGCCTCTCTATTATTGGAGCGCCTAGAGCGTATTCCTTTTGCTCCATCTACGACTTTTTGGTTGTCAGCAATCTTATTTGCTGGGATTGCCTTAATCTCAATGAGTCGTTATAGACCTCAAACAAGTCGATGGTCCATTTTTGATAAGAGGAATCTTCTAGAGATTCTCCTGATGTTACTGTTGATGTGGGTTCAGAACATAGCTTATAACGGGCTCATTCTCTTGGTTTTTGCAGATATCTTCTATGGCTCCAAAGAGTTGAATACCAAGAGAGATCGGAAGTATTGGTTTGCCTTTATCCTAGTGAGCTTCTTGATGCTCCTTGTAACCAATTCAGACGTCTTTTCGCTTTTCTTCCCGATTCCTTCTCTTGATACCTATATTCATTTTTATCCTGAATCTATCCGTATTTTGGCCTTTTTCTTAAAGAATTCCCTCTACGCCTTGAATATGGTACTCTTCATTATTTCACTTTTATTTTATATCATGAATGTCCTTGCGGAAAACCATGAAGTTGAACAAGAGCTGGCCATGGTGTCCAAGGTTAATACCGAGTTGAACAACTATATGGCCTTATCTGAGAAGATTGCAGAGGATCGGGAGCGCAAGCGGATTGCTCGGGAGATTCACGATACCTTGGGACACGCGTTAACAGGGATTTCAGCAGGTTTAGATGCTGTCGGGGTCTTGATTGATATCAATCCAAGTCGTGCCAAAGAGCAGGTAAAAAACGTATCAGAAGTCGTCCGTGAAGGAATCCAGGATGTGAGAGGCTCTCTCAATCGCCTTCGTCCAGGAGCCCTTGAGGAGCGAACTCTCAAAGATGCTTTAGAAAAGACAATCCGCGAGTACCAAATTCTTTCAAACTTGCAAGTTGATCTCAACTATGAATGGATCGATGTCGATATGGACGTCATGATTGAAGATACAATCTTTCGTGTGATACAAGAGTCTATGACTAATGCGGTTCGCCACGGTCATGCCAGCCACATGGACCTCCATTTTTTTGAGGACGAAGAAGATTACATGATTGAGTTGCAGGATAATGGAGTTGGGTTTGAAACCTTGACCTATGGCTACGGACTCAAACAGATGATGGAGCGTATTTCAATTCTAGGAGGCCAGCTTCAATTTGAAAGTCGCGATGGATTTTTCACACGTGTTAGTTTACCAAAATATAAAGAAGGGAGATAATAGATGATGATAAAAGTAATGGTGGCGGATGACCAGTCCTTGATTCGAGAATCTCTGAAAATTATTTTGTCGGCCTACTCAGATATTGAAGTGGTAGCCACAGTGGAAGATGGGAATCATGTCTTGTCTAGCATTCCACACTCGCATCCGGATTTAATCTTAATGGATATTCGGATGCCAGGCATGGATGGGGTTTTGGCTACAAAAGAAGTAAAAGAGCACTATCCGGATATCAAAATTATTATTTTAACAACCTTTGACGATGATGAATTTATCTATAGTGCGCTCAAGTATGGTGCTTCAGGGTATCTCTTAAAAGGAGCCTCGACAGAGGAGCTTTATGAAGCTATTAAGGTGGTGCATCAGGGAGGAGCAATGATCAACCCTGATATCGCAAGCAAGGTCTTTCAAATTTTCTCGCAAATGGCCAAATCAAATTTCTCTATTGCTGTGGATGAGGATAACGTTAAGGATTTGAGCACGACGGAATGGCGCATTATCCAAGAGATTGGCTATGGTGAGTCAAATAAAGAGATTGCGGCTAAACTCTTCTTATCAGAAGGAACTGTTCGTAATTACTTATCAACGATTTTGTCGAAATTAAACCTAAGAGATCGAACGCAATTAGCGATTTGGTCAGTCCAAACAGGAGTGACCCGACGTGATTTTTCAAAAGGAAATACGGAATGAAATTGAAGCGAAAGCAACTTTGTTTAGGGATTTGTCTCCTTTTTATGCTCTCTTTGAGTGCTGGTTTTTATTGGTGGAAACAGCAACCGACCGTCCTTCATATAGGAGTTTATGCAGGCTCTAGTTGGGATGTACCGACCAGTCAACGTTCTCATGCATTGGATCTTGCGATCCAAAAATTTGAAAAGTCCCATCCTAATGTCCGTGTGGAATATGAAAATGGAATTCCGCAGTCGGAATATTCAAACTGGCTCTCAGAAAAAATTGTATCAGGAAAGACCCCTGATGTGTTTATGGTTTCTGAGAAAGATTTGTCCTTATTGGCGGCACGTGGCGTTTTAGAAAAGTTAAACGGCTATATGAATAAAGAAGACCAAGTTGCTTTTTATCCTGTTGCATTTGAATCAGGTGTTTATCAGGGGCAAACCTATGCCTTGCCATATGAAAGTAATCCTATTTTGATGTGTGTCAATAAAGATTTGCTGGATAAAGAAGGCATTGAGGTTCCCAAAGAAGGTTGGAGCTTGGAAGAGTTCTATACAATTTGTAAAAAACTAACCAAAGATACCAATGGAGATGGTCAATTGGATCAGTTTGGGAGTACAGAATACACCTGGAAAGAAGCTTTGGCAGCAAATGGGGGTAGTCTCTTTCAAGGTGGGATGCTCAAACTTACGGCTCCAGAAGTCAAAGAATCTTTGACTTTTCTGCAAAAATTGGAAGAGTTAAATAAAAATTATAAGGTGAGTTCCAAAGATTTTGACCAGGGGAAAGTAGCGTTTTACCCCATGACTTTGGCTCAATATAGGACTTATAAACCTTATCCCTATCATGTTTCCAAATATTCAAACTTCACCTGGACCTGTATTCCTATGCCTGCTAAGTCAAAAACCACTAAGGCGACCTTGGTTACGACGACTTCTTTTGCCATGTCTGCTCGGACTCCTCATTCAAAGTTGGCTTGGGAGTTGATGCAAGTGTTGACAGAGGATCCAGAAATCCAACAAACTCTTTTTGCTGAATCTCAAGGGATTTCTGTCATGCCTGATGTAGTCAAGAGTCGTTCTAGTAAAGACCTTCTGCAAGTGGATGATTTTGGGGCAGATTCCTTAACCAATCAGACCTTGAACCGAATCATGGAACAAGCTGTAGAAAGTAGTCCCAAGAATGTCTCGAAAGAAGTGTTAGAAAAACTGGACTACTTGATTGGCAATGCCTTGCGCAATCAAGATGTTGAGAACCGCCTGCCGCAAATTCAAAGGGAGATTGAAAGTAGTCTCCAGGTAGGATTTTAAAGAAAAAAAGATGACATCGTGTCAAGTGACAGATGTCATTTTTTTATTGCTAAATGTCATGTTTATAATGTGACATTTGACAATGTAAAAACGCTTTCAAATAATCTACAATAGAGTCAAATAAAGGAGGCGTAGCAAAATGAAATACCTCATTTTAGTCAGTCATGGAGGATTGGCAGAAGGCCTAAAAACATCACTAGCTATGTTTGCTGGTGATAAGATGAACCAGGTCATTGCAGTTGGACTCAAAGAAGGAAAGTCGGTCGATGATTTTGCAGTTGATTTTAGAGAAAGCATTTCAGAATTGACAGCAGATGATTCTGTACTGGTCTTGGCAGATATTGTAGGCGGTAGTCCACTAACCACAGCAGCAACTGTCCTAGAAGAAGTTGGGAAGCTAGATGAAGCTTTGATCCTTGGTGGAATGAATCTTACCATGGCTTTAACAGCAGTAGTGATGAAGGATGTGTTGGATGGAGACGATTTGTCAGCCACCATCTTATCAGAAGCACGATCTGCACTACAGCCTTTTGAAGTTTCAGCCACTAGTGCTGAAGAAGATGATGACGATATTTAATAGGGAGGTACCTTATGGTAGTAACATTTGTACGGATTGATGACCGCATGATTCACGGTCAAACAGTCACACGCTGGGCAAAAGAAAAACCATGTGATGGTTTGATTGCCGTAAACGATGCAGCAGCATCAAACAAGGTTTTGATCCAAGCTTACAAAGGCGCATCAGACAAAAAAACCTTTGTATGGACAAAAGAAGCATTTAAAGAAAAATCAGCAAAAGTAACAGAATCAGATAGTCGTTACTTCTTGATCACCAAAAATCCAATCGATATGAAGGAAATTTTGGTGGACCAAGGTTTTGTTCCAGGGGATGTTAAAGAAATCATCGTAGGCCCTGCAAATGATCGTCCTGGTGCAGTGAAATTGGGTAATAACCAATCCATCACACAGGAAGAAGCAGAAGCCTTCCAAGCCATTCAAGCAGCAGGCTATAAGGTGAAATTCCAGTTGTTGCCTGATGTTTCGATTGGTTACTGGGATGATTTCAAATCTAAATTTGGTTTTTAAACCTAACAATTTTATTAATTAGGTAAATAAATTTACAAACAAAAAGGAGCGTTTGTTATGACAATTTCATGGATTCAAGCAATCTTGCTTGCAGTTTTCGCCAGCTTGTCTTCAATGCCTGGTATGGGAGGTTCCAGTATCGGGAACTATACACTCGGTCGTCCCTTGATTGGTGGGTTGATCTCAGGTTTAATTCTTGGAGATGTGACAACCGGTATTATGGTAGGGGTTGCCCTTCAAGTCGTTTATATCGCCTTGGTAACACCTGGTGGAACCGTATCTGCGGATGTTCGTGCCATTTCTTATATCGGTGTTCCTCTTGCTATCTTGTTTGTGCATGCAAATCACATCACAGATGAAGCTGGAATTGCAGCAGCTGCAGCCCCAATCGGTGCGGCCGTTGGGACAATCGGTACTGTTCTTTTCTACGGAACAGCTACCATGAACTTGCTTTGGCAACACATTGGTTGGAAAGCCGTTGAAGAAGGAAACTTCAAAAAACTCTACGCAGTTGACTGGGTTTACCCATGGATCTCTCACTTCCTCTTCTCTTTCCTTCCAACTATGATTATCACTAAATATGGTGAAAACATGGTTGATTTGATGAAACTTTACCTTCCTATGGATGGTTTCTGGATGAAAGCTCTCTTTACAGTCGGAGCTCTTCTCCCATGTGTCGGTATTGCTATCTTGTTGAAACAAATTGTTACAAAAGCAACTGACTTCATTCCATTCTTTGTTGGATTTACCTTGGCTAAATCTCTCGGCTTGAACTTGGTAGCGAGTGCGGTTGTTTCATTGATCTTTGCAGTAATCTACTATGAACTTGAAGTAATCAAATCTATGAAAGCTGTTCCAGCTGGGGCTGTTTACGTAGACGATGATGAGGAGGATATTTAAAATGGCTGATAGAAAGAAAATTTCAAAGAAAACATTAGCAAAAGCATTTCATCATTGGTATTATGGTCATTTGACTTGTTTCTCTCAAGAACACATGCAAACCTTTGGATACTTGACTTCTATGCTTCCAATCGTAGAAGAAATGTATGATACAAAAGAAGAACAAAAAGATGCTATGCAAACCTATACTGCTTTCTTCAATACTGAACCGCAACTTGGATCTCTTGTTGTAGGGATTACAGCTGGTTTGGAAGAAGCACGTGCAAATGGAGATGCAGTAGATGGTGAAACCATCAATGGGATGCGTGCCGGTTTGATGGGACCAATCGCTGGTATTGGTGACTCTTTGATCGTTGGTACCTTGATTCCAGTTCTTTTGGGGATTGCACTTGGTCTTTCTAAAGGTGGTAACGTCGCTGGTGCTATCTTCTACATCGTCGTATGGAACTTCCTAGTCTACTTTGGTATGCGCTTTGCCTTCTTCAAAGGATATCAATTAGGGGATAAAGCCGTTGAATTCCTAGTAGGACCAAAAGGACAAGCTCTTCGTAAAGCAATCAGCGTTGTCGGTGGTATGGTTATTGGTGCCGTAGCAGCGACTTGGGTCTCTGTTACAACAGCACTCGAATTCAAAAATGCTAATGGAGAAGCCTTCCTTAAAATTCAAGAAAAGATTGATGGTGTTTATCCAGGTCTCTTGACAGCAACCTTCATCACTATTTGCTGGTGGTTGATGTCTAAGAAAAAAGTTTCACCAAACAAAGTCATGTTAATTCTAGTTGTTGTTGCCTTAATTGGTGTTGCTCTAGGTATCTTTGACCCACATCTTAATTACTAAGGTCAAGAGAACCCAATATTTACTAGTAAAAATTTTGAGAATGAAGTAGACTAATCTCCTTCTCTTACACTTCATTCTCAATTTTTATCAGGAGGATTTTCATGGTTACAAAACAAGAACTTGTTAATGGATATGAAACAGAAATTAAGTATCAACGCCACATGCTTGAAAATTTGGGTCGTTGGTTCAGTTTGCTCTTTATCACTGCTAGTATTGGTGTGGTATTGATTTATCTTTTTCATAAAACCTTCCTCCCACTCTTAATTTTCGGAATTTTACTTGCCTTGATTGGAATATTGGGAATGGTGGTTATTGGATATGGTATCTATCGAGGGCGGATCAATCTACAAAAAGTAGTCGATGATTTTAATCGAAAATTGACAATTCTCAATTAATATTAAAGGAACATCTCTTTCATTTTTTGAGGTGTTTTTTTCTTGACTATTTCTGACTAAGTGATACAATAGAACTATGGTTTAGCACTCGAACTTCAAGAGTGCTAATAATATGATTGTCTTATGGAGGAAAGCAGATGTTGAAACCATTAGGAGACCGCGTGGTCTTGAAAATTGAAGAAAAAGAACAAACTGTTGGAGGCTTTGTCCTTGCAGGATCAGCCCAAGAAAAAACAAAAACAGCTAAAGTTGTAGCTACTGGGGAAGGTGTTCGCACCTTGAACGGTGATTTGGTTGCTCCTAGTGTAAAGGTTGGAGATCAAGTTTTAGTGGAAGCTCATGCAGGTATTGATGTCAAAGATGGGGATGAAAAATATATCATCGTAGGTGAAGCTAACATCTTGGCAATTATCGAAGAATAGAAGGAGAAAGTAAGTATGGCAAAAGAAATTAAATTTTCATCTGATGCACGTTCAGCTATGGTTCGCGGTGTTGATATCCTAGCTGACACTGTTAAAGTAACCTTGGGACCTAAAGGTCGTAACGTTGTTCTTGAGAAATCATTCGGTTCACCATTGATTACCAATGATGGTGTAACAATCGCTAAAGAAATCGAACTAGAAGACCACTTTGAAAATATGGGTGCCAAATTGGTATCAGAAGTAGCTTCTAAAACCAATGATATTGCGGGTGACGGGACAACAACTGCAACTGTCTTGACTCAAGCAATTGTTCGTGAAGGGATCAAGAACGTTACCGCAGGTGCGAACCCAATTGGTATCCGCCGAGGGATTGAAGCAGCGGTTGCAACTGCTGTGGAAGCCTTGAAGAACAATGCCATTCCTGTTGCTAACAAAGAAGCGATTGCGCAGGTAGCTGCCGTTTCATCTCGTTCTGAAAAAGTCGGTGAGTACATCTCTGAAGCTATGGAAAAAGTTGGTAAAGATGGTGTTATCACTATTGAAGAATCACGTGGTATGGAAACAGAGCTTGAAGTTGTAGAAGGAATGCAATTCGATCGTGGTTATCTATCACAGTACATGGTCACTGACAATGAAAAAATGGTTGCAGACCTTGAAAATCCATACATTTTAATCACTGATAAGAAAATCTCAAATATCCAAGAAATTTTGCCACTTCTAGAAAGTATTCTTCAAAGTAGCCGTCCACTCTTGATTATTGCAGATGATGTTGATGGTGAAGCTCTGCCAACCCTTGTTTTGAACAAGATTCGTGGGACTTTCAACGTAGTTGCTGTTAAGGCACCAGGATTTGGTGACCGACGTAAAGCTATGCTTGAAGATATCGCAATCTTGACAGGTGGTACCGTTATTACTGAAGACCTTGGACTTGAGTTGAAAGATGCTACCATCGAAGCTTTAGGGCAAGCAGCTAAAGTGTCTGTAGATAAAGATAGCACAGTCATTGTTGAAGGTGCAGGAAATCCTGAAGCGATTGCTAACCGTGTAGCTGTCATCAAGTCTCAAATCGAAACAACAACTTCAGAATTCGACCGAGAAAAACTCCAAGAACGCTTGGCTAAATTATCAGGTGGAGTAGCAGTTATCAAGGTCGGTGCTGCAACTGAAACTGAATTGAAAGAAATGAAACTCCGCATCGAAGATGCCCTTAACGCTACCCGTGCAGCAGTGGAAGAAGGTATTGTTGCAGGTGGTGGTACTGCCTTAGTGAATGTCATTCCAGCTGTTGAAGCTTTAGAATTGACAGGTGACGAAGCAACAGGACGTAGCATTGTTCTTCGTGCCTTAGAAGAGCCGGTTCGCCAAATTGCCTACAATGCAGGCTATGAAGGTTCAATCGTTATCGATCGTTTGAAACATGCAGAAGCTGGTACAGGCTTCAACGCTGCAACAGGTGAATGGGTCAACATGATTGAAGCAGGTATTATCGACCCTGTTAAGGTTAGCCGTTCAGCCCTTCAAAACGCAGCTTCAGTAGCAAGTCTTATATTGACAACAGAAGCAGTTGTGGCTAACAAACCAGAACCTGTAGCACCAGCTCCAGCTATGGATCCATCAATGATGGGTGGTTACTAATAAATAAAAACAGGTAGAAATCATGATTTCTACCTGTTTCTTTTGAATCACTTAAAAAGAGGGAGCTCAGCTTCCTCTTTTTTTATCTTAAATTGTTATGGTTTGATAACTTCAGCTCCACCCATGTATGGACGAAGTACTTCTGGAATAGTGACAGAACCATCTTCATTTTGATAGTTTTCAAGAATTGCAGCAACGGTACGTCCAACAGCAAGTCCAGAACCGTTCAAGGTGTGGAGAAGTTTAACCTTACCATCTGCTTCGTCACGGTAACGGATTTGGGCACGACGTGCTTGGAAATCTTCTGTATTTGAACAGCTTGAAATTTCACGGTAGGTATTTTGTGCTGGGATCCAAACTTCCAAGTCGTAAGTCTTAGCAGCTGAGAAGCCCATATCTCCTGTAGAAAGAGCAACTACACGGTATGGCAAGTTGAGTTTTTGAAGGATGTTTTCAGCGTTAGCTGTCATCTTTTCTAGTTCTTCGTATGATTCTTCAGGTTTAGCAAATTTAACCATTTCAACTTTGTGGAATTGGTGCAAACGAATCAAACCGCGAGTATCGCGACCAGCAGAACCAGCTTCAGAACGGAATGATGGACTCATAGCAGTAAAGTAGATTGGCAAGTCTTTTCCTTCAAGAATTTCATCACGGTAGTAGTTAGTTAGAGGTACTTCAGCGGTAGGAATAAGGACATAATTAGTGTCTTTCAATTCAAAAGTATCATCCTTAAATTTTGGATAATTTCCGGTACCAAACATAGAATCATGGTTAACCATGTAAGGTGTGATGACTTCAGTGTAACCTTCTTTTCCGTGTTCATCCAACATAAAGTTGTAGATAGCACGTTCTAAGCGAGCTCCGAGGCCTTTATAGAAGAGGAAACGAGCTCCAGTGACTTTTCCACCACGTTCCCAGTCAAGAATACCAAGGTCTTCTCCGAGATCCCAGTGGGCTTTTGGTTCAAAGTCAAACTCACGAGGAGTTCCCCAACGGCGAACTTCTACGTTATCATCTTCGTCTGCCCCAATAGGAACACTGTCAGCTGGGATGTTTGGAAGAGTAGTGGTAAATTCTGTCAATTTAGCATCGATTTCAGCTAATTCTGCATCGAGTGCTTTGACTTCGGCAGATAGGGTTTGCATGGCAGCAATCTTATCATCGGCATTTTCCTTATTGCGCTTAGCTTGAGCAATTTCAGCAGAAACCGTGTTACGCTCTGCCTTGAGGGTTTCAACCTTGACCAAGATGTCACGACGTTTAGCATCGATTTCTTTCATCTCGTTCAAGATAGCAGCATCTACACCACGTGTAGCCAATTTTTCTGCGACAGCATCAAAGTCTGTACGAATACGTTTGATATCTAGCATATAAACTCCTTTATGAAAAAAGCACACCTGACAAAGCGTTGGAGTGGCAGAGCCACGGTTCCATCCAACTTCACAGGTGTGCACTTGATTCTGTATTTGATTTAAAACAACGGTAGAATTTCACCTATCTCTCCTATCTGCTCGCAGCATCCGCAGACTTTCTGGAAGAAGAGGATAACCTACTTATCCGTTTCTATGATTATACTAAACTTTCTATTTTTTTGCAAATAGATTTTTGATTTTACGACCGATGATTTGGAGTAAGGTTGGAAGCTTCACAACCTTTTCATTTCCGATTTTTTCCCGAGCAATTTTAAGAATTTTTCCGGAGTCTTTTGAGGCAAAGAGGAATTTTCCTTGGTCTGTAAAAACTTCAAAATGACGACTAACCTTACGGCCTGAAACATTGGCTCCGATTTGATTAACGCTAGACCATGGGATTTGAATATAATCCTCAATATTGCGATCCGAGTAAAACTCCAAGGCTTGGTCTCCTACCAGAAATTTTCCAACTTTTCCTTGTATAGATAGGTAAGAAGTTCCAGTAGTTTGTAAGTCAACGACTTTATTGAGAGATTGTGCCATGTTTAGTCTTCCTTACTTTCACCGAAAAATGCTTGGTAGAGAGCCTTAAGAGCCGCTTTTTCTTGGTCTTTGTGGACAACGAACATGATAGAAACTTCACTAGAACCTTGTGACATCATTTGAATGTTGATATTGTTTTCAGATAAGGCACGAGTGGCTGTAGCAGTTACCCCGATATGGCGCTTCATTTTTTCGCCAACAATCATGATGATAGACAGGTCATGTTCGATTTCAGCATGGTCGACCTCTGCTTTTTGAACAAGTTGACGGAGGATTTCTTCCTCTTTGATTGGTGTAAGCTCGCGCTCACGAAGGATGATAGAAAGGTCATCGATACCTGTAGGCATGTGTTCCCAACCAATATTCAGGTCTTCTAGAATTTGAAGTACTTTACGACCAAAACCAACTTCGCGGTTCATGAGGTACTTGGACATATTGATGCTGACAAAACCAGAATCACCAGCAATCCCCACTACTGGGAATTCATCACTGCTGTGTTTCAGAACGATGCGAGTACCTGGATGGTCAGGATTATTGGTATTTTTGATAACAAGAGGGATTTTCCCGCGGTAGGCTGGAAGGAGTGCTTCGTCATGTAGTACAGAGAAACCTGCATAGGCCAATTCCCGCATTTCACGGTAAGTCAATTCAGGGATTGAGTGTGGCTTGTGAATGATACCAGGGTGGGCAGCAAAAATTCCGTCAACATCAGTAAAGTTTTCATAAAGGTCAGCTTTAACTCCAGCTGCGATAATTGAACCAGTAATATCAGATCCACCACGAGAGAAGGTACAGATTTGATCTTCCTTGGTCACGCCAAAGAATCCTGGGATAACTAGAACTTCTGTGCCATTATTGAGTTCTTCAATTTTGTCATAACTTGAAGGAATGATACGAGCATTTCCAGGTTCGCTTGTTACAACAATACCAGCCTCTCGTGGATGAACATAGCGAGCTTCTAATCCATTTTGGTTAAAGTAAGCTGCAATGAGTTTAGCGTTGTTATTTTCCCCTGCAGCAAGGAAGGTATCGTAAAGAAATTCATTGTTTTCAATTGGAAGGGTAGCGAGAGTTCGGATGCTTTTAGAGATTCGTTCTAAAACAGCAGGTTTAAGCCCGAGTTCGCTAACCATTGCAGCGTAACGATCGATAATCCAATTTTGACTAGCACTGATATCATTTCCTGCTACATAATCACGATAATATTTAATCAAAGCATCCGTAACCTTGGTATCTTTAGCATCGCGCTTTCCTGGTGCAGATACAACTACAAAACGACGTTCAGGGTCACTTTTTACAATGTTTAAAACCTTTTTCAATTGGCTTGCAGAGGCGAGTGAACTTCCTCCAAATTTTACAACCTTCATAAGAACTCCTCAGTTAGTATTTTATACGATTATAGCAGAAAGAAGGGCTTTTTTCAATCTACAATAGGAAAGGCTACATCTTATTAGAGGTCTGGACCTGATTAGCTTAACTTAGTTATTTTTAGTATAGAAAAGACTCTTTAAAAATCGGCTGATACACTTTTATACAATTTTTACTTGTATAACTAAAAAGAAAAAGATATACTTTGAAGATAAAATAATTTAATCAGCTTTTTAAATTAAAGGAGTGGCTATGAATCATATTATCTTTCAAATTCAAGACGATTTAGCGGTGATTACTTTAAATCGTCCCGAGGTGGCAAATGGTTTCCATATTCCTATGTGTGAAGAAATTTTAGAAGCACTGGAATTAGCTGAAAAAGACGATTCTGTTTCATTTATTCTCATCAATGCTGCTGGTAAGGTGTTTTCTGTTGGTGGCGATTTAGTTGAAATGAAACGTGCTGTCGATGAGGATGATATTGATTCCTTAACTCGAATTGCTGAATTGGTCAATACTATTTCTTATAAGATTAAACAGATTCCTAAGCCTGTTATCATGGAGGTGGATGGAGCAGTTGCTGGAGCTGCAGCCAATATGGCCTTGGCAGTTGATTTCTGTATCGCATCTGACAAGTCTAAATTTATCCAGGCTTTTGTAGGTGTAGGATTGGCTCCTGACGCGGGTGGCTTATTCTTGTTGACAAGATCGCTCGGTGCAACTAGAGCAACTCAATTAGCTATGACTGGAGAAGCTTTCACCGCTGAAAAGGCAATGGAGGCAGGAGCTCTATATCGTCTATGTACTAGTGAACAATTAGAAAAAACTAGAGAACAATTGTTGAAGAAGTTGAGACGTGGCTCTTCAAATTCCTATGCTGCGATTAAGAAACTTGTTTGGGAAAGTGAATTCAAGCAGTGGCATGAATATGCTCAACTTGAATTGGAACTACAAAAATCACTATCCTATACGGAAGATTTTAAAGAAGGTGTTCGTGCACATTCTGAAAGAAGACGTCCAAAATTTATCGGGAAATAAAAAATACTTGCACTATTCTTTGAAGTTTGATATACTTTTTTTGTCAAATGTTTTGATTATTAAACTTTTTTTGATAAAGGAGGGAAGAGAAATGGACTACCAACAAGTCAATGACTATTTAACATCAATTTTTAACAACGTCCTAGTGATCGAGGAAGTAAGTTTGCGAGGTAGTCGTTTCAAAGACATCTCTATCAAAGAAATGCACACGATTGATGTTATCGGTAAGTATCCAGAAGTGACTCCAAGTCAAGTGTCCAAAGAGTTGATGGTAACTCTAGGGACTGTGACAACGAGTTTAAACAATTTGGAACGAAAAGGATACATCGAACGTATCCGTTCAGATAAAGATCGTCGTGTAGTGCATCTGCATTTGACAAAGAAAGGTCGCCTCGTACATCGTCTCCATAAACGTTTCCATAAGGCCATGGTCGAAAGAATTATCGAGGGCATGAGTCCTGAAGAAATGAGTGTTATGGGTAAAGGGCTAACTAATCTTTATCACTTTTTGGAGGATTTGAAGTAATGGCTTTTGCAAAAATAAGCCAGGTCGCTCATTATGCTCCAGAGCAGATTATCACTAACGAAGACTTGGCTCAGGTCATGGATACGAGTGATGAATGGATCTCAAGTCGGACAGGGATTAAGGAACGCCATATTTCCAAGACAGAATCAACAGGAGATTTGGCTACAGAGGTTGCAAGACAACTTATAGAGAAGGCAGGGATTTCTGCTGAAGAGCTAGATTTCATCATTATAGCGACGATGACACCTGACTCGATGATGCCCTCAACCGCAGCTCGTGTTCAGGCAAAGATTGGCGCTCATAAGGCTTTTGCCTATGATCTAACAGCTGCTTGTAGTGGATTTGTTTTTGCCCTATCAACTGCAGAAAAGTTCATTTCTTCAGGAACATATCGTAAGGGTTTGGTTATCGGTAGTGAGACCATGTCAAAATCTTTGGATTGGTCTGACCGCTCAACAGCTGTCTTGTTCGGAGATGGAGCTGGTGGTGTGCTACTTGAGGCAAGTGACAAAAAACATTTCTTAGCTGAAAGTCTCAATAGCGATGGTTCTCGTGGTGAGTGTCTCACTTATGGACAAACAGGATTGATTTCACCATTTTCGATTCAAGAAGAACCAGATGTTTTCTTGAAAATGGATGGGAGAGCAGTTTTTGACTTTGCAATTCGAGACGTGGCTAAATCTATTAAACAGACCATCGAAAAAAGTCCAATATCAGCAGATGAACTCGATTATCTCTTGCTTCATCAAGCTAATATTCGAATTTTAGATAAGATGGCTAGAAAAATCGGTGTCGATCGTGACAAGCTTCCTGCTAATATGATGAAGTATGGAAATACTAGTGCGGCAAGTATCCCGATTTTACTTTCTGAGTGTGTAGAAGAAGGGCTCATCCATTTGGATGGTAGCCAAAAAATTCTCTTGTCAGGTTTCGGTGGAGGTTTGACATGGGGCACACTTATTGTTACAATTTAGGTAATCATGTGGTGATCACATTGTTATAAAAAAACTATTTATTTTAAAGGAGTCTATCATGGCAGTATTTGAAAAAGTACAAGAAATTATCGTTGAAGAACTTGGAAAAGATGCATCAGAAGTAACACTTGAATCTACTTTTGATGATTTGGATGCAGATTCATTGGACTTGTTCCAAGTAATCTCAGAAATCGAAGATGCTTTTGATATCCAAATCGAAGCTGAAGACAACTTGAAAACAGTTGGCGACTTGGTTGCTTACGTTGAAGAGCAAACTAAATAATTAGAATAAATAAAGAAGGAGTAGGGGAGACCCGCTCCCTCTTGTTTAGGTAATAGTTTGACCGTCAAATTATAATAAAGTCGAACTATTACGTAAGCAAGACTTATGGAGGCAATATGAAAACACGTATCACTGAATTATTAAATATTAAATATCCTATCTTCCAAGGTGGAATGGCCTGGGTAGCAGATGGCGATTTGGCTGGAGCTGTTTCAAAAGCTGGTGGTCTCGGTATCATTGGTGGAGGAAACGCACCTAAAGAAGTGGTTAAAGCCAACATCGATAAGATTAAATCTTTAACAGACAAGCCTTTTGGTGTCAATATCATGCTCTTGTCTCCATTTGTTGATGATATTGTGGACCTTGTGATTGAAGAAGGGGTTAAGGTAGTCACAACTGGTGCAGGAAACCCAAGTAAATATATGGAGCGATTTCATGAAGCAGGAATCACCGTTATTCCTGTAGTTCCTAGCGTAGCTTTGGCTAAACGTATGGAAAAAATCGGTGCAGATGCTGTCATTTGTGAAGGTATGGAAGCCGGTGGACACATTGGTAAATTAACAACCATGACCTTGGTTCGTCAAGTTGCAGCGGCTGTTTCAATTCCTGTTATCGCTGCTGGTGGTATTGCAGATGGTGAGGGAGCTGCTGCTGGATTTATGCTTGGTGCGGAAGCTGTGCAAGTAGGAACTCGTTTTGTAGTTGCTAAAGAATCAAACGCCCATCCAAACTATAAAGCTAAAATTTTAAAAGCTCGTGATATTGATACAACGATTTCAGCACAACACTTTGGACACGCAGTTCGTGCCATCAAAAATCAATTGACTCGTGATTTCGAACAAGCTGAAAAAGATGCCTTCAAACAAGAAAATCCAGATTTGGAAATCTTTGAGCAAATGGGGGCGGGAGCTCTAGCTAAAGCTGTTGTCCATGGTGATGTGGATGGTGGTTCAGTTATGGCCGGCCAGATTGCAGGTTTGGTTTCTAAAGAAGAAACTGTTGAAGAAATCTTAAAAGATATCTACTATGGTGCAGCTGAGAAAATTCAAAAAGAAGCCGCTCGTTGGGCAGGAGTTACAAGAAATGACTAAAACAGCCTTTCTATTTGCAGGTCAAGGAGCCCAGTACCTTGGAATGGGTCGTGAACTATACGACCAATATGCTATCGTCAAGGAAACAATCGACCAAGCTAGCCAAGTCTTAGGTTATAATCTTCGTGACTTGATTGATAACGATGAAACGAAGCTAAATCAGACTCGTTACACACAACCAGCTATTTTGGCTACATCCGTTGCCATTTACCGACTACTAAAGGAGAAAGGTTACCAACCAGATATAGTGGCAGGTCTGTCTCTTGGTGAATATTCTGCCCTTGTAGCTAGTGGCGCCTTGGATTTTGAAGATGCGGTGGCTCTAGTTGCTAAACGTGGTGCTTATATGGAAGAAGCGGCACCTGCTGGATCTGGTAAAATGGTAGCCGTACTCAATACTCCAGTTGAAGTTATTGAACAAGCTTGTCAAGAAGCTTCTCAACTTGGCGTTGTGACTCCAGCTAACTACAATACCCCAAGTCAAATTGTTATTGGTGGTGAGGTGGTTGCTGTGGATCGTGCAGTTGAACTCTTGCAAGAAGCAGGAGCAAAACGCTTAATTCCGCTAAATGTTTCTGGACCTTTCCATACAGCTTTATTGGAACCTGCTAGTCAAAAATTAGCTCAAGTCCTAGAAGATGTTGAGTTTAACGACTTTGCTTGTCCACTTGTTGGTAATACAGAAGCAAAAGTCATGGAAAAAGAACGAATTGCAGAACTCTTGACTCGTCAAGTCAAGGAACCTGTTCGTTTCTATGAAAGCATTTCAGTCATGCAAGAAGCTGGTGTGACTCGTTTTATCGAAATTGGTCCTGGGAAAGTCTTGTCAGGATTTGTTAAAAAGATTGATAAAACTGCTCAACTTGCAAATGTGGAAGATCAAGCAAGTTTACAAGCACTCTTAGAAAATTAGATAAAATGGTAGAAGTTCTGAAAGGAGAAAAATGAAACTAGAACAGAAAAATGTCTTTATTACAGGCTCAAGTCGAGGAATTGGTCTTGCCATTGCTCATAAATTTGCCAGCTTGGGAGCCAATGTTGTCTTGAATAGTCGTGGTGAAATCTCCGAGGAGCTTCTAAACGAATTTAAACCTTACGGGGTGAAGGTCCTTGCTATTTCTGGTGATGTTTCTGATTTTACGGATGCAAAACGAATGGTGGACCAAGCCATTGAAGGACTAGGTTCAGTTGACGTCCTAGTGAATAACGCCGGGATTACTCAAGACACTCTCATGCTGAAGATGACAGAAGAAGATTTTGAGAAGGTCTTGAAAGTCAATTTAACGGGAGCCTTCAATATGACGCAAGCAGTCTTGAAGCAGATGATAAAAGCTCGTGAAGGGGCCATTATCAATATGTCCAGTGTCGTTGGTTTGATGGGAAATATCGGTCAAGCAAACTATGCTGCTTCTAAGGCTGGTCTAATTGGATTTACCAAATCAGTAGCACGTGAGGTAGCCAACCGTAATGTACGTGTCAATGCCATTGCACCAGGAATGATCGAATCAGATATGACTGCAGTCCTATCTGATAAGGTAAAAGATGCCATGCTGGCACAAATTCCGATGAAACAATTTGGTCAAGCTGAGCAAGTGGCAGAGGTCACAGCCTTTCTTGCAAGCCAAGATTATCTAACGGGACAAGTCATTGCAATTGATGGTGGACTTACCATGCAATAAGAGTTAAAATAGAGGTATGAAAATGAAACTAAATCGTGTAGTAGTAACAGGTTATGGATTAACATCTCCAATTGGGAATACGCCAGAAGAATTTTGGAACAGTTTAAAGAATGGAAAGATTGGGATTGGTGAAATCACCAAGTTTGATCACAGTACTTTTGACGTTCATAATGCAGCAGAGATTAATGATTTTCCTTTTGACAAATATTTTGTAAAAAAAGATACCAATCGTTTCGATGATTATTCTTTATATGCCTTGTATGCAGCTCAAGAAGCAGTTGACCATGCTAATCTTGACGTAGAAGCACTTGATAAAGACCGCTTTGGTGTCATCGTTGCATCTGGTATCGGTGGAATCAGAGAAATCGAAGACCAAGTCCTCCGACTTCACGACAAAGGACCAAAACGAGTTAAACCATTAACACTTCCAAAAGCCTTGCCAAATATGGCTGCAGGAAATGTAGCTATGCGCTTTGGTGCTAATGGTATCTGTAAATCTATCAACACAGCTTGCGCTTCATCAAATGATGCTATCGGAGATGCCTTCCGTTCTATCAAATTTGGTTTCCAAGATATCATGTTAGTTGGTGGATCAGAGTCTTCAATTACTCCATTTGCAATCGCTGGTTTCCAAGCCTTAACAGCTCTTTCAACAACAGAGGATCCAACTCGTGCTTCTATTCCATTTGATAAAGACCGTAATGGATTTGTCATGGGTGAAGGTTCAGGGATGTTGGTTCTTGAGAGCTTAGAACATGCTGAAAAACGCGGAGCAACTATCCTAGCGGAAGTTGTTGGTTACGGGAACACTTGTGATGCCTACCATATGACTTCACCACATCCAGAAGGCCAAGGTGCTATTAAAGCTATCAAACTTGCTTTGGAGGAAGCTGAAATCACACCAGACCAAGTAGCTTATGTCAATGCTCACGGTACATCAACTCCTGCTAATGAAAAGGGAGAAAGTGGTGCTATCGTAGCGGTTCTTGGTAAGGAAGTACCTGTATCTTCAACCAAGTCATTTACAGGCCACTTGCTCGGTGCAGCAGGTGCAGTTGAGGCTATTGCAACAATTGAAGCAATCCGTAACAACTATGTTCCAATGACAGCTGGGACAACAGAAGTGTCAGACTACATTGAAGCAAACGTTATTTATGGACAAGGCTTGGAACATGAAATTCCTTATGCTATCTCAAATACTTTTGGATTTGGTGGGCATAACGCAGTTCTTGCTTTCAAACGTTGGGAGAATAAGTAAAAATGAATTTAAATGAAATCAAAGACTTGATGGCACAATTTGACCAGTCAAGCTTGAAAGAATTTTCTTATAAAAATGGAACGGACGAGTTGGTCTTCAGTAAGAATGAAGCGAAACTTGTGGCAGAAACAAGTCCAGCACCTCAACCTGTAGTTCCAGCAGCTGTACCTACAGTTGCACCACAAGCTCCAACTACAACACAAGTTGTAGAAGCAGTTTCAGAAACAAGCGCTAGTGAATCTGTAGCTGAAGGAGACCTTGTAGAAAGTCCACTTGTCGGAGTTGCTTATTTGGCTGCCGGACCAGACAAACCTAATTTTGTTTCAGTTGGTGATACTGTTAAAAAAGGACAAACCTTGGTCATCATTGAAGCTATGAAAGTTATGAATGAAATTCCAGCACCTAAAGACGGTGTTGTAACAGAAATTCTTGTTGAAAATGAAGAAATGGTTGAGTTTGGGAAAGGCTTGGTACGTATCAAATGATTGATATTCAAGGAATTAAAGAAGCTTTGCCACACCGTTATCCCATGCTCTTAGTAGATCGTGTCTTAGAAGTTAGTGAAGATACAATTGTTGCTATTAAAAATGTGACGATTAACGAACCTTTCTTCAATGGTCATTTTCCTCAATACCCAGTTATGCCTGGAGTCCTCATTATGGAAGCCTTGGCTCAGACAGCGGGTGTTTTGGAATTGTCTAAACCTGAAAACAAAGGGAAACTTGTCTTCTATGCTGGCATGGATAAGGTTAAGTTTAAGAAACAAGTTGTTCCTGGTGATCAGCTTGTCATGACAGCAACTTTTGTCAAACGTCGTGGCACAATCGCCGTAGTAGAAGCGAAGGCAGAAGTAGATGGTAAGCTTGCAGCAAGCGGTACTTTGACCTTTGCTATTGGAAACTAGGGAGGTTTTCCATGTTTCGTAAGATTTTAATTGCCAATCGTGGTGAAATTGCTGTTCGTATTATTCGTGCGGCACGAGAGTTAGGAATCGCAACAGTCGCTATCTATTCGACTGCTGACAAGGAAGCTCTCCACACGCTTTTGGCTGATGAGGCTATCTGTATCGGCCCTGGCAAGGCTACAGAATCTTATCTGAACATCAATGCCATCCTATCAGCTGCGGTCTTGACTGAAGCTGAAGCTATTCACCCTGGATTTGGTTTTTTAAGTGAAAATTCCAAATTTGCAACCATGTGTGAAGAAGTTGGTATCAAATTTATCGGGCCATCAGCTCATGTCATGGATATCATGGGGGATAAAATTAACGCCCGTGCTCAAATGATTAAGGCAAACGTGCCTGTCATTCCAGGATCAGATGGTGAAGTTCATACTGCAGAAGAGGCTCTAGCTGTTGCCGAAAAAATTGGTTATCCAGTTATGCTGAAAGCTTCAGCTGGAGGTGGTGGTAAAGGAATTCGTAAGGTTGAAAAGGCAGAAGATCTTGTATCAGCCTTTGAAACAGCCTCTAGTGAAGCCAAAGCAAACTTTGGTAACGGGGCTATGTACCTAGAGCGCGTGATTTATCCTGCTCGCCACATTGAAGTACAGATTCTTGCTGACCAGATGGGACATGTTATTCACCTAGGTGAGCGTGACTGTTCGCTTCAGCGGAATAACCAAAAGGTTTTAGAAGAAAGTCCTTCGATTGCCATTGGGAAAACACTGCGTAATGAAATTGGTGCTGCAGCAGTCCGTGCAGCGGAATCTGTTGGTTATGAAAATGCTGGTACTATTGAATTCCTACTAGATGAAGCAAGTGGCAAATTCTACTTTATGGAGATGAATACTCGTGTCCAAGTAGAACATCCAGTAACCGAATTTGTTTCTGGTGTGGATATTGTTAAAGAACAAATCCGTATTGCGTCAGGTCAACCTTTGACTCTGAAACAAGAAGATATTGTTCTAAAAGGACATGCTATTGAGTGCCGTATCAACGCAGAAAACCCAGCCTTTAATTTTGCACCGAGCCCAGGTAAGATTACTAATCTTTATCTACCAAGCGGTGGTGTTGGCTTGCGTGTTGACTCTGCAGTTTATCCAGGGTATACCATTCCACCATACTATGATAGTATGATTGCTAAAATTATTGTTCATGGTGAAAATCGTTTTGATGCACTCATGAAAATGCAAAGAGCTCTTTATGAACTCGAAATTGAAGGGGTCGTCACCAATGCTGATTTTCAACTCGATTTGATTTCAGATTGTCGTGTGATAGCAGGGGACTACGATACTTCATTCTTGATGGAAACTTTCTTACCACACTATCAAGAAAAAGAATAATATAAAAAGTATGAGACTGAAAAGGGGGATGTATGGCTCTATTTAGTAAAAAAGATAAATATATACGAATTAATCCCAATCGTTCACTTAGAGAAAAGCCCCAAGCCAAGCCTGAGGTTCCAGACGAACTCTTCTCAAAATGTCCAGGTTGTAAACATACCATTTACCAAAAGGATTTGGGGAGTGACCGTAGTTGTCCTCACTGTGGCTATACCTTCCGTATTTCAGCTCAAGAGCGTCTTGCTTTAACCATTGACATGGGAAGCTTCCTAGAGATGTTTACAGGAATTGAGACACAAGATCCATTGGAATTTCCAGGCTACCAGAAAAAATTAGCCTCTATGCGTGAAAAAACAGGTCTTGATGAGGCTGTTGTTACAGGAACTGCTTTGATTAAGGGTGAAAAAGTTGCTCTTGGAATCATGGATTCTAACTTTATCATGGCGTCTATGGGAACAGTAGTTGGTGAAAAAATCACTCGTTTGTTTGAATACGCGACAGCTGAAAAATTACCAGTCGTCTTGTTTACAGCATCTGGTGGAGCACGTATGCAAGAAGGAATCATGAGTTTGATGCAGATGGCTAAAATCTCTGCAGCAGTCAAACGTCATTCCAATGCAGGTCTCTTTTACCTAACAATCCTTACTGATCCAACAACTGGTGGTGTTACAGCTTCCTTTGCTATGGAAGGGGATATTATCTTGGCAGAGCCTCAAAGTTTGGTAGGATTTGCTGGACGTCGTGTCATTGAAAATACCGTAAGGGAAGATTTGCCAGAGGATTTCCAGAAGGCAGAGTTTTTGTTAGAACATGGATTTGTGGATGCGATTGTTAAACGGAGAGAATTGCCAGATATGATTGCTCGATTAGTAAGGTTACATAAGGGGGATTGTTGATGAATATTGCAAAAATCGTCAGAGAAGCACGTGAACAAACCCGCTTAACTGCCTTGGACTTCGCAACAGGAATATTTGATGACTTTGTAGAGCTACATGGTGATCGCTCTTTCCGAGATGACGGTGCTGTTATTGGTGGTATCGGTTGGTTGGGAGACCAAGCAGTAACTGTTGTTGGAATTCAAAAAGGTAAAAGCTTACAGGATAATCTTAACCGTAACTTTGGACAACCTCATCCTGAAGGTTATCGAAAAGCCCTTCGCTTGATGAAGCAGGCTGAAAAATTTGGTCGTCCTGTTGTAACCTTTATCAACACGGCAGGTGCCTATCCTGGTGTCGGAGCAGAGGAGCGTGGCCAAGGTGAAGCTATTGCTCGCAACCTCATGGAGATGAGCGATCTTAAGGTGCCAATTATTGCCATTATTATCGGTGAAGGTGGCTCAGGAGGGGCTTTAGCTCTTGCAGTAGCTGACCGTGTTTGGATGTTAGAAAACTCGATCTATGCAGTTCTCAGTCCTGAAGGCTTTGCGTCTATTCTTTGGAAGGATGGCAGTCGTGCCATGGAAGCTGCAGAGTTGATGAAAATTACTTCTTTCGAATTGCTAGATATGAAAATTGTTGATAAGGTTATCTCTGAGGTAGGTCTATCAAGTAAAGATCTGATCAAGCAAGTCAAAGAACAACTCCGAGCAGAACTTGATGAACTTGGTAAACTACCACTAGAGCAGCTCATTGAGGAACGTTACCAACGCTTTAGAAAATACTAAGAAATATAAAAAAGCTAGAACTAACTATAAGTTCTAGCTTTTTGGATTCTATAAAATACATTTCAGAATGAAAAATTGACTCTTGTAAAAATATCTGTTAATATAACAAGAGATGCGTGTGCTATAAAAATAAGTCAACAAAGCTTTTTGGGAGTGAGTATGAAAAAAATAGGTCATTTGGGAATCTATACATTACTGGTATTCCTATCAATTTATCTACTAGATTTCAGTAGTCTTTATCTGGCTAAGATGTTTGTCTGGGGTATGGATGGCTATTCTATTATTGTAGCAGTAGAGCAACTAGCTCTTTTAGGACTATTTATCTATTGGCTTAAAAAGAAAAAAATGCTCTATATTTTTGAGAAAAGGGGCTCGAAAAAATCCAGATTCTTTTACCTTGTAGTTAGTCTAGTGGCTACTTATTTTGTCCGTCAGTCCTTAAGTGCTTTTCACTTACAGTTTAGTCGCTTCATTAATAATCACTATATCTTTGAAGATCTTCTTTCAGTCATATCCATCAGTGGTGAATCTACTATTTTAACGACTTGCTTCTCTTTTATTTCCGTTGTCATTTTGGGGCCTATATTGGAGGAGATTGTTCATAGAGGCTATTTTATGAATACCTTTTTCCCTAAGTCCAAATACTACTTGGATGTCATCTTATCAGCTCTTATATTTGGGCTCAGTCATTTGGTATTGTCCCATCGCGACCCCATCAGTTTGATGATTTATTGTTTTTTCGGTCTTTTCTTTGCTTTAGTCTACCGTTGGACAAAGAATTTAAAAATCACCATCCTGTGCCATAGTTTTATTAACTTTTTCATTCATGCAGATTTCATCTGGTTGTTGCTTTCTAATTTAATCTATAATCGTTTTTTTAGATAGCATTTGAGGAGACAAATAAAAAGTGTTTGATATCTATCAAACACTTTTTATATTTAATTTTCTTCAGTTACAAATTGACTGAGCAGTCCGTTAATGAAACGGGCTGATTTTTGATCTGAAAAGCTTTTTGCAAGTTCAATAGCTTCATTCACAGCTACAAGTTGAGGAGTATCAAAGGAAGTGATTTCGAAAACTCCTAAACGCAATAAATTCTTTTCAACTAAGGTTAAACGTTCAATCGTCCAACCAGACTTTAAATGCTGAGTGATTTGTTTATCTAGTTCCTCTTTTTGAGCTTGAACACCAGATACAAGATCGATTAGGAAACTAGGGAGTTTTACCTCGTCGTCTTCTCGATCATGAGTATAAGCGAAGCGACAAGCAGTTTCAATATCAGAACCATATTCAAGACTCATCAGTGCTTGGAAGGCACATTTTCGTAGTTCGCGTCTAGATTCTAATAATGGACTAGTCATTGAGGAAGTCCTCATCAAACAAATCTTTTAATGCTGGTTTTGGTGTTTTATCTGGTGCAATACCAGCAACGTGAATATTCACAGCATTGAGTTCTACATCAGCCATATTACGAACGGCATCTTTGACAGCTTTTTGAATAGCCATTGCAACCTTAGGAACCTTGACACCATACTCAAGATAGAGATAGATATCAGCTATTAGTTCTTCTTCAGATTCTTTTAGATAGACGCCACGACCGAGTGAAAGTTTTGAAAGGGTGTCAGATACTGATTTATTTGAAAAAGAGTGGACACCATCAACTTTAGCTGTAGCGATTGCAATGATTTTTTCAAGTACACGTGGGGCGATAACGATTTCGCCTAATTGTTCTTCAATTCCCATAGAATGACCTCTTTCTAGAGATTAGGCACGAGAAACGTAAGTTCCTTCTGCAGTGTTGATAACGAGTTTTTGTCCTGCTTCGATGAAGTCTGGAACGTTCACGACAAGACCAGTTTCCATTGTAGCTGGTTTACCAGAACCGGTAACAGTTGCACCTTTAATAGATGGTTGAGTTTCAGCAACTGTCAATTCAACAGTTGTAGGTACTGTTACACCGATTACTTCAGTTCCATAAAATTGAATTTTAACCTCAGAATTTTCAAGGATGTAAAGCAACTCATTTTCAACATTTACAACAGGAATTTCGTATTGGTCGTAAGTTTCAGTGTTCATGAAATAAGCTGTATCGTCCATTTTGTACAAGTATTGTGCTGGCACAGTTTCGATAATCGCTTGTTCAAATTTTTCCTCTGGACGGTAGCTAGTTTCAAATGTTGAACCAGTACGGACATCACGCAATTTCATACGCATGATAGTGTTTCCTTTACCTGGTTTGTGGTGGCTAGCTTCCAAAACGCGGATCAATTTTCCGTCAGCTGTTTCAAAGGTCATACCAGCCTTTAATTTACTTGCTTCGATCATGTTTTTACCTCTTTAATAAAATAATTTACTCTTTATTGTATCATAAGTCGCAAGATTTCTCAAATATCAGGAAAGTGAAATTAGTTGACAGGAACGATGTTTCCTTCTTCGTCTTTGGTTACCAATACGTACTTGCCATCGACTTCGATGTAGAAGTTTTTATTAGCGGTTTGTTTAGAGTTGGTAGTTTGTTCAGGACTAGTAGATTCTTCTGCAGAAGTTATGACTTCTTGAGTAGTAGTTTCTTGTGCAGGAGTTGTCATTTCTGAATTAGTAGTTTCTACTGAGTTAGCGGGTTGTTCAGGGCTAATAGTCTCTAGTGGGCTAGCAGCTTGCTCAGGACTTGCAGTTTGTACCGGAGTAAAAGCCTGGTTTGGATCAGCGGGTTGTACTGGGGGAACTGTTTGATTTGGGCTAACAGGTTGAGCTTGTTGGGTGAGTTGACCACCGAGAGTTTGACCGAGATTCATACCCATAAACATGTTCATACCATTGCCATTACCTTCGTTATTGGCTGCAGCAATAAGAGCTTCGTTACGAGCACGACGTTCTTCAATTTCGATGGTATTGTATTTCATAGCAACGAGTTCGCTATCAAGTTTACGAACAAGTTCTAAGCTTTCTTGGTCGTAGCTCAAATCCTCAAGAAGGATATTGGTTGCTTCAATACCGTAAAGACCAATCCATACCTTATTGACTTCTTGTTTAGCGATTTCATTGAAGGTATCTTGATTAGCATTTAGACTATAGATATCAACTCGGTACTCATTAGTAAATTTGGCAATTGCGATTGCAATTTTAGGGGAAATATTTTGTCGAAGAGTTCCTTGAGCAATATCTTGGAGTGTAAATGGTTTATGATCTTCAATTTGTTGACTGATGGAACTGACATAGAAAAGTACTGGGTCAGAAATCTTGATATCAAATAAACCGTAAAAACGAATATTGAGCAATTGTTGGTAACGTTCACTGAAGTATTCTACAGCGTTTTGTGTACCAAATTTATTCCCTGCGATTGGTTGCATGCGGATAAAGATGATTTCTTGTCGGGTAACCACTTGTCCACCAAATGAGAAGCGGTTTTTGAAGTTTTCCCAAGTTCCTCTTATTCCGCCTTTTTCTAGAAGCCAAGCGTTATCGCCTGCACGCCATTCATGGCTTCCAGCTTCGAGGACATCCCCTAGGAAGGTACCATTATTAACAAGAACGGCAACATATCCTTGAGGGACAATGACAACAGAACCATCTGTTAAAAGACCTGTATTTTGATTGCTTTGTCTTGAACTACCGTCAGGATCTTTTGTAAGAAGTTGCCCCTTGATGGCCATAACATCTGAAGAAACGTGGTCTGGAAGCACAACGGCTTCCTTGAATTTGCTATCATTAAAACTATTTAGCCCAGCTGAAAGGGCGGCACGAATAAATCCCATAATTTCCTCCTAATTATATAGTTCGTCTTCATCCACAACATCGTAGGTATCGAGTACCCATTGGTTAGGACTACGGGTGATATCAGATCCGCAATAGTCACATTTGCTGATAGCTGATATTTTCAGTGGAGCGCCACAGTTTGGACAGCGGTCGCTAACGGCTTCATCTTGGACAGAGCTTTCAGTTTGACTGCCATGTTTGCGGATGAAGTTCATTTGATAAACTGTAAATAGATCTTGTTGAGGGTCTCCCTCAATAACCTTACGAGTCTTATCTTCGATGACATAGTCTCGTAAGGTAGATGATAAGATAACGACTAAAGTATCATTTCCATCTGGATTACTATTGAAATCTTTAATTCGAACATTTTCAACGTAAACGCGTTCCAAAACATTCGTTGTTTGAGATTGGATATAGTCTTCCAGTTGAGCACTGTGTTGAGTATAGAGACTAACACTTTCAAGAGAACGCACCAAGTTCCAATCCTTTTTAGTCCAAGCAGCCTGCAACTGGATATAAACTTCTTTAGCCCATGAAGTGAAAGCAGAGGCATCAAAGTTTGGATCATAGTATCTAAGTCGATCAATGGCTTGGCTATTATTTTCAACTCGACGATGGATAGTTGGTTGTGGTTGGTAGCTAGTAGAACTTCCATAAGATTTACCAGATGATGAATTCTGGTCATTCAGATATTTGATAAGCATGAAGAGTATGAAACCTCCGACACCAAACATAATCAGAATGTTCATGCCAGTGCTTAAAGAATCCCCCAAATTCGAGTAACTACCGCCAGAACGATAGCTGCTTCTAGAAGAAGAACTACCACTTGAACGGCTTCGGCTAGAGCTACTACTTCGAGAACTGCTACTACTTCGTGAGCTACTGCGACTAGAACTACCACTTCGAGAATGGCCGACACCTGCATCGATGGATTGTAGGGGAGTTACAAAGAGAAGAAGCAAGCAAGCAGCGATAAGAGTATATAACTTTTTCATATGTCTCCTAACTATGTGAGTACAAAAATAGTTTTTGCTAAATTTTATGTCTATAAAGAGTTTTGGAGTTTTATAGTTTTATTTTCAATAAACCACCCTATAATCCAACCAAATACGAGTATATAATTCTCGATAGCACCAATCGCATTAACAGGAGAATGATATTCAATAAAATTTAACAAATGATTTGTTCCTATTCCTATACCACCAATAATGAGGGCAAGAAGGGCAATTCTCAGGTAAAACCAATCGTACTTAATATTAACGGCAAGAATAATAATTAAGACAGCTAGATTCCAAATTCCAATTTCTCTTTGCCATCCTGCAGAAACACCGTAACCAGAATGCTCTCCCATATATGATGGGAGAAAGATTTGTAGAATAGAAGCACCCAACATGGCGACGATAACTAAAATAAATAGTACTCGTAAAAATTTGTTCATTTATTCTCCTTTTCTATTTTTTAGTAGAAAAGTCTATTAGCGAAAGTATATTTACTCGTTCTCTTTCAACTTAGCCAATTCTTGGGCAAGTAGTTTGAGGGCTACTTGTGGGTTGGCTTGTCCTTTAGTCGCTTTCATGAGGAATCCAGTAAAGGCCTTGTCGGCGTTGCGTTTTCCTGACTTGAAGTCGGCAACGGCAGCCTCGTTATCAGCAAAGACTTGGTGTATGATTGGAATCAACACATCAGGATCTGAGATCTGAACCAAACCAGCTTTTTCAACGTATTCGCGAGCACCACCGCCATTTTTGGCTAGGTGAACAAAGACTTTCTTAGCAATCTTAGATGAGATAGTACCGTCTTCGATGATGGCAATCATTTCTACTAAGTTTTCTGGTGTCAATTCGATTTGTTCAAGTGTCTTGCCTTCGGCATTCAAGAACTGAGCAACTTCACCTTGGAGCCAGTTAGAGACTTGCTTAGCATCACCACCAAGTGAAACTGCTTTCTCAAAGAAGTCAGAAGTGACTTTGTTGGCAGTCAACTGGCTAGCATCGTAGTCTGATAATCCGAGTTGAGAGACATAGCGTGCACGGCGCTCTTTTGGAAACTCTGGCAACTCAGTGCGCATTTCCTCAATCCACTCGTCTGAGATCTCAAAGAGTGGTAGGTCTGGCTCTGGGAAGTAGCGGTAGTCTGCAGCACCTTCTTTGACACGCATGAGGATGGTTGCCTTGTTAGCTTCATCATAACGGCGTGTTTCTTGGCGGATTTGACCACCTGAACGAAGGATTTCAGCTTGGCGTTGGACTTCGTATTCAAGACCCTTACGCACGTTTGAGAAGGAGTTAAGATTTTTCAACTCTGTCTTGGTACCGAATTTTTCTTGACCATAAGGACGAAGCGAGATGTTGGCATCCACACGCATAGAACCTTCTTCCATCTTAACGTCAGAGATACCAGCGTATTGGATCACTTCCTTGAGGGCTGTTAGATAAGCATAAGCTTCTTCTGGTGAACGCATGTCTGCTTCAGATACAATCTCAATCAAAGGCACCCCTTGGCGGTTGAGGTCAACATAAGAGTAACCATCTGTACCATGGGTGTTTTTACCGGCGTCTTCTTCCAAGTGGGCTCGTTCAATACCGATTTTCTTAGTTGTACCGTCTTCTAGCTCCACTTCAATCCAGCCGTTGTAACCGATTGGTTCATCAAACTGAGAAATTTGGTAGGCTTTAGGATTATCAGGGTAGAAGTAGTTCTTGCGGTCAAAGTGCATCTTCTTGTGGATGTCCATGTTGAGGGCAAGAGCTGCCTTGATACCAGCATCGACAACGCCTTTATTGAGAACTGGTAGTACTCCAGGGAAAGACCAGTCGATCACGTTAGTGTTGGCATTTTGGTCATTTCCAAAGTGGGCAGAAGTAGGTGAGAAGATTTTTGAATTGGTGTTGAGCTCTACGTGGACTTCAAGTCCAATGACTGTTTCAAAGTTCATTAGTTATCACCTCCAAAAATCACGGGTTGTTGTTTGTGGTAGTCTGTTGTTGCTTCAAAAGCAGCAGCAGCTTGGTAGATAGTTTCTTCTGAATACTTAGGACCAATCAATTGGAGTCCTACTGGTAGACCTTGAACAAATCCAGCAGGAATAGAAATCCCCGGTAGACCAGCCAAATTGACAGGAATTGTCAAGAGGTCAGCCAAGTACATAGCAACTGGATCGTGGTTGAGTGAATCCAAGTCATAAGCAACGCTAGGAGCAGTTGGTCCCAAAATCAAGTCGTAATCCGCAAAGACGTTTTCGAAATCTTGGATGATAAGGGTGCGAACTTGCCCAGCCTTCTTGTAGTAGGCATCATAGTAACCTGATGAAAGGCTGAAAGTACCTAGCATGATACGACGTTTAACTTCTTCACCGAAACCTTGGCTGCGGCTGTTTACATAGATTTCATCAAGGTTAGTCGCATCCTCTGCACGGTAGCCGTAACGAATACCATCAAAACGTTGCAAGTTTGAGGATGCTTCTGATGAAGCGATGATGTAGTAAACTGCCACACCGTATTTAGAGTGAGGAAGGCTAACTTCTTCAACGATAGCACCAAGATTTTCAAAGTGCTTAGCGGCTTTGAGGATGGTTTCCTTAACTTCTGGGTCAATTCCTTCACCAAGGTATTCCTTAGGCAAAGCGATTTTCATTCCCTTGATGTCTTGGCCGATTTTTGAAGTAAAGTCATCAATGCGAACTGGGGCAGAAGTAGAGTCTTTGGCATCTTGGCTAGCAATAGCATTGAGCAAGAGAGCATTTTCTTTAACCGTAGGGGCGAATGGTCCGATTTGGTCTAGCGAGCTACCAAAGGCAATAAGACCAAAACGTGAAACTGTTCCGTAGGTTGGTTTGAGACCAACAATCCCGTTAAAGGCAGCAGGTTGGCGGATAGAACCACCAGTATCAGAACCAAGTGATAAACGGACTTGTCCAGAAGCTACAGCTGCAGCTGAACCACTTGATGATCCACCAGGAACCTTGCTGTGGTCCCAAGCATTTTTGGTTGCGCCGTAGTAAGATGTTTCACCAGAACCACCCATGGCAAACTCGTCCATGTTAGTTTTTCCAACAACGATCAGGCCCTTAGCTTTTGCATTGGCAACAGCTGTCGCATCAAAGATTGGCTCGTAGTTATAAAGCATTTTTGAGGCTGCAGTTGTTAGGAGGCCGTCTGTAGAGATATTATCCTTAACAGCTAGCGGAATTCCAGAAAGAACATTGTCAGCATCGATTCCAGCTTCATCAATAGCTTTAGCCTGAGCAAGAGCTTGATCTTCAGCGATTGTAACAAAAGAATTGAGGGCTTCCTCACGAGATTTGATATCTTCAAGCGTTGCTTGAGTTAGTTCTGTTGCAGAAATTTCCTTGGAGACAAGGAGATTGTGCAACTCTTCAATGGTTTTATTGTTAAAAGTCATTAGGCGTCTCCTCCATCATCTAGGATAGCTGGCACCTTGATATAGTAGTTATCTTTTTCAGGTACATTTTTAAATAAGCGATCACGATCTGTTCCTTCTTCGGCCACATCAGGTCGGAGAACAGTTTTACGGTCAGCCATCGTTGTAGTAGGTGCAACACCAGTAGTGTCGACTTCACTGAGCAATTCGACCATATCAACAATTTTTGAGAGTGTTGTCGCAAACTCTGCAGTTTCTTCTTCTGAGAATTTTAATTTTGAAAGATTGGCAACGTGAGTTACCTCTTCTTGCGTAATTTTCATCGGATATCCTTTCGTGAAATGATGATTCTTTATCTGTTCTATTTTACCATATTTTCCTATAAATAAGGCAAGCCAAGCTAAAAAGAAACAGAAATTGAAAAATACTTTTTATTTCGATATAATGGTTGAAATTAGAAGAAAGAATAACAGTCGTTTTTAGTTGGCAAATAAGATTGATGATTGATCAAATTAAAAAACATTAGGGGTGAAATATGACAATTTGGGAGTTACTTTTTACCAGTAAAAAGACAGTTCCTCCTCATTTGGGAGCCTGGTACTTTTTATTACCTACATCTTTGGTAATCATAGCTGTTTTATCGATTCGTTTCGCATCATCTAAAGGTTACAGAAACTTTTGGTATTGGGGACAATTGATTCAGTTGCTCATTATCAACGTTTGGTATATTACTGCACGTCTGCCCCTATCTGAGGCTCTCCCTTTTTACCATAGTCGCATGGCTATGTGGATGATTCTTTTTGCCCCTAATAAGACCTTTTTCAAGCAATATTTTGCTCTGATTGGAGTTTTTGGTTCTATCATGGCCTTGGTTTATCCAGTCTTTTATCCTTTTCCTTTTCCTCATGTTTCGTCTGTGAACAATGTTTTCGGACACTGGGCCCTCTTGGCTAATTGCTTGATTTATCTTGTTAGATATTATAAAGTTGAAAAAGGGGATATTTGGAAAATATGCCAGATGACTTTTGGAGTCAATGCCATTATCTTTCTTGCCAACCTCTTGACAGGAGGAAATTATGGCTTTATGAGCAAGCCACCTGTGATTGGGGATCATGGTAGTTTGCTTAACTATTTGATAGTGACCAGTTTGATGACAGGTATTCTCATCCTTATCAATCAACTCGTTAAATATAAACATAAGAATAGTTAATATACAACTGAATTCGTTACCTTAAGGAGACTTTATGCATCATTTTATTACAAGAACCCAAACGACGCCACCGCCTATTCCGATTTTTTGGTACGGTGTCATGATAGGCCTTCTTGCCTTATCTATTTATGCTTCTCTTACTTACTACAAAAACCCCAAATTTGTTCGATTGTTTAAGTGGATTCAAATAGCACAACTGCTAGCGCTCTATACTTGGTATATTGGATTTGGGATTCCGTTTTCGAACAGCCTGCCTCTTTACCATTGTCGTTTGGCCATGTTCGCGGTTGTATTCTTACCAGATAAATGGAAAACCAAGCAGTATTTTGCCCTTATGGGAGCCAGCGGGGCAGTGTTTGCTTTGGGCTACCCTGTTTTTGACCCCTATGATTTTCCGCATATTACCAGTTTTTCTTTCCTGATTGGCCATTATGCCCTCTTGGTCAATTCCCTGGTCTATCTCATGAATCACTACGATAAGACCTTGCTGAAAAAGTATCGAATTATCGCCTACACTTTTATTCTCAACCTTTTCCTAGTTGGGGTCAATCAAGTGACAGGTGGAAATTACGGGCTTTTGAATACCACGCCGTTTATTCCAAATGCCCCTATATGGATAAAGTATCTTCTGGTTTCAATCATTCTATCTACAGCCCTAGTGCTCTTTGATATATTGTTTAAGAAACGTTGGCAAAAGAAAATTGCTCTAGAAAAAATTAAATTTTGAAGAGATTGTAACTAGAGATACAAAATAAATATTGAATAAAAGAATCTTATGAGCAGGTCTAGTATCTTGACCTGCTTTTTCTTGTGTAAGCAATTGAAAAACTCTCTAAAATCCGATATAATGGAGTGTTGAAAGGAATGTTAGGGTCCGATGTAATAAAGAGTGATTATAAATTGAAATCATTAAAAAAGTAGAAAGAAAGAGAAGTTATGAGTATTCAAGAAGAAATTAAGAAACGCCGTACCTTTGCCATTATCTCCCACCCGGATGCTGGTAAAACGACGATTACAGAGCAGTTGCTCTACTTTGGGGGAGAGATTCGTGAGGCAGGTACTGTAAAAGGGAAGAAAACAGGAAACTTTGCTAAGTCTGACTGGATGGATATCGAGAAACAACGTGGGATTTCGGTAACCTCATCTGTCATGCAGTTTGACTACGATGGGAAACGGGTAAACATCCTAGACACTCCAGGGCACGAGGACTTCTCAGAGGATACCTATCGTACCTTGATGGCGGTGGATGCTGCGGTCATGGTAGTGGACTCTGCCAAGGGTATCGAGGCTCAAACCAAGAAATTGTTTGAGGTTGTCAAACACCGCGGGATTCCAGTCTTTACCTTTATGAACAAGCTGGACCGTGATGGTCGTGAACCACTAGACCTCTTGCAAGAATTGGAAGAAGTCTTGGGTATTGCAAGTTATCCAATGAATTGGCCAATCGGGATGGGGAAAGCCTTTGAGGGGCTCTACGACCTCTATAACCAACGTTTAGAACTCTACAAAGGGGATGAACGTTTTGCCAGCCTAGAAGATGGCGATAAACTCTTTGCTAGCAACCCTTTCTATGAGCAAGTGAAAGATGATATTGAGCTTTTGAATGAAGCAGGAAATGAATTCTCAGAGGAAGCCATTCTTGCAGGTGATTTGACACCAGTCTTCTTTGGCTCGGCCTTGAC
The DNA here is from genome assembly GCF_001814215.1 of Streptococcus sp. HMSC062D07. Lineage (NCBI taxonomy): Bacteria > Bacillati > Bacillota > Bacilli > Lactobacillales > Streptococcaceae > Streptococcus > Streptococcus sp. HMSC062D07. The sequence goes on from NZ_KV815324.1 coordinate 166,723, forward strand.
TAATTTCGGTGTGCAGACCTTCCTTGAAACCTTCCTCAAGTTTGCTCCAGAACCTCATGGACACAAGAAAACAGACGGTGAACTTGTCGACCCTTATGATAAGGATTTCTCAGGTTTTGTCTTTAAAATTCAAGCCAACATGGACCCTCGACACCGTGACCGTATCGCATTTGTTCGTATTGTATCGGGTGAATTTGAGCGTGGTATGAGTGTCAATTTGCCTCGTACTGGTAAGGGAGCTAAACTTTCTAATGTCACCCAATTTATGGCGGAAAGTCGTGAAAATGTGACCAATGCCGTAGCTGGAGATATTATTGGGGTTTATGATACAGGTACCTACCAGGTTGGAGATACGCTTACTGTTGGCAAAAACAAGTTTGAGTTTGAACCACTACCAACCTTCACGCCTGAGATTTTCATGAAGGTTTCACCTAAGAACGTTATGAAACAAAAATCCTTCCACAAGGGAATGGAACAGTTGGTACAAGAAGGAGCCATCCAGCTTTATAAGAATTACCAAACAGGTGAGTATATGCTAGGTGCTGTTGGACAACTCCAGTTCGAAGTCTTTAAACACCGTATGGAAGGCGAGTATAACGCTGAAGTTGTCATGACTCCAATGGGTAAAAAGACAGTTCGTTGGATTAAACCAGAAGATTTAGATGAACGTATGTCTTCAAGTCGAAACATCTTGGCAAAGGACCGCTTTGACCAACCTGTCTTCCTTTTCGAAAATGACTTTGCCCTCCGCTGGTTTGCGGACAAGTATCCAGATGTGGAGTTGGAAGAAAAAATGTAACTCAGTACCAACAATTGGAACTAAAGTTCCTAATTGTTGGACGCTAGTCGCTATTCGGCGAACTAGCTAACTGCCTTACTAACTACGTTTGGCAAATATAATCGATTTGCCAAACTCTGTGTCGTAATCTAATAAACGGTAACAGTTAAAAAGTGGATTAGCTACCTGCCTCATTAACTTAGTTTGGAATCACTCAAAGAATAAACAAAAAGACTAGAAATTAGATATATTTCTAGTCTTTTTATTTTAAATTATATTAGTAGTGGAACTTCTATTTATTGAAAAGCATCTATACCAACAACTTTGATAAGGAATGTAAGGAGGATAAGCAATAGAATGCTGACTCCATTATTCACTAGGTGCAGTAAGATAGACATCTCTAGACGTTTGGTGCGATAAGCAGTCCAAGTTAAGACTGCAGACATCCAGCCATAGATCAAGAAAGAAGGAAGATTATTTGGGATATGGGCTATAGTGAAGAGAAACCAACCTAAAATATATCCAATTTTCTCGTATCCTTCGAAGAGTTTAGTAGGGATGATACCTCGACAGATAACTTCCTCACAAATAGGTGCCACTATTGCAACCACGAAAATGCTGGAAATTAGAGAGCTTTCTGACATGATGCTATTGATAGCCTCTTGATTCGAAGTAGTTGTTTGCTTCAGAAGTTGTAACCAAATCGCACCAATCAGATTTCCTGTGACAATGGCTACATAACTAAGAGCAATTCGAGGGGCGTCATTAATAGCAAAGAGTTTCGATTTTAGATTTAATAACTTACTTTTGTGAGCACCATATAAAAAGAGTGTAACAATAGCGGTAGAGACAAGCCCCACTATTAGAGATGACCAGATAGATCCAAGTTGCGTTTTTTGAAGCAACATTAAAGTCACGATAGGAACTTGCGATAGGGCCATTGCCACAAGAAAGATTCCTAGCCAAATCAATCGTTTACGATAATCTTTAAAAAAATTCATTCAAATATCTCCTAAAAAATTTATTTCATTATAGCATACTTTGGATAGGAATTCTATTAATTACCAGAACATAAGTGCCGATAGTACAAGTAAGATATTTCGGATTATGTGACTATAAAATGATAAATCTTGTCTTAAGGTTTTAGGAAATAAAAAGTTTAGAAAGCTGACTCCCAAAAGGATATAAAAACTGACAGAAAGTATGGTTAAAGGATTGTGCAGAAAAAATAAACTAAGAAAGATAAGGGTTGTTAGCCTGCCTGTCTTTTTATGAGTTGGTAATTTTCTCCATTTGTTTAACGGCAGAAAGGTAGCAATATCAAGTCCGAAAAGGAAAAAGAAAGAGATGAGTAACAAGTCAACGATTTCTTTTTGTAGTAGAGTGTCTGTGCTTATGCTTTCAAATAAAATAAAACATACTCCAGCAACGTTAATGATAACCATGCTGCTATACAATAAAAAGAAGGATCGACTACGATTGTGTAGCTGACTATTCACGTGATCATGTCCTGAAAGATAGTGGATAAATGTACAGATACCTGCTAATAACATTAAGAGGAGTAAAAAGTAAAAGCAGGATTGTTTGAGTGTTAAAGCAATACCAGGCCAAACTAAGCAACTACAGCAGCCTAAGTAGACCAAGGAAATCAATAAAAGAAGTTGGATTGATTTGTTCATTTTTTCCATATAAAACCCCTACGTTTTTTTAAAATTATAACTAAAATGATTCATGAAAAATCATCTTTTTCCCAAGTGTTATTTTTTGACTCTCAACTGTCTTTTAAAAATCTTATCAACAGAAAAAAACATCCCTCATTTTTTGAAGGATGTGCTTTTTGATAATAACATTGCTAACGCTTAGACCAAGTTCGCTTCATAAAGAGTAATATGATTGGATAAATTTCAAGACGTCCTGCAATCATTGCAAAGGATAGGAGGAGTTTTGAAAATGGACTAAAAATTGAGAAACTTGCAGTTGTTCCGAGAATTGGGCCGATATTGTTAAAGCAACTGAAAACGGCACTCGTAACAATCATTAAATTGTCAGCATCTAAACTGATAATGAAAATTAAGCTGAGTAGAATCATGACGTAAACTACAAAGTACTTGAGAATCTTGTGCTGGGTATCCTTATCAATTACCGTTTGGTTAACATGGAGAGTTAAAACACGGTGAGGTGATATGGTAGACAAAAATTGATTTTTAGCAATTTTAGCTAGAATAACTCCACGCATCACTTTGAGACCACCAGCAGTAGATCCAGCAGAACCACCAATGGCCATCAGCATCAGTAGGATATACTGAGAAAACAAAGGCCAATTGGTTATGTTGCCATAACCAAAACCAGTTGTAGTGATGATATTAGAAACTTGGAAGAAGGCCATTTCAAAACTTTGTGAAACGCCACTATAAAGGTGGAGTGTATTGAGAGTAATTAAGCCGGTAGAAACAACGACAATCAAGAGATAAGCACGAAGCTCCTCATCGAAAAAGAATTCCTTGACTCGACGAAGCATGAGATAGTAGTAGAGGTTGAAATTGACACCAAACATCAATACCCCAACACTCGTCAGATAGGTAATGAGAGAACTATTATAGTGGGCGATTCCATCATTGTAAACAGTGAAACCACCAGTCCCAGCAGTTCCCATAGCGATAACGAAACTATCGTAGAGTGGCATACCGGCAAGATAATAAATCACTACAAAGAGGGCGAACATTGCCAGATACAGGATGTAGAGTATTTGTGCTGTATTTTTTAGCTTAGATACCACCTTACCAAATACTGGTCCAGGAACCTCAGCCTTCATAACCTCAAGATGACTATTTTTTGCATTGTCCATAATAGCTAGGGCAAAAACTAGCACCCCCATACCTCCGATGAGGTGGGTGAAACTTCTCCAAAACAGAAGAGAACGGCTTAAGACAGAAACATCATTTAAGATAGTTGCTCCCGTAGTAGTGAAGCCGGAACTAGTTTCGAAGAAGGCATCTATAAAATTGGGGATTTGACTTGAAAAGACAAAGGGAAGGGAGCCAAAGAAAGACCAAAGGATCCAACATAGGGCAACAATTAAGACTCCTTCTTTAGCATAGATACGTTGTTTTTTAGGTTTTTTGATGATTCCGAGAAGACCTAGGACAACAAGAATCCCGATGGTAGAGAAAAGAGCTGTAAAAACTTGATTAGATTCTCGATAGTAAAGAGCAATACCAACCGGAACTAAAAGTAGCCCAGCTTCAATCAAGAGTAGCTTTGCAAGAAGAAAGCGTACCATACTTCTATTCATAGCTTACCTCTCTAACAAATCGTAAATCTTGGTGATATTTGAAAGCAAAGTGATAACCACTAGCTTATCACCGACCTGGAGGGTATCTTCTCCTGTTGGGAAAATCGTTTTTCCATTGCGGATAATAGCAGCAATCAAGATATCCTTTTTGAGCTTCAATTGAGATAAAGGCTTGCCAGTCATTTTATTGGTTTCCTTGATAAGGAATTGAAGAGTTTCTACCTGTCCATTTGCTAGATGGTGCATAGCTTGAAGGTCAGAATATTGCGCATTTACACGACCATGGATAAAGTGCATGATGGTATCAACAGCGATTGTTTTAGGGGTGATGATACTTGAGAAATCTGTTGCGTGGATAATTTCTAATAAGCTAGTGCGGTTTACTTTGGTAATATTTTTCTGAACACCTATGTTATCCAAAAACATAGAGGTAATGATATTTTCCTCGTCGACTCCTGTCAAAGTGGCAACAGCATCATAGTTTTGTGCACTTTCTTCTAAGAGGGTGTCCTTAGTTGTTCCATCGCCTTGGACTATATAGAGTTTAGGGAATTTTTCACTGAAAAAGGCAGCTCTTTCAGGATTGACCTCAATAACCTTGGTATCGATACGACTGTCTTTTAACATACCTAAGAGATAGTAAGCAATTTTCCCAGCTCCTATGATGAGTAAACTCTTAACAACTCTGGACTTAATATAGTTGTGGAAGAGCATCATATCGACACGATGTCCTGTCACAAAGATACGGTCTTTATCTTCTAAAATCATATCTCCACTAGGAATCATGAGTTTGTGGTCGCGTTCGATAGCACAGACAATAACATTACCAAACTTTTTACGGAAATCAGCAATAGACATCTGACAAATATTACTGAAATTTCGTACCTTGAATTCCATTAAGCTGACTAATCCACCTGCAAAACGCTCAACAGAAAGAGCATTGGGGAAGTCTATAATATTAGCGATAGCACGAGCTGCTAGGAGTTCTGGGTTTACAATGAGTGAAAATCCAAGAATATTTTTTTCTTTAAAGTAAGGGTTGGAATATTCAGGATTTCGTACACGAACAATGGTTTCCTTTGCTCCCATTTTTTTGGCTAAAACAGCCGAAACCATATTGACTTCGTCGTATTGAGTCATGGCAATGAAAATATCACAATCTTGAACATTGGCTGCTTCTAACATAGCAAAGTCAGCTCCGTTACCTGCGATTCCCATAATATCAAAACGGCTGGTCAAGTATTTTAGAACAGTTTCGTTCTGTTCAATTAAGACAACATCATGGTTGTCAGCAACCAGTGAACGACAGAGGGCAGAACCTACTTTTCCCCCTCCGACAAGAATAATCTTCATAGTTAGTTAACCTACTTTTTCAATATGTCTCTATCATACCTTTTTTTAGAAAAAAATGCACTCAACAACCGACTGCTTCCTTCTTTAATAAAGGGATTAGGGGAATTCGAACAAATATTTTGCTTTAAACATTATATGTTTATGAAAAAACTTGTTCCGAAAATTCTTAATCTATGTATATTCTATGATATTGCTTGCTGAAAGTTGAAATTTTAACTTTTGTAAATATGCTTGTAAAAAAAATGAAAAAATCAAGTCATTTCTATTGACAATCAGGCTGAAAGTGTTATACTAAAAAAGTAGTTTCGCTGATTTACTTCAAACCTGTTGTGAGGTAAGTTAACGACGCCTTAACCACGCTGTTTGCTGAGCTTGACTCCGGGCAGTGTGGCTATTTTTTTGCACTAGTGAGAGGAAGCAAGGCATGGCCAATCATATTGTATTGTTTGAACCACAAATTCCACAAAATACGGGGAATATTGCACGAACCTGTGCGGCGACGAATGCGCCCCTTCATATTATCAAACCGATGGGCTTTCCGATTGATGATCGTAAAATGAAGCGAGCCGGGCTAGACTATTGGGACAAACTTGAGATCTATTTTTATGATAGTTTAGATGAATTTATGAAAAAAATGGATGGTCAAGTCTACTTGATTTCCAAGTTTGCAGAAAAGGTCTATTCAGATGCTGACTTCACGATAGAAGGAAACCATTATTTTCTTTTTGGACGTGAAGATAAAGGTTTGCCTGAGGAATTTATGAGGGAACATCCTGAAAAAGCTCTCAGAATTCCTATGAATGATGAACATGTCCGTAGTCTCAATGTATCCAATACAGTATGTATGATTGTCTATGAGGCCCTTCGTCAACAGAATTTTGCGGGTCTCGAACTGGTTCATACTTACGAAACGGATAAGTTAAAATAAACACTGAGAAGAGATAAAATGCTTGCGCTTGCAAGCTTTTTTTGTTATCATTAGAGGGTCTTCAGGGCAGGGTGTGATTCCCGACCGGCGGTAAATTTGACTAGCTATTTTAGCTTTCTCTTCGTTGTCTTGTCTCGATATACTTTAAGTATTATCTTCGACTGCGACGTCTAGATAAATCTAAAAATCTTAGCCAAATAAGTCCGCGAGCGCAAGCTGATGTGGTGAGATTCCACAACCGACAGTATAGTCTGGATGGGAGAAGACGAAAGGATAGCTTTGTCTATTCTGCTTCATTATAATAGAAATAAAACCAGTTTCTTTGTAAGCTTAGGTTGTTTTTTGAGATAGTTAAGAGAGTAGATAGAGAGAAACTTTCCAACTTCTTCTGATTTTATAGAAAATTGGAGGAACCTGTTATGACAAACACACGTCGACTTTCGACCATTGCAATTTTATCAGCACTTTCATTTGTGTTGATGTACTTTGACTTTCCGCTTCTACCGGCAGCACCCTTTTTAAGGGTTGAGTTCAGTATCTTACCAGTTCTTGTAGGTTTGGTAGTCTTGGATTTACCAGCGGCTTTAGGAGTACTATTCCTTCGGTCTTTGTTGAAAATACTTTTGAACAATCAAGGAGTTAGTACCTACATTGGTTTGCCGATGAATATCGTAGCCTTAGGGGTCTTTGTTCTTGCTTTTGGTCTGATTTGGAAAAAAGAGCGTACAACCATGCGTTTTGTCCTAGCTTCATTAGCAGGGACGATTGGTCTTACTTTAGCCATGTTAGTTCTAAACTACGTTTATGCTGTACCTTTGTACGCAAAATTTGCTAACTTCGATATAGAGAATATTCTAGGACTTAGTAATTACTTGTTGGCAATGGTCTTACCATTTAATTTGATTGAAGGAGTCATCTTTGCCATCTCATTCTGGTTATTATTTGTCCTCTTGAAACCAACTTTGAAATACTATGAAAGATAAACAAACATATTTAACAAAGGGCTCTTTTGCCCTTTTACTATTTGTAATTCTGGGTTATGTCGTTAAGTTTTATCCAGAACAATTGATACCATTTGATTCGTCTATCCAGACAGCAATCCGTGGAGATTTACCAGCTATATTGACAACTATCTTTCGAGGGATTACTCGTCTGATTGACATACCAATCGTTATTTCTTGGGCAATTCTATTGACTGTTATTTTTTATCTGAAAAAGTGGAAGTCAGAAAGCCTTTTAGTAGCTGGCAATCTTAGTTTGGCTGGAATTTTAATTGTGTCCTTAAAACACCTCTATCAACGTCCGCGACCTGAAATTTTACACTTGGTCGAAGAAAAAGGATTTTCTTTCCCTAGTGGTCACTCGCTAGCAGTAACCCTCCTAATCGGTTCTCTAATTATCATTGTGGGACAGAGAGTGAAAGATAGGACTGTAAAGCTCATTCTCCAGATTTTACTGGGAATCTATCTAGTAAGCGTAATCATTTCCAGAGTCTATCTGGGAGTTCATTACCCATCAGATGTTCTTGCCAGTCTCTGTCTGGGTCTTGGAATTCTATTCATTGAATTCCCATTTTATGACAAACTTCGCTTTCAATGGCGCTTTACAGGCAAGCAAAAGTAGTTATTAACTCTTCTTGAGGAGATAAAAATGAAAGTCAATATTACAGATCTTCATCCGACTCAACTATACTTATCAGAAAAGAAGTTGCATTATATCCAGATGCTTTATCACTCGGTAGAGAGGCCAAATATAAACCCAATTAGTGTTCTTGCATCTGGAGATTGTTTGCTGATTACAGATGGGCATCACAGAGCTTACCAAGCTTTGTTAGCAGGTCAAAATACGATTTCTGCTGAGTGGGATAAAGATGGTGGTGATGAACTATATCATCTCTATATGCAAGCTTGCGAGGAAAGAAAGATTTATTCTATTCTGGATTTAAAAAATCATATCTTGCCTGAAGATGAGTATGAAGCAAAATGGTACAACTGGTGTAATGGTTTTAATCAAGCAGTAACTCTCTTATTGAAAAGGAAGTTAAAGTGAAACAAATCATTCAAATAGATAGTTCTTTGATTTCAATCACGCCTCCAGACAATGTTTTGAACCCTTGGATTTGTAGAAAGTGGAAGTGCTGAAAAAGGGACAAGCCTGTACTTAAAACTGGACTCCTACTAAATTTAGTATCCCTTATAATCGCTCAAAACAGAGCGGTTTTTTATTTGTAGTTCAGGACTCTTTCACAAAAGAAATGACAGTCAAATTCAGTAATAAAATTTCTCTAAAATTAGAATTTTTCTCTTGCATTTGAGATAGATTAGTGTATAATAGTAGGGTATGTGTAAAACATACTTGTGGGAGGTAAAAATCTCTAAATTACCGCCAAAACCACAAAGGAGGATTTAAAAATGGCTAAAAAAGTCGAAAAACTTGTAAAATTGCAAATCCCTGCTGGTAAAGCTACACCAGCTCCACCGGTTGGACCTGCTCTTGGTCAAGCTGGTATCAACATCATGGGATTCACAAAAGAGTTCAACGCTCGTACAGCTGATCAAGCTGGTATGATCATTCCAGTTGTTATCTCAGTATACGAAGATAAATCATTTACTTTCGTTACTAAAACACCACCAGCTGCTGTTCTTTTGAAAAAAGCTGCAGGTGTTGAAAAAGGATCAGGTACACCTAACAAAACTAAAGTTGCTACAGTTACTCGTGCACAAGTACAAGAAATTGCAGAAACTAAGATGCCAGATTTGAACGCTGCAAACATTGAGTCTGCAATGCGTATGATCGAAGGTACTGCTCGTTCTATGGGATTCACTGTTGTTGACTAATCAATAACTTCCCTATATAACCCGCAAGACTTCATCATTTCGAGAAGTGACGTGGGAGATGAAAATCGATTGAACCACTTACAAGGAGAATAGAAAATGGCTAAAAAAAGCAAACAACTTCGTGCTGCTCTTGAGAAAATCGACAGCACAAAAGCATACAGCGTAGAAGAAGCTGTAGCTCTTGCAAAAGAAACTAACTTTGCAAAATTTGACGCAACTGTAGAAGTTGCATACAACTTGAACATCGACGTGAAAAAAGCTGATCAACAAATCCGTGGAGCAATGGTATTGCCAAACGGTACTGGTAAAACAGCTCGCGTTCTTGTATTTGCACGTGGTGCAAAAGCTGAAGAAGCTAAAGCTGCTGGTGCAGACTTCGTTGGTGAAGACGACCTTGTTGCTAAAATCAACGACGGTTGGTTGGACTTCGACGTAGTTATCGCTACACCTGACATGATGGCTCTTGTTGGACGTCTTGGACGTGTCCTTGGACCACGTAACTTGATGCCAAACCCTAAAACTGGTACTGTAACAATGGACGTTGCTAAAGCAGTTGAAGAGTCTAAAGGTGGTAAAATCACTTACCGTGCTGACCGTGCAGGTATCGTACAAGCTATCATCGGTAAAGTTTCATTTGAAGCTGACAAGTTAGTTGAAAACTTCAAAGCATTCAACGAAACAATCCAAAAAGCTAAACCAGCTACTGCTAAAGGAACTTACGTAACAAGCTTGACAATCACAACTACTCAAGGTGTTGGTATCAAGGTTGACGTTAACTCACTTTAATAAGTAAAAAATCAAAAGGTTGGGACATTTTGTCTCAACCTTTTTTCTATTAAAAGGTAAAAATACGTATAAACTTTCTAATCTATTTGATATTGTAAAGTATCTAGATAGAAAATTCAGAAAATTGTTTCTTTTGTCTTGAAAATTTTTGAAAAAATGGTATTATAGAAACAAGTCATTTTTAGAGAAGAGAAAGGGGAACGATGGAGAAACTCATTTTAGACTCACCAAAGTCAGGTTCGGAACTCGTTTTGGAAACGCTCCGTGACCTAGGAATCGATACGATTTTTGGTTATCCAGGCGGGGCTGTATTGCCTTTATATGATGCTATTTATAATTTTAAAGGCATCCGCCATATTCTAGGTCGCCATGAACAAGGTTGTCTTCATGAAGCAGAAGGTTATGCTAAATCAACAGGGAAACTTGGTGTCGCAGTCGTCACAAGTGGACCAGGAGCTACCAATGCCATTACTGGGATTGCAGATGCTATGAGTGACAGTGTTCCCCTTTTGGTCTTCACAGGTCAGGTAGCAAGAGCGGGAATCGGTAAGGATGCTTTCCAAGAAGCAGATATTGTTGGTATTACCATGCCAATTACCAAGTACAACTACCAGGTTCGAGAGACGGCGGATATTCCACGTGTGATTACAGAGGCTGTGCACATTGCGACTACCGGTCGTCCAGGACCAGTTGTTATTGACTTGCCAAAAGATGTTTCAGCTCTTGAAACGGACTTTGTCTATTCTTCAGAGATAGATTTACCAAGTTATCAACCAACTCTAGAACCTAATGAGATGCAAATCAAGAAGATCTTGAAGCAACTCTCTAAGGCTAAGAAGCCAGTTTTGTTAGCTGGTGGTGGTATTAGCTATGCAGAGGCTGCAGCGGAGTTAAATGAATTTGCAGAGCGTTATCAAATTCCGGTTGTGACCAGTCTTTTGGGACAGGGAACAATTGCAACTAGCCATCCACTGTTTTTGGGAATGGGTGGGATGCATGGTTCCTTTGCAGCTAATATTGCTATGACAGAAGCTGATTTTATGATTTCGATTGGTTGTCGTTTTGATGACCGTTTGACTGGTAATCCTAAGACATTTGCGAAGAATGCCAAAGTAGCGCATATTGATATCGATCCAGCAGAGATTGGTAAGATTATCGCTGTTGATATCCCAGTTGTTGGTGATGCGAAAAAGGCCTTGCAGCAGTTGCTAGCGGAGCCAATCGTTCGTAACAATACTGAAAAATGGATTGAAAAAGTTACCAAAGATAAGAATCGTGTTCGTTCTTATGATAAGAAGGAACGTGTTGTCCAACCACAAGCAGTTATTGAACGAATTGGTGAATTGACTAAGGGTGATGCCATTGTCGTAACTGACGTCGGACAACACCAAATGTGGACAGCTCAATACTATCCATACCAAAACGAGCGTCAACTCGTAACTTCAGGTGGACTAGGAACCATGGGATTTGGAGTTCCTGCAGCCATTGGGGCAAAAATTGCTAATCCAGATAAGGAGATCGTGCTCTTTGTCGGTGATGGTGGTTTCCAAATGACCAATCAGGAATTGGCAATCTTGAATATCTACAAGATTCCAATCAAGGTCATCATGCTTAATAACCATTCACTTGGGATGGTTCGTCAATGGCAAGAAGCCTTCTACGATGGTCGAACATCAGAGTCAGTCTTTGATAGCCTCCCAGATTTCCAATTGATGGCTCAAGCCTATGGAATTAAGAATTATAAATTTGATAATCCTGAAACCTTAGAAAAGGATTTGGAAGTCATCTTGGAAGATGTACCAATGTTTATCGAGGTAGATATTTCTCGTAAAGAGCATGTTTTACCGATGGTACCAGCTGGTAAGAGTAATCATGAGATGTTGGGGGTGAAGTTTAATGCGTAGAATGTTAACAGCCAAACTTCAAAACCGGTCAGGAGTTCTCAATCGTTTTACCGGTGTTTTGTCTAGACGCCAAGTCAATATTGAGAGTATCTCGGTAGGGGCGACAGAAAATCCTAATGTGTCACGGATTACCATTATCATTGATGTTGCATCTCACGATGAAGTGGAGCAAATCATCAAACAACTCAACCGTCAGGTCGACGTTATTCGTGTCCGTGATATCACAGATAAACCGCATCTCGAGCGTGAAGTGATTCTGATCAAGGTCTCAGCGCCTGCGGAGAAGCGGGCAGAAATTTTAGCTATTATCCAGCCTTTCCGTGCAACTGTTGTTGATGTGGCTCCGAGCTCCATTACTGTTCAGATGACTGGAAATGCGGAAAAGAGTGAAGCTTTGATTCGGGTTATTCGACCGTACGGTATCAAGAATATCGCTCGTACGGGTGCAACTGGATTTACCCGCGATTAATACTCTTCGAAAATCTCTTCAAATCACGTCAGCTTTGCCTTGCCGTACTCAAGTACAGCCTGCGCCTAGCTTCCTAATTTGCTCTTTGATTTTCATTGAGTAAAAAATAACTTAAATTTGTTAAACCAGCCTAAAAGGCAATAAATAATAGAAAAGAGAGAAAAACTATGGCAGTTCAAATGGAATACGAAAAAGATGTAAAAGTAGCAGCACTTGATGGTAAAAAAATCGCTGTTATCGGTTATGGTTCACAAGGTCATGCTCATGCTCAAAACTTGCGTGATTCAGGTCACGATGTAATCATCGGTGTTCGTCCAGGTAAATCTTTTGATAAGGCAAAAGAAGATGGTTTTGATACTTATACAGTAGCAGAAGCAACTAAATTGGCTGATGTTATCATGATTTTGGCACCAGACGAAATCCAACAAGAATTGTACGAAGCAGAAATTGCTCCAAACTTGGAAGCTGGGAATGCAGTTGGATTTGCGCATGGTTTTAACATCCACTTCGAATTCATCAAAGTTCCTGCAGATGTAGATGTCTTCATGTGTGCTCCTAAAGGGCCAGGACACTTGGTACGTCGTACTTACGAAGAAGGATTTGGTGTTCCAGCGCTTTACGCTGTCTACCAAGATGCAACAGGAAATGCTAAAAACATCGCTATGGACTGGTGTAAAGGGGTTGGTGCAGCACGCGTTGGTCTTTTGGAAACAACTTACAAAGAAGAAACTGAAGAAGATTTGTTTGGTGAACAAGCAGTTCTTTGTGGTGGTTTGACTGCCCTTATCGAAGCTGGTTTTGAAGTCTTGACTGAGGCTGGATATGCTCCAGAATTGGCTTACTTTGAAGTACTTCACGAAATGAAACTCATCGTTGATTTGATCTACGAGGGTGGATTCAAGAAAATGCGTCAATCAATTTCAAACACAGCTGAATACGGTGACTACGTTTCAGGCCCACGTGTCATCACTGAACAAGTGAAAGAAAACATGAAAGCAGTTCTTGCTGATATCCAAAATGGTACATTTGCCAACGACTTTGTGAACGACTACAAAGCTGGACGTCCAAAATTGACTGCTTACCGTGAACAAGCAGCTAACCTTGAAATTGAAAAGGTTGGTGCCGAATTGCGTAAAGCAATGCCATTTGTTGGTAAAAACGACGATGATGCATTCAAAATCTACAACTAATTTTTGAGAATAAAAATAGAAGGCGAGTTGGGGGGTACCTAACCCGCTTTTTATCTTGAAAAAGAATCAAGGAGAAGATTATGCTTAGTGCAAAAGATGTGGTGAAGGCCCACAAGGTTCTGAGTGGTGTCGTAGCCAATACACCACTTGACTACGATCATTATTTATCAGAAAAATACGGAGCTAAAATTTATCTCAAAAAAGAAAATGCTCAACGAGTCCGCTCTTTTAAAATTCGTGGAGCTTATTATGCCATCTCACAATTGACTAAGGAAGAACGTGAACGTGGAGTAGTGTGCGCATCAGCGGGAAATCACGCTCAAGGTGTTGCCTACACTTGTAACGAGATGAAGATTCCTGCAACAATCTTTATGCCAATTACAACGCCTCAACAGAAAATTGGTCAGGTTCGTTTCTTTGGTGGAGATTTTGTAACTATCAAATTGGTAGGAGATACCTTTGATGCCTCGGCCAAGGCAGCTCAAGACTATACAGTTGCTGAAAATCGTACGTTTATTGATCCTTTTGATGATCCCTATGTTCAAGCTGGTCAAGGAACAGTAGCTTATGAAATTTTAGAAGAAGCGCGAAAAGAATCCATTGATTTTGATACTGTCTTGGTGCCTGTAGGAGGTGGAGGACTCATTGCGGGAGTTTCTACTTATATAAAGGAAATGAATCCGGATATTGAAGTTCTAGGTGTAGAAGCCAACGGAGCTCGTTCCATGAAGGCAGCCTTTGAGGCTGGAGGTCCGGTTAAACTTAAAGAAATTGATAAGTTTGCAGACGGGATTGCTGTGCAGAAGGTTGGGCAATTGACCTATGAAGCAACCCGTAAAAATGTTGAAACGCTCATCGGAGTGGATGAAGGTTTAATCTCTGAGACATTGATAGATCTTTACTCTAAACAGGGGATTGTAGCTGAGCCTGCAGGTGCTGCTAGTGTGGCAGCCTTGGAAGTACTGTCAGATTATATAAAGGGTAAGACTATTTGTTGTATCATCTCTGGAGGAAATAACGATATCAACCGTATGCCAGAGATGGAAGAGCGTGCCTTGATTTATGATGGCATCAAGCATTACTTTGTGGTAAACTTCCCACAACGTCCAGGTGCACTTCGCGAGTTTGTAAATGATATTTTAGGACCGAATGACGACATCACACGTTTTGAGTATATTAAACGTGCCAGCAAGGGAACGGGACCAGTCTTAATCGGGATTGCTCTTGCTAACAAGCATGATTATGCGGGCTTGATTCACCGAATGGAGAAATTTGACCCGTCTTATATTAACTTGAATGGGAATGAAACTCTATATAATATGCTTGTTTAATATCCTATAAAATTTTTATCATATCATTTGCCTAACCTATATACGAGTGCTATAATGTAAGTGAAGAAAGGGGGAGATTCCCATGGTTTTACAAGTTTTACTTGTTCTAGTGATTCTAATGCTTATTGTAGGAGCTATGTTAGTGAGCTCTGTTTATGTCGTTCGTCAACAGTCTGTTGCAATTATCGAACGATTTGGTAAGTATCAAAAGTTAAGTAATAGTGGTATTCATCTACGGGCACCATTTGGCATTGACAAAATTGCAGCTCGTGTGCAGCTACGCCTTTTACAAAGTGAGATCGTGGTTGAAACCAAAACCCAAGATAACGTTTTTGTGACTATGAATGTCGCAACTCAGTATCGTGTAAATGAGTTAAACGTTACAGACGCTTACTATAAATTGATGAGACCTGAAGCTCAAATCAAATCTTATATTGAAGATGCATTGCGCTCATCTGTTCCTAAGTTAACTTTGGATGAATTGTTTGAGAAAAAAGATGAAATTGCATTAGAAGTTCAAAAACAAGTAGCGGAAGAAATGTCAACGTATGGGTATATTATCGTTAAGACGCTCATTACCAAAGTTGAGCCGGATGCAGAAGTCAAACAATCAATGAACGAAATTAATGCTGCCCAACGTAAGAGAGTGGCAGCTCAAGAATTGGCTGAAGCAGATAAAATTAAGATCGTTACAGCGGCAGAAGCTGAGGCAGAAAAAGATCGCCTCCATGGTGTGGGGATCGCAGAGCAGCGGAAAGCAATTGTTGATGGACTTGCTGATTCTATTAAAGAGTTAAAAGGAGCCAATGTCGAATTAACTGAAGAACAAATTATGTCAATCCTATTAACCAATCAGTATTTGGATACATTGAATAATTTTGCAGATAAACAAGGAAATAATACAATATTCTTGCCAGCAAATCCTAATGGAGTTGAAGATATTCGAACCCATATATTATCAGCTTTGAAAGCTAAATAATTATAATCTTAACGCAATAACTTTATTAATATATGTGTTTCAATTGACAAATACTATAAAAACATATAGAATGAAGTTGCGTAAAGAAAAAAATAGGAGAATAACATGGCTAAGTCTAACTTTGAAAAAGTAGAAGCAGTTGTTAGCTGGGTTCGTGATAAGAAGATCACAGGGTATCGTATTTCTAAGGAAACGAATGCGCGTGAGATGTCTATCATTGCTTTGGCTCAAGGACGTGCAAAAGTTAAAAACATTTCCTTTGAAACAGCCCTCGGCTTAATTGATTTCTACAATAAAAATCATGAAAAATTTGAAGATTAGTCTTTGGATATAGGCAGGTTCGAAAAGAATCTGCCTTTTCATTTTTTGGAATATAAAAAAAAGACTGCAATGGCAGTCTTTTCTCTTATCGAAGATAGCGTTGTAAAAATTCTCTTGTACGTTCTTCTTTGGGATTAGTAAATAGATCTTCAGGTTTTCCTTCTTCTGCAATGACACCCTTATCCATAAAGATGACACGGTGTGATACATCGCGAGCAAATTCCATTTCGTGGGTTACGACGATCATGGTTAAGCCTTCTTGAGCTAAATCTTGCATGATTTTGAGAACTTCACCGACCATTTCAGGGTCAAGGGCTGAAGTAGGCTCATCAAAGAGAATAGCATCAGGATTCATGGAAAGTGCACGAGCAATAGCAACACGCTGCTTTTGCCCACCAGAAAGTTGTTTAGGTTTGGCTTGCCAGTAACGTTCTCCCATGCCAACTTTTTCAAGGTTCTCTTTAGCTACTTTCTCTGCTTCTGAGCGATCACGTTTGAGTACAGTTGTTTGGGCAACGATTGTATTTTCAAGCACGTTTAGATTTTCAAAAAGGTTGAAGGACTGGAAGACCATTCCTAGTTTTTCTCGATAGTGAGTGAGGTTATATCCTTTTTCGAGGACATTTTCACCGTGATAAAGGATTTTACCTTCAGTTGGTGTTTCAAGTAAGTTGATTGAACGTAGGAAGGTTGATTTACCACTACCGGAACTTCCAATGATAGAAATAACTTCTCCTTTATGGATAGTAAGGGAGATATCTTTTAGAACCTCGTTTTGTCCATAGGATTTTTTGAGGTGTTTGATTTCAAGAATGGGTTGATTCATTATTTCAAATCCTCCGTTTGCATTTGGTTAGCACCTGTAGTGTAAGTATCCATATCCATCCGTTTTTCAATGTAGCGTAGGATACGTGTTACTGTAAAGGTGAGGACAAAGTAGATAACTGCGATAATAGTAAAGGTTTGGAAGTACTGGTAAGTCTGTGTTGCTACTGTATTTCCTGAGAAGTAAAGTTCTACAACAGAGATAACATTCAATACAGAAGTATCCTTGATGTTGATGACGAACTCATTACCAGTAGCAGGTAGGATATTTCGAACTACCTGAGGTAAAACAATCTTACGCATGGTTTGATTATGAGTCATACCAAGTGCAGTAGCTGCTTCAAATTGTCCCTTGTCAACAGCCAGGATACCACCACGAACGATTTCGGTCATGTAGGCACCGGTATTGATAGAAACGATAAAGATAGCAGCCAGAGTACGGTCTAGGTTGATTCCGAAAGCTTGGGCAGTTCCATAGTAGATAACCATAGATTGTACAATCATAGGAGTTCCACGGAAAATTTCGATATAGATATTGAGAATCCAACCAACTATATTTTGAATGACGTAGACAAATTGATTTTCAGATTGAGGCGCAGTACGGAAAACACCGATAGCCAGACCAATAACGAGACCTACGATAGTACCGATAATTGAAATTAAAAGTGTGATTCCAGCACCACGCAAGAGTTGTTGCCAGTTTTCAGTTAGAATTTTAGCAACTTGGCTAAAGAAATTACTGCTGTTTTCTTCAGTAGTTGTAGCTTCTACAGGTTGCTCTTTAATCATACGATCCATTAGGGCAACTTGTTCATCTTTAGAGATGGTTTCGATGCTAGCATTGATTTGGCTGATACGTTCGTCATCCTTACGAAGACCGATAGCGATAGAGGTATCTTCTTCCCCAGTTTTAAAACCAGGTTCAGGCTGAATCATTTTGAACTTTGCATTTGCTGACTCAGCAGTTAGAGCTTCTGGTCGTTCAGAAACATAAGCGTCAATGACACCAGCTTCAAGAGCTTGACGCATTTGAGCGAAATCACCCATGGCAGTTTCTTTTTTAGCGCCTGGAATTTGAGAAATCAAGTCATAAAGGTAAACCCCTTGTTGAGAAGTGATTTTTGCATCTTTAAAATCATCTAGTGTTTTGGCGTTTGCATAGGCTGAATCTTTTTTGACTAAAAGTACTGGTTCACTAGTATAGTAACTGCTTGAGAAGGCAATTTCTTGCTTACGTTCAGCGGTTGGACTCATACCTGCAATAATCATATCAATCTTTCCAGAAGTCAGAGCTGGAACGAGTCCTTCCCATTTTGTTTTTACAATGAGTGGTTCTTTACCCAGATCTTTAGCGATTTTTTTTGCAATTTGAACATCGTAACCGTTAGCATATTGGTTTGTTCCATCAATCTTGACAGCGCCGTTACTGTCGTCATCTTGAGTCCAGTTAAATGGTGCGTAAGCTGCCTCCATTCCGATGCGTAAATATTCATCGGCTTGGACCTGGCTAACTAGTCCTAGACTAAGGGCTAAGCTAGCAAGGATAGATAAGCATAATTTTTTCATGTTTTCTCCTATTTCTAGTCTAAAAATGGCTCCCTCTATTGTATCTAAAAATGGTAAGATTTTCAATACAAGTAAACCTTAACTTCTAAAAAATGATATAATAGTGAAAAAACATGAAAGGGAATGTAAAATGAAAAAGAGATGGGTTCTTGCTCTGGTATTTACCTGTTTGCTATTTGTGCCTCGTCTAGTTTTTGCAGTAGACTTCGATATTCTATCCTATAAGGGTGATTTGAATATTCATGCAGATAATACAGCGGTTTTCAAAGAAACAATCACCTACCACTTTAATGATGATTTTAATGGTCAATTGATTGGACTCGGAAAAGCAGGGAAAATGCCGAAGGGATTTGAAATTGATGACGAACCAACTGTCTTAGTATCTAAAAATGGCCAGATTGTTCAAGACGTCCTCTCATATACTAAGGAAGAAGAGGATGGCTACAAGGTCACCATTTTTAATCCGGGAAACGCAGGAGATACTGTTCGTGTGACTGTTACTTGGCAACTTAAAAATCTTCTTTTCTTATATCAGGATATTGCTGAGCTTAATTGGCAACCACTGACAGATAGTTCAGGGGATATCAAAGATCTGGAATTTCGAGTAACTTCAGACAGTCCGGCAGAGGAACTCTTTTTCCATACTGGTGAACTCCTCAATGAGGGAAGTGTCGAAAAAGTCAATGATATCTACTGGGTTAAGATGAAGGATCTTCCTAAAAAACGTCAAGTTGAACTACATGCCTATTGGCCGATAGAAGCTTTCTCGAGTGCTCCAAGTCAAGGGTTGAATGAAGATGATTTAAGTAACTTTAAAAGAGTTGAGATAGAAATAAAGGCTGATAAAGTGCACGCCAAGGTCATGATAAAATGGATTTTTCCAATCTTCTTTATGGCTCTCTTACTACTAACGTTCTACTATTATAGAGAATTTCGTCAGCATACGACTCTTAAAAAGGTATATCCAAAGAATCATCGTCTCTACGAACCCCCAATGAACCTACCTCCAATGGTTTTGGCAGAAGCAATCTATTCAACATCTTTAGAGGAAATTAGCCCTCTAAATAAGCAGAAGTTTGGTAAATTCACCTTTGAACAACTAATCCAAGCAACCTTGTTAGATTTAGTCGATCGAGGGCATTTATCCATTTTTCAAGGTGAAGAAGAGCCTTGGATCAAAATTAACAGTGAAAAAGGTTTGTCTAATTTTGAGAAGGAGTGCCTGCGGATGACTCTTTCTACAAATAAAGAATTGGCTCTTTCAGACCTTTTCCCTGAATATCAGGTTTCTTCTGGATTGTTCCACGGAGCTAAGGAAGCTGATGAGAAGCATATTCGAGAATTCGGCATGCACCTCAAGCGTTCCTTTGAGAGACGACTTGAACGCATGCAAAGTTGTGTTCGAGACAAGGTGAAAATTTTACGAATTCCAAGTTATTATCGACCTTTAACGGAAAAAGAAAATAATCTTGTGAAAAAAATGAAAGTCTGTTCAGCTGTAACAGGTGTTGTCGGACTTATCATTTTCTACTATAGCTTTCGAACACATGGCTATTTCTCGCTTCCTTTACTTGCCTTAGATTTAATTGGTTTACTAGCGAGCGGTTTGATTCATTTAGTAACTCGAGGACCTTCTCGTGATGGAGTCTTAAATGAAGAAGGGGCAGAAGTTGTTTATCTCTGGACAAGTTTTGAAAATATGCTTCGGGATATTGCTCATCTTGATAAGGCTGAACTAGAGAGTATTGTTGTTTGGAATCGTCTTTTGGTCTATGCAACTCTCTATGGATACGCTAAGAAGGTAAATAAAATCATGAAGCTTCACAATATTCAACTTGAGAATGCTGCTATGAATCTTTATGTATCTTGTGGGTGGGATAAACAATTTCACACATCTGCTACTCAAATCAATCTATACACCTCGGTCGCAAATACAGCAAGTACCTTTTCTGTAACATCCGGAAGCGGTAGCTCTGGTGGTGGTTTCTCAGGTGGTGGCGGTGGTGGAAGTGTTGGTGCTTTCTAAAGAAAACTCAACACAGCCTTTAAAAGTATGATATAATGGAGGATAGAAAAAGGAGTAATCTATGTATTTTTTTGAAATTTTAAAATCAATCTTTTTTGGTATCGTTGAAGGAATTACGGAATGGTTGCCGATTTCAAGTACGGGTCACTTGATTTTAGCAGAAGAGTTTATCCAGTATAAAGACCAAACTGAAGCTTTTAAGTCTTTGTTTAATGTAGTCATTCAACTTGGTGCCATCTTTGCAGTTGTGGTTATCTACTTTAATAAACTTAATCCTTTCAAACCAGGTAAGGATAAAGTTCAAGTTCGTAGAACTTGGCAGTTATGGTCCAAAGTTTTTGTGGCGACTCTTCCTCTTCTCTTAGTCTTTAAGTTTGATGATTGGTTTGATACCTATTTCCATAACAAGGTTTCAGTAGCCATTATGTTGATTGTTTATGGGATTGCCTTTATCTTTCTTGAAAAACGTAACAAAGCGCAAGCAATTGAGCCAACGGTTACTGAGTTAGATAAATTACCTTATAAAACAGCCCTCTATATTGGATTTTTCCAGGTTTTGTCCCTTTTACCAGGAACTAGTCGTTCTGGTGCCACAATCATTGGTGGTTTGTTAAACGGTACTAGTCGTTCAGTGGTGACAGAATTCACCTTCTATCTAGGAATTCCAGTTATGTTTGGAGCCAGCGCTTTGAAGATTTTTAAATTCATCAAGGCTGGAGAAGTCTTGAGTTTTGGTCAATTCTTCTTGCTCTTGGTAGCCATGGTAGTGGCTTTTGTAGTCAGCATGGTTGCCATTCGTTTCTTGACCAGCTATGTCAAAAAACACGACTTTACAATGTTTGGTAAATACCGTATTGTCCTTGGTAGTGTGTTACTACTTTATAGCTTTGTTCGATTATTTGTATAAGAAAAGAAACCTTGAAGGAAGATTCCTTCAAGGTTTTTAAAATCCAGTCACAGTGACACCTAATAAACGGACCCTCTTGTCTTTATCACTCAGTGTTTCGTAGAGTTGGATAATACTTTGAGCAATTTCTTCAGAGTCTTGTGTTTGTTGATTCAGTGTTTTTCGTTTTGTCAAAGTAGAAAAGTCAGCATAGCGGATTTTCAAAATGACGATCTTACCACTTTTTTCATATTTTTGAAGACTAAGAGCAACTTTTTCCGAAAGGAGAGTTAGCTCTTTTTTAATATCTTCATCTAGACTTAGAATCTTACTGTAAGTTTTTTCTTTACCAATAGACTTACGGATACGATTTGATTTGACGGGAGAGTTATCTATACCTCGAGCCTTACGATATAGATCAAAGCCGAGTCTTCCGAAACGATCAATGAGAGTGATTTCAGAAATCTCTAAAAGGTCAGTACCCGTATATACACCCATTTGATGGAGTTTTTCAACTGTTTTCTTGCCCACACCGTGGAACTTAGCAATATCCATTTGCTTGAGGAAAATTTCAGCTTCATCAGGAAGAATGACTGTCAAACCACGAGGCTTTTGATAGTCACTTGCCATTTTAGCTAAAAATTTATTGTATGATACACCAGCAGAAGCTGTTAATTGTAATTCATTCCAGATATCCTGCTGAATTAAACGAGCAATTTTAACAGCAGATTTGATACCAAGCTTGTTTTCGGTTACATCTAGATAAGCTTCATCGATACTCATGGGTTCAATTTTATCCGTATATCGTTTAAAAATAGCTCGAATCTGTTGGCCAACAGTAGTATATTTTTCATAGTTCCCAGAAATAAAAATAGCTTGAGGACAGCGTTCATAAGCCTCTTTGGAACTCATAGCTGAGTGAATGCCGAATTCTCTGGCTTCATAACTACAGGTTGAAACAACACCTCGACCACCTGTTTTCCTAGGGTCGCTACCAATAATAACGGGTTTCCCTTTAAGTTTAGGATTGTCACGAATTTCTACAGCAGCAAAAAAGGCATCCATGTCAATATGGATAATTTTACGGGATAAATCATTCATCAGTGGAAATATCAGCATGAAATGGCCTTTCTTTAGTAGTTTTTCTAGCCTTATTATACCTTTTTTCTGAAAAAATAGGAAATAGCTAATTACTTTTCAAAAATATACTACAGTTTGCACTGAAATAACAACTGTATTATAAAAGAAAGTGTCTAAAAAGTGTGATTTCACTTGTTGAAATCGTTTACTGTGTGTTATACTGAATATATGAATGTAACAGATTGCTGTTACTAGAAAGATAAAAGAGGACATTAACATGGTTGTTAAGACAGTTGTTGAAGCACAGGACATTTTTGACAAAGCCTGGGAAGGCTTTAAAGGTGTTGACTGGAAAGAAAAAGCAAGTGTATCACGCTTTGTACAAGCTAACTACACACCTTATGATGGAGATGAAAGCTTCCTTGCAGGACCAACAGAGCGTTCACTTCACATCAAAAAAATCGTAGAAGAAACTAAAGCACACTACGAAGAAACTCGTTTCCCAATGGACACTCGTCCAACGTCTATCGCTGACATCCCTGCAGGATTCATCGACAAAGAAAACGAAGTTATCTTTGGTATCCAAAATGACGAACTCTTCAAATTGAACTTCATGCCAAAAGGTGGTATCCGTATGGCTGAAACTACTTTGAAAGAAAATGGATACGAGCCAGACCCAGCTGTTCACGAAATTTTTACAAAATATGTAACAACTGTTAACGACGGTATCTTCCGTGCTTACACTTCAAACATCCGTCGTGCTCGCCACGCTCACACTGTAACTGGTCTTCCAGATGCATACTCACGTGGACGCATCATCGGTGTTTATGCGCGTCTTGCTCTTTACGGTGCAGACTACTTGATGCAAGAAAAAGTAAACGATTGGAACTCAATCGAAGAAATCGATGAAGAAACAATCCGTCTTCGTGAAGAAATCAACCTTCAATATCAAGCATTGCAACAAGTTGTACGCTTGGGTGATCTTTACGGAGTTGACGTTCGCAAACCAGCGATGAACGTTAAAGAAGCTATCCAATGGGTAAACATTGCCTTCATGGCTGTCTGCCGTGTTATCAACGGTGCAGCTACATCTCTAGGACGTGTGCCAATCGTATTGGATATCTACGCAGAACGTGACCTTGCTCGTGGTACATTTACTGAATCAGAAATCCAAGAATTTATTGATGATTTCGTTATGAAACTTCGTACAGTTAAATTTGCTCGTACAAAAGCTTATGACCAATTGTACTCAGGTGACCCAACCTTCATCACAACTTCTATGGCTGGTATGGGTAACGACGGTCGTCACCGTGTTACTAAAATGGATTACCGTTTCTTGAACACTCTTGATAACATCGGTAACTCTCCAGAACCAAACTTGACAGTTCTTTGGACTGACAAATTGCCATACAACTTCCGTCGCTACTGTATGCACATGAGCCACAAACACTCTTCAATCCAATACGAAGGTGTTACAACAATGGCTAAAGATGGATACGGTGAAATGAGCTGTATCTCATGTTGTGTGTCTCCACTTGACCCAGAAAACGAAGAACAACGTCACAACATCCAGTACTTCGGTGCTCGCGTTAACGTTCTTAAAGCTCTTCTTACTGGTTTGAACGGTGGTTACGACGATGTTCATAAAGACTATAAAGTATTTGACATCGAACCAATCCGTGACGAAGTTCTTGAATTCGAATCAGTTAAAGCAAACTTTGAAAAATCTCTTGACTGGTTGACTGACACTTACGTAGATGCTTTGAACATCATCCACTACATGACTGATAAGTACAACTACGAAGCTGTTCAAATGGCCTTCTTGCCAACTAAACAACGTGCTAACATGGGATTCGGTATCTGTGGATTTGCTAACACTGTTGATACATTGTCAGCTATCAAGTACGCTACAGTTAAACCAATCCGTGACGAAAATGGCTACATCTACGATTACGAAACAATCGGTGAATACCCACGTTGGGGTGAAGATGACCCACGTTCAAACGAATTGGCAGAATGGTTGATCGAAGCTTACACAACTCGTCTACGTAGCCACAAACTTTACAAAGACGCAGAAGCTACTGTATCACTTTTGACAATCACATCTAACGTTGCTTACTCTAAACAAACTGGTAACTCACCAGTCCACAAAGGTGTATACCTCAACGAAGATGGTTCTGTGAACTTATCTAAACTTGAATTCTTCTCACCAGGTGCTAACCCATCTAACAAAGCTAAAGGTGGATGGTTGCAAAACTTGAACTCACTTGCTAGCCTTGATTTTGGTTATGCAGCTGATGGTATCTCATTGACAACTCAAGTTTCACCACGTGCTCTTGGTAAAACTCGTGACGAACAAGTTGATAACTTGGTAACAATCCTTGATGGTTACTTCGAAAACGGTGGACAACACGTTAACTTGAACGTTATGGACTTGAACGATGTTTACGAAAAGATCATGTCAGGTGAAGACGTAATCGTACGTATCTCTGGATACTGTGTAAACACTAAATACCTTACTCCGGAACAAAAAACTGAATTAACACAACGTGTCTTCCACGAAGTTCTTTCAATGGATGATGCATTGAGCTAAGATTTATAAATAGTAAATCAAAAACCAGTCACTCTGACTGGTTTTTTTGTTATAAAAATTTTTTTAAAAAAATTAGTCAAATTTGGTCAAATATGTTGACTAAAACTGACCAAAGTGATATACTAAGAACATAAGGATAATGAAAGTCCTTAGAAAACCTTGATTTTAAGGTGATTACATATACTATCTTAAGATCAAAGTATGGGTAAAACCTAGAAAAGAGGTACAACCTATGGTTAACATTAGTATTTTTAGAAGTCCAATCGAAAAAACTGTATTGGATAAAGAAAAACCTGAAATTATACGTAGAGTAGCAAATAGCTAGTCTAAATTTTTTAAAACAAAGGTCAGAGAAAGTCAAACTATTTTGACTAAGTGAATTTGAAAACAAACGAGGTATGAAATATGAATAACAACTTTAATAACTTTAACAACATGGATGATTTATTTAACCAATTGATGGGTGGTATGCGTGGATACAGTTCAGAAAACCGTCGTTACTTGATTAACGGCCGTGAAGTAACGCCTGAAGAATTCGCTATTTACCGTCAAACTGGTCAACTTCCAAGCGAAGGAAGTGAACAAGCTCAGTACGTTCAAGGTAAAGATATGAAACAAGATGGGATTCTTGCAAAACTTGGACGTAACTTAACAGCAGAAGCACGTGAAGGTAAGTTAGATCCGGTTATTGGACGTAATAAAGAAATCCAAGAAACTTCTGAAATTCTTTCTCGTCGCACAAAGAATAATCCGGTTCTCGTCGGTGATGCTGGTGTTGGTAAAACTGCAGTAGTAGAAGGATTGGCCCAAGCTATCGTGAACGGTGACGTTCCTGCAGCAATCAAGAACAAAGAGATCATTTCTATTGATATTTCTGGACTTGAAGCTGGTACTCAATACCGTGGTAGCTTTGAAGAAAACATTCAAAACTTGGTAAACGAAGTCAAAGAAGCTGGAAATATTATCCTTTTCTTCGACGAAATTCACCAAATCCTAGGTGCTGGTAGCACAGGTGATGGTCAAGGGTCTAAAGGTCTTGCTGATATCTTGAAACCAGCTCTTTCACGTGGAGAATTGACAGTGATTGGCGCAACTACTCAAGATGAATACCGTAATACTATCTTGAAAAATGCAGCCCTTGCTCGTCGTTTTAATGAAGTAAAAGTTAATGCTCCATCTGCTGAAGATACCTTCAAGATTCTTCAAGGTATTCGAGATCTTTATCAACAACACCACAATGTTATTTTGCCAGATGAAGTCTTGAAAGCTGCCGTTGATTACTCTGTTCAATATATTCCACAACGTAGCTTGCCGGATAAGGCTATTGACCTTGTGGATGTGACAGCTGCTCACTTGGCAGCACAACACCCAGTGACAGATGTACATGCAGTTGAGCACGAAATTCAAGCGGAAAAAACTAAACAAGAAGAAGCTGCGGCTAAAGAAGATTACGAAGCAGCTCTAAATGCAAAAGTCCGTATCGAAGAGCTTGAAAAGCAAATTGCTAATCATACAGAAGATCACAAGGTTACAGCTACTGTAAATGATGTAGCTGAGTCTGTCGAACGGATGACTGGAATCCCAGTATCACAAATGGGTGCAACCGATATCGAACGATTGAAAGATATGGGTCACCGTTTGCAAACGAAAGTTATCGGTCAAGACAAAGCTGTTGAGGCAGTAGCAAAAGCTATCCGTCGTAACCGTGCTGGTTTTGATGAAGGTAACCGTCCAATCGGTAGCTTCCTCTTTGTAGGTCCTACTGGTGTTGGTAAGACTGAGTTGGCTAAACAATTGGCTCTTGATATGTTCGGAACGAAAGATGCTATCATCCGTTTAGATATGTCAGAATATAGCGACCGTACAGCCGTATCTAAATTGATTGGTACAACAGCTGGTTATGTTGGTTATGATGACAATAGCAATACTTTGACAGAACGTGTTCGCCGTAACCCATATTCAATCGTCCTTCTCGACGAAATTGAAAAGGCTGACCCTCAAGTTATCACACTTCTCCTCCAAGTTTTGGATGATGGTCGTTTGACTGATGGTCAAGGTAACACTGTAAACTTCAAGAATACTGTGATTATCGCAACTTCAAACGCAGGCTTTGGCTATGAAGCTAACTTGACAGAAGATGCTGATAAACCAGAACTTATGGATCGTTTGAAACCTTACTTCCGTCCAGAATTCCTTAACCGTTTCAATGCTGTCATCGAATTCTCACACTTGAGCAAAGAGGATCTTTCTAAGATTGTAGACCTTATGTTGGTTGAAGTTAACAAGACTCTTTCTAAGAAAGACATTGACTTGGCAGTTAGCGAAGCTGCTAAAGAATACATGACTGAAGAAGGCTACGATGAAGTCATGGGTGTTCGTCCACTCCGTCGTGTGGTTGAACAACAAATCCGAGATAAAGTGACAGATTTCCACTTGGATAATCTTGATGCTAAACACCTAGAAGCTGACATGGAAGATGGTGTTTTGGTCATTCGTGAAAAAGACTAAATCAAGATTTAGAAAATAAAAAAAGGAACCAGTTCAAAAGCTGGTTTCTTTTTTTATTATTAGATGACATGACGTTCAAAAGCATCGTCTGAGATTCCTTGTTGGAGAATCAATTTTGCCCATTCCTTAGCAGAAAAGAGGCTGTGATCCTTGTAGTTTCCGCAAGATTCAATAGTTGTTCCTGGGACATCTTCCCAAGTTGTTGTTTCAGCGATTTCCTTCAGTGAATCCTTGATGACAGCTGCGATTTCAGCGCTAGAATGACGTCCCCACATAATCATATGGAACCCTGTACGACAACCAAATGGTGAACAATCAATCATACCGTCGATGCGAGTACGGATTAACTTAGCCAAGAGGTGCTCAATAGTATGAAGTCCAGCAGTAGGGATAGAATCCTCATTTGGTTGAACCAAGCGAATATCAAAGTTAGAAATGATATCCCCCTTAGGACCTGTTTCTTCTCCAATCAAGCGGACATAAGGAGCTTTTACAATCGTATGATCTAGTTCAAAACTTTCAACAATAACTTCTTTTGACATGGTATTTCCTTTCAACTTTCTTCTTTCATTATATCATAAAGATATAGTTGATAAACGGCTATAATAGAATTTTTCCTAAAAAGATTTTTATATTAGAAATAGAGGAAGAAAATATTTTCAAATCAATTGGAAAAATTCTGAAAATTGTATTGACACTTGGCGAAAAAGGGATTATAATGTATAAAAAGTCATAAAGGAGTTTATTATGAAATTTTCAAAAGTAATGGCCCTAGCAGGAGTGACTCTGTTAGCGTCAGGTGTTTTGGCGGCTTGTTCAGGTTCGAGCGCAAAAGGTGAGAAAACTTTTTCTTACACGTATGAAACCGACCCAGACAACCTCAACTATTTGACAACTGGTAAAGCAGCAACTGCTAATATCACTAGTAACGTCATTGACGGTTTGATGGAAAATGACCGCTACGGAAACTTTGTGCCATCAATGGCAGAAGATTGGTCTGTATCTCAAGATGGTTTGACTTACACTTACACAATCCGTAAAGATGCTAAATGGTATACTTCTGAAGGTGAAGAGTACGCAGCTGTGAAAGCTCAAGACTTTGTAACAGGTCTTAAATATGCAGCTGACAATAAATCAGAAGCACTTTATCTCGTTCAAGATTCTATTAAGGGTCTTGATGCATATGTGAAAGGTGAAGTTAAAGACTTTTCTGAAGTTGGAATCAAGGCAATTGATGATCAGACAGTTCAATACACTTTGAACAAACCTGAAAGCTTCTGGAACTCTAAAACAACTATGGGTGTTCTTGCACCGGTCAATGAAGAATTCCTTACTTCACAAGGAAGTAATTTTGCCAAAGCAACTGATCCAAGTACTATCCTTTATAACGGTCCTTACTTGTTGAAATCATTGGTAGCTAAATCTTCAGTAGAATTTGAAAAGAATCCAAACTACTGGGATAAGGACAATGTTCATATTGATAAAGTAAAACTATCATTCTGGGATGGTCAAGATACAAACAAACCTGCAGAAACCTTTAAGGCTGGTGGTTTCTCAACAGCTCGTCTATTCCCAACAAGTGCAAGTTATCCTGAAACTGAAAAAGAGTTTAAAGACAATATCGTTTATACACCACAAGATTCTTCAACTTACTTAATTGGTACTAATATTGACCGTCAGTCTTATAAATATACTTCTAAGACTACAGATGAGCAAAAAACTTCAACTAAGAAAGCACTCCTTAACAAAGACTTCCGTCAATCGATTGCCTTCGGTATTGATAGAACAGCTTATACTTCTCAAATCAATGGAGAAAGTGGAGCAACAAAACTTCTTCGTAACTTGTTCGTACCACCAACATTTGTTCAAGCAGATGGTAAAAACTTTGGTGAGTTAGTTAAGGAAAAATTGGTGACCTATGGTGATGAGTGGAAAGATGTTAACCTAGACGATGCTCAAGACGGTCTTTACAGTCCAGAAAAAGCAAAAGCAGAATTTGCTAAAGCTAAGACAGCTCTCCAAGCAGAAGGTGTTCAATTCCCAATTCACTTGGATATGCCGGTTGACCAAACAAGTACTACAAAAGTACAACGTGTTCAATCATTGAAACAATCACTTGAAGCAACATTAGGAACTGATAACGTAGTCGTTGATATCCAACAACTTCCAAAAGATGAAGTTCTCAATGTCACTTACTTTGCAGAATCAGCTGCTGGGGAAGATTGGGATCTTTCAGATAACGTTGGTTGGACTCCAGACTTTGCAGACCCATCTACTTACCTTGATATCATCAAACCATCAGTCGGTGAAAACACTAAAACTTACCTAGGATTTGATGCAGGAACAAATAATGCTGCTGCCAAACAAGTTGGTTTGGAAGACTACGAAAAGATGGTTGTTGAAGCTGGAAATGAAAACACTGACGTTTCAAAACGTTATGACAAATATGCTGCAGCTCAAGCTTGGTTGACAGATAGCGCTTTGATTATTCCAACATCTTCTCAAACTGGACGTCCAATGTTGTCTAAGATGGTACCATTTACGCTTCCATTTGCTTACTCAGGTAACAAGGGAACAACTGAACCTCTCTTGTACAAATACCTTGAACTTCAAGATAAACCAGTAACTGCTGATGAATATCAAAAAGCTCAAGATAAATGGAAGAAAGAAAAAGAAGAATCTAATAAAAAAGCGCAAGAAGATCTTGCAAACCATGTCAAATAAAAGAAAGTGGAGTTAGTGATTAACTCCACTTTTTTACGCTAAAAAACCTAGGAAACTATTCCTAGGTCTTTTTTGATTATTGTTGTCCTTGAGGATTTGGGTTTTGTTGAGGATTTGTATTTGGAGTATTTGTATTCTGTGCTGTATTTGGACTAGTAGTTTCAGCTACTGTAGTATGATTTTCAGTAGTCGTACTAGCAGGTGTTTCTGTTGTTGTAACCTGCTGGGTTGTTTGAGGAACCCAGCTGTTACGAGCACCGTTTTTAAAGACGTATTCACCATTGCGATACAAACCTTCAGGCATTGTCCAATCACCTGGGTTATCATCCTCTGAGAGATATGCCATCATTGAGCGGTAGATATTTGCAGCGACTCTAAATCCATCTCCTACGATTGGAGTGAGACGGTTTGAATAACCGGTCCAAACGGCCATTGAATATTTACGGGTATATCCTACAAACATTTCATCAGGTGTAACATAATCGTATCTCTTAATGTAATTTTCAATTTCATCATCTGTATAGTTTGATGTACCAGTCTTACCTGCTTGTGGAAGCCATGATATATAGGCGTCTGTACCAGAGTATAATACAGTTTTCATCATTTCGGTCATCATGTAGGCAGTTGTTTCTTTCATAGCGCGTGAACCTGGGTCAGAGAATTCTTTCGAAGTTCCGTCACTAAAGACAACTTTATTGATATACATTGGTTTGTGGTAGATACCACCATTAGCAAAGGCAGCATAAGCAGCAGCCATTTTCTCACTACTTGCTCCGTACTTTTTGTTTGACTCAGTCGTGTTACTTGAAATTGCGTTTGCATATACCATGGTTGGATAATCAATGCCAAGTCCGTTTAAGAATTTTTTGGCTTTATCGAGTCCAACTCTATCGAGAGTTTCAACTGCTGGTACGTTACGAGATTGTTGGATAGCAGTTTGAAGAGTGATGTTACCATAATAGCCACGATCCCAGTTGTAGACTGGAGTGCTGGTGCCTGGGAAGTTATATGGTACATCCTTGAGCATGTAGGCAGTAGAGTCATAAATGTCATACTCTAATGCGGGGGCATAGTCTGTGATTGGTTTCATGGTAGAACCCCAGTCACGGTTTGTTTCCACTGCTTGGTTAGTACCAAAGGATACATTGCTAGCTTGGTGACGAGATCCGAGTTGGGCAATAACTTTACCATTTGATACATCAACGATAGTAGAAGCTGCTTGGATATCATCATCAGGATAGTTTACGTATTGATCAGTGTTATAGACGTCCCAAAGGTGTTTTTGTACCTCTTGGTCGACGTTGGTATAGACTTCCATACCTGTTGTTAATAGATTATAACCTGTCTCTTGTTCTACTTGGTCAATAACCTCTTTAAGATAGTTATCCATGTATTGTGGATAGCTATTAAGAGATTTTAGACTTTGAAGACCATCTGTGATTGGAGTATTGATGGCTGTTTCATATTGCTCGGCTGTAAGGTAACCTTGTTTTTGCATTTCTGACAAAACGAGGTTTCGTCTTTCAAGAGCTGCTTCAGGGTGAGAATAAGGATCGTATTGGTTTGGAGCCTGTGGCATACCTGCTAAGAGTGCTAGCTGAGGGATGGATAAGTCTTTTAGATCTTTACCATAATAGTTTTCCGCAGCTGTCTGCATACCATAGTTACCATTTGACATGTACACTTTATTGATGTAATATGTCAAAATTTCTTGTTTGGTTGCAGTTCTTTCTAACTGAATAGCTAGCCAAGCTTCTTGGGCTTTACGTGAGATTGTTTGGTCTGACGAAGAAGTTGAAAAGTAAGTTAATTTTATCAACTGTTGCGTCAATGTTGAACCACCTTGGAGGCCACCTCTACTAGTTAAGTTTCGCAGGAAAGCTCCAGCTATTCGAATGCTATCGATTCCTCTATGGTTAAAAAAGCGGTGATCCTCGATAGAGACAATTGCATTGACCAATTCAATTGGAACTTCATTGCTTTGAGCATTGACACGACGCTCGGCTCCTAAGTCAGCGATCAATTCGTTTTTACTGTCGTAAATTTTACTTGAAGTTGTTGCGACAAGTTTGCTTTCAGAAAGTTCTGGTGCTTTAGATACATAGTAGAAGAAGACACTTCCACCAATCAATATTGCAGCGATAAAGGCTGCTAAAAATCCAATTCCTAGATATTTAGCAATGCGCCAGATAAGTTGTTTGTTCATATTGTTTTACCACCTAGTAAATGTTGTTTGACGATATCGAGATAAGGTATTTGAGGGAAGGCTTGTTGTTCAATCACATAACCATGCTCTCGAATATAATCAAGCGGCATTGATTTTTTCCCCATATCCTGTTGATAAAAACGGATAAGGTCAATCGCCGGTAATAAATATGTTTCCTGATAAGAAGAAAAATGGATTAGGACGAAGCAAATTCCCTTTTGTTCAAGAACCTGTTCCATATGCTGTATCTGATGAGAATGGAAGTTCTTCATCGGGAAAGCATTTTTTTGTCTGGTTTCCTTTGCCTCGAAATCGATGTAAAATCCTTCATAAACACCCGAGTAGTCAGTAGTTGAAGCTTGTCTAAAATAGGCTTCAACAATTTTAGCGCGACTCCGTTGAGGGTAGTCGACCCGAACAATCTGAACTGGGGTTGGCTTTTTGTGAATGACTGCTATTCCATGTGATAGATAGTAGTCATTGGTAGCATTAATCATCTTTTCAAAGCTCATACCTCGATTTGCGAAATTTTTAGTTTGAGGTAGAGAAGTTTTGCTTGGTTTAGATGAAAGTTTATGTGGATAGTTGACCATAGTCCTCCTTATTGGTACAATAACATCACTCTATTATACCACAAAGGTTTTCAGAAAGGGTGAAAAAATGCATACAGCCTTGGTTTTGGGATACTCAGCTTTTGATTTAGGAGTGTTTAATGAAAAGGACATTCGCTTAAAAATTATCAAAAAAGCTATTCGTAGAGATTTGGAAAGAATGGTTGAGGAAGGGTTGCAATGGCTAGTGTTTACAGGTTCTCTTGGTTTTGAACATTGGGTTTTAGAAGTCGCCAAGGAAATGAAAGATGACTATGGATTCCAACTAGCGACTATTTTTGATTTTGAAACACATGGATCGAATTGGAATGAAGCAAATCAGATCAAATTGAGTGATTTTAAACAGGTCGATTTTATCAAGTATGCCTATCCGGCTTATGAGCATAAAGGTCAATTGAGAGATTACCAGATTTTTTTACTTGAAAATACAGATGGAGCCTATCTTTTTTATGATCAAGAAAACGAAACAAAATTGAGATTTTTTTACGAACTGATGAAAAAGAAAGACAACTATATTACAAAAAGATTAACATTTGAGGATTTAAACGAAATAGCCGAAAATTTTTCCGAAAATTGAGGCTTTGACCTTGCTTTTTGTTTGCCTTTTTTTATATAATAATACTAGTAACTGAGAATGGAGAGAGACATGGCAAGTATTATTTTTACAGCAAAGGATATTTTTGAGCAGGATTTCGGAAGAGAAGTACGTGGATACAGTAAAGCAGAGGTAGATGAATTCTTAGATGACGTTATCAAGGATTATGAAACTTATGCAGCGTTGGTTAAATCATTGCGCTTGGAAGTCGCAGAATTGAAAGAACAATTGGCGGACAAACCTCAAGTGGCACCTGTATCTGTAACGTCTGAGCCAGCTGAACTTGGAAGTACGACTTCTATGACTAACTTTGATATCTTGAAACGCTTGAATCGTCTTGAAAAAGAAGTATTTGGCAAACAAATCGTAGAAAATTCTGATTTCTAAGAATCATACAGTTGTGCAATTTTTGGATAATCGCGTGAAGAGTTTATCTTTTCATGAGGAAAGTCCATGCTAGCACAGGCTGTGATGCCTGTAGTGTTTGTGCTAGGCGAAACCATAAGCCTAGGGACGAGAAATCGTTACGGCGAGTGAATAGACTAAGTTTTCGGATATGTTTTAGTAGCTCTGAAAGTGCCACAGTGACGAAGTCTCTCTGGAAACAGAGAGAGTGGAACGCGGTAAACCCCTCAAGCTAGCAACCCAAATTTTGGTCGGGGCATGGAGTGCGCGGAAACGAACGTAGTACTCTGACTACTAGCAGTTTTTAGCTGTTAGTGGTAGACAGATGATTATCGAAAGAAGTGGTCCTAGTCACTTCTGGAACAAAACATGGCTTATAGAAAATTGCATATAGGTTGGGGCTGAGAAATTTTCTCAACCTCATTTTTTAAAGGTGAACAAGAGAAAGGTCTTTAAAGACTGACATGAAACAAACATTTAACTTAATAGCGACTGCTGCAGCAGGCTTAGAGGCTGTTGTAGGTCGGGAAGTGCGTGCACTTGGCTATGACTGTCAAGTTGAGAATGGTCGCGTTCGCTTTGAAGGAGATGTAAAGGCAATTATTGAAACCAATTTGTGGTTACGAGCTGCAGATAGGATTAAGATTGTTGTTGGAACTTTTCCCGCAAAAACATTTGAAGAACTTTTTCAAGGAGTTTTTGCCTTAGATTGGGAAAACTATTTACCACTTGGAGCGCGTTTTCCAATTTCAAAGGCTAAGTGTGTCAAATCAAAACTTCATAATGAACCTAGTGTTCAAGCTATTTCTAAAAAAGCAGTTGTGAAGAAGTTGCAGAAACATTATGCTCGACCAGAAGGTGTTCCCTTGATGGAAAATGGCCCAGAGTTTAAAATAGAGGTTTCAATTCTTAAAGATGTTGCGACTATCATGATTGACACAAGTGGTTCTAGTCTTTTCAAACGAGGTTATCGTACTGAAAAAGGTGGTGCTCCTATTAAAGAGAACATGGCAGCAGCAATTCTGCAATTATCAAACTGGTATCCAGATAAACCTTTGATTGATCCAACCTGTGGTTCAGGAACCTTCTGTATTGAGGCAACTATGATTGCTCGTAATATGGCGCCAGGCTTACGCCGTTCCTTTGCTTTCGAAGAATGGAATTGGGTTAGTGATCGTTTGATTCAGGAGATTCGTACGGAAGCTAGCAAAAAGATTAATCGTGAGATCGAGCTAGACATCATGGGCTGTGATATCGATGGCCACATGGTGGAAATTGCTAAGGCAAATGCTCAGGCTGCGGGGGTTCCTAAGGATATCCACTTTAAGCAGATGCGCCTGCAGGATTTGCGAACAGATAAGATTAATGGAGTTATTATTTCGAATCCACCATATGGGGAACGCTTATCAGATGATGCAGGAGTAACAAAGCTCTATGCAGAGATGGGAGACGTATTTGCACCACTTAAAACCTGGAGTAAATTTATCCTGACCAGTGATGAAGCTTTTGAAAGTAAATACGGTAGTCAGGCAGATAAAAAACGGAAACTCTATAATGGTACTTTGAAAGTTGATTTATATCAATATTTTGGTCAACGAGTGAAAAGACAAGATGTCGAAATAGAAAGGAATGCAAATGAGTAAGAAAAGACGCAATCGCCATCACAAGGATGAGCAAGAATCTAAATTTGAATTTGAAGAGGCTAAAGATTTAACGGTTGGTCAGGCTATTCGTAAGAACGAAGAGGTTGAAGCAGGTGTGACTCCAGATGATACCATCTTAGATAAATATATCAAGCAACACCGTGAAGAAATCGAAGCAGACAAATTTGAAAATTTACAAACGAAAAAAGAGGAGTCTACTCAAAGCTTGGATGATATGATCCAAGAAGTGAGAGAAACTACTGAACAAGAAAATGTGATAGGTCCGGAAGAGGATGCAATTGCTCTTGCGGTAGCCACAGAGACAACTGAAATCGTTGCCCAAGAAGCCGAAGAAGAGGAAACGAGAGTTCTCGAGCAACCTTTTAAGCATGAATTGGAAGCTGTTGAAAAGGCTCAAGTCGATTCTTCTCAAGTGTCAGTAGTCGATGAGGAAAATGAAGATCAACTTCAACCCTTGTCTCGTTCTGCTCAAGCGGATGATGAACCACAAAATAAAAAGAAATGGGCAATTTTGTCAGCCATTATTTTGCTATTCCTCTTGATTTTTGGAGGTGGCTATTACGTTTATCGTCAGATTACGCGTTCTTCTCAAGAGCTTCAAACGAAGGCGGCGGATTCAGGTTTGGTAAGCAATCAGTCGGTCTATGAACAATTTAATACGCTCTACGACACGTTTTATACTGATGAAAACAAAACAGCTCTTAAAAATAGCCAGTTTAGTCAACTGAATCAATTGAAAGAACTTCTAGATAAACTAGAAGGAGCGAGAGAACATACTCTAGCCAAATCAAAATATGATAGTCTAGAAACCCAAATAAAGGCTATCCAAGAAGTGAACTCTCAATTTGAAACTCCAGCTATTACAGATGGTGTCTTGGATACAAATGCAAAAATCAAAGCGGATGCTAAATTTACAGATATCAAGACTGGTAATACAGAAATTGATAAACTGCTTGATAAAGCAATCAGCCTTGGGAAGAGCCAACTAGCAAGTACAACAACAGCCTCAACAACAGCAGCGAGCCAGGAAGCGTCAAGCCCAACAACAGAAAGCAGTCCATCTACTTCAACAAGTGATACTGCGGCATCTACTAATAGTGGCTTTTCAAGCGAAGGGGTTAATTTGCAAAGAAGCGCTAGCCGAGTACCGTATAATCAATCTGCTGTAAACGATAGTAGTAATCCTGCCTGGACCTTTGCAGATGGTGTTCTTGAACAAATCCTTGAGACATCTCGTGCGCGTGGATATATCACTGGAAACCAATATATCTTGGAACGTGTAAATATTGTGAATGGCAATGGATATTACAATCTTTACAAACCAGATGGAACTTATCTCTTCACTCTAAACTGTAAGACAGGATACTTTGTTGGGAATGGTTCTGGCCATGCGGATGATTTAGACTACTAGTCAAATTGTTATAAAATTCTTTCTTTTCACAGATAAACGTGATAAAATAAAACATATTAAATAAGAGGAGTGTCACATGACAAAAGCAAACTTTGGTGTTGTTGGTATGGCCGTAATGGGTCGTAACCTTGCCCTTAATATTGAATCTCGTGGATACACAGTTGCTATCTATAACCGTAGTAAAGAAAAAACAGAAGATGTTGTTGCTTGCCATCCTGAAAAGAACTTTGTGCCAAGCTATGATATTGAAAGCTTCGTAAATTCAATTGAAAAACCACGTCGGATCATGCTCATGGTTCAAGCAGGACCTGGTACAGACGCAACCATCCAAGCCCTTCTTCCACACTTGGATAAAGGCGATATCTTGATTGACGGAGGAAACACGTTCTACAAAGATACTATCCGTCGTAATGAAGAGTTGGCGAACTCTGGTATCAACTTCATTGGTACAGGTGTTTCTGGTGGTGAAAAAGGTGCCCTTGAAGGTCCTTCTATCATGCCTGGTGGACAAAAAGAAGCTTATGAATTGGTAGCAGATGTTCTTGAAGAAATCTCTGCAAAAGCACCAGAAGATGGTAAACCATGTGTGACTTACATCGGTCCTGATGGAGCTGGTCACTATGTGAAAATGGTCCACAATGGTATCGAGTACGGTGATATGCAATTGATTGCAGAAAGCTATGACTTGATGCAACACTTGCTTGGACTTTCTGCAGAAGACATGGCTGAAATCTTTACTGAGTGGAACAAAGGCGAATTAGACAGCTACTTGATCGAAATCACTGCGGATATTCTTGGACGCAAAGACGACGAAGGTCAAGATGGTCCAATCGTAGACTACATCTTGGATGCTGCAGGAAACAAGGGAACCGGTAAATGGACTAGCCAATCAGCTCTTGACCTTGGTGTGCCATTGTCACTGATTACTGAGTCAGTATTTGCGCGCTACATTTCAACTTATAAAGAAGAACGTGTACACGCTAGCAAGGTACTTCCAAAACCAGCCGCTTTCAAATTTGAAGGAGACAAGGCTGAGTTGATTGAAAAGATCCGTCAAGCCCTTTACTTCTCAAAAATCATCTCTTACGCACAAGGTTTTGCGCAATTGCGTGTAGCTTCTAAAGAAAATAACTGGAACTTGCCATTTGCAGATATCGCATCTATCTGGCGCGATGGATGTATCATCCGTTCTCGTTTCTTGCAAAAGATTACAGATGCTTACAACCGTGATGCAGACCTTGCTAACCTTCTTTTGGATGAGTACTTCTTGGATGTAACAGCTAAGTATCAACAATCAGTTCGTGATATCGTAGCTCTTGCTGTTCAAGCAGGTGTACCAGTACCAACCTTCTCAGCTGCCATCACTTACTTTGATAGCTACCGTTCAGCTGACCTTCCAGCAAACTTGATCCAAGCACAACGTGATTACTTTGGTGCCCACACTTACCAACGTAAGGATAAAGAAGGAACATTCCACTACTCTTGGTATGACGAAAAATAAGTAGGTCAGCCATGGGGAAACGGATTTTATTACTTGAGAAAGAAAGAAATCTAGCTCATTTTTTAAGTCTGGAACTCCAAAAAGAGCAATACCGAGTTGATCAGGTAGAAGAGGGACAAAAAGCCCTCTCCATGGCTCTTCAGACAGACTATGACTTGATTTTACTGAATGCTCATCTAGGGGATATGACAGCCCAGGATTTTGCAGATAAGTTGAGTCGAACCAAGCCAGCTGCGGTGATCATGGTCTTGGACCATCGAGAAGAATTGCAAGACCAACTTGAAACAATCCAGCGTTTCGCTGTTTCATACATCTATAAACCAATCATTATCGATGATTTGGTCAGTCGTATTTCAGCTATCTTCCGAGGTCGAGATTTCATCGACCAACACTGTAGTCAGATGAAAGTTCCGACAGCTTATCGCAATCTGCGTATGGATGTAGAACATCATACCGTCTATCGTGGCGAGGAGATGATTGCTCTGACACGTCGTGAATATGACCTCTTAGCTACCCTTATGGGAAGTAAGAAGGTTTTGACTCGTGAACAATTGCTGGAAAGTGTTTGGAAGTATGAAAGTGCGACCGAAACCAATATAGTGGACGTTTATATCCGTTATCTACGTAGTAAACTTGACGTCAAAGGTCAAAAGAGCTACATTAAAACCGTGCGTGGTGTTGGTTACACCATGCAAGAATAGAAAAGCAGTTGCAGTTTTGTAACTGCTTTTTTTTAGTCGTTGAAATGTTGACATATGATTTGATTTTTGCTACAATCATTTTGGAGGAAACAAGAATGAAATTTTTGAAAAAAATGATGCAAGTTGGACTAGCAGTATTTTTCTTTGGTCTGTTAGCAACAAATACAGTATTTGCGGACACTACAGGTGGACAGTTTGTCGATAAGGACAATAGAAAATATTATATAAAAGATGACCATAAAGCAATCTATTGGCATAAAATAGACGGTAAAACTTACTATTTTGGTGATAAAGGAGAAATGGTAGTTGGCTGGCAATATATAGAAATTCCTGGAACAGGTTATCGTGATGATTTGTTAGATAACCAACCAGTTAATGAAATCGGTCTTCAACACAAGTGGTACTATTTTGATAAAGATGGCGTACTACAAGAGTTTGTTGGCTGGCAACAATTAGAGGCTAAGTATTCGTTAACTGTTGGCAAAAAGCATGGTGAAGGCTTTGAAGGCCCAGAAGTTCTTAAATTAGCAAACTACTACTTTGATCAAGATCACTCATTAAAAACAGGTTGGCTTTATGATCAGTCTAACTGGTATTACCTAGCAAAAACAGGTTCTTCAGGAAAAGACTACCTTGGTGGAGAAAGACGTGCTGGTTGGATTAACGACAATTCGACTTGGTACTATCTCGATCCAACAACCGCTGCAATGCAAACTGGTTGGCAGTATCTTGGTAACAAGTGGTACTATCTCCGTTCATCAGGTGCTATGGCGACCGGTTGGTATCTAGATGGTTCAACTTGGTATTATTTAGATGCTCAAAATGGTGATATGAAAACTGGCTGGATTTATGTCGATAATACTTGGTATTATCTTCGTTCGTCAGGAGCTATGGTGACAGGCTGGTTCCAAGTTAATGGGAAATGGTACTATGCTTATAGTTCAGGTGCCTTGGCTGTGAATACTACTGTAGGTGGCTACTACGTCAACTATAATGGTGAGTGGGTTCAGTAATGAAAACAAGCGATTGTGAAGGAAACAATCGCTTTTTTTGTGAAAATATAATAAAATAGAAAGGAATAAAGTTCTAAAATTTTATCTAGAAACAGACGCTTTTCGTCTGATAGTAGGATTAAATGACAAAAGAAGTTGGTGTCGGTCAGGCACATAGTAAAATTATTTTAATAGGAGAGCATGCAGTGGTTTACGGCTATCCAGCCATCTCTTTGCCTCTTTTAGAGGTTAAAGTGACTTGTCGGGTGGTTCCAGCAGCGACACCATGGCGTCTTTTTGAAGAGGACACCTTGTCCATGGCAGTTTATGCTTCCCTAGAGTATCTGAATATCAAAGATGCATACATCCGTTGCCAAATTGACTCTGCTATTCCAGAAAAACGTGGAATGGGTTCTTCGGCAGCCATTAGCATTGCGGCTATTCGCGCTGTATTTGATTATTACCAAGCAGAACTACCGCGATATGTGTTAGAAATTCTGGTCAATCGCGCTGAGATGATTGCCCATATGAATCCTAGTGGATTGGATGCTAAGACCTGCCTTAGTGACCAGCCTATTCGTTTTATCAAGAATGTTGGTTTTGAAGAACTAGCCATGGACTTGTCGGCTTATCTGGTCATTGCAGATACAGGAGTCTATGGACACACTCGTGAAGCTATTCAAGTTGTAGAGAGCAAGGGTAAGGAAGCTTTACCTTTCTTGTATGCACTTGGAGAGTTGACCCAGCAAGCAGAAGAAGCAATAAAAACAAAAGATGTCGTGAAGCTGGGAGAGATTCTTACCAAAGCACATGGAAATCTAAAGGAAATTGGAGTTAGTAGCTCTGAGGCAGATGCCTTGGTTGAAACTGCTCTCGAACATGGCGCTTTAGGTGCCAAGATGAGTGGTGGTGGTCTAGGAGGCTGCATCATCGCCTTAGTAGCCGACTATCACCAAGCTCAAGATTTAGCTGAAAGATTAGAAGAGAAAGGAGCTGTTCAGACATGGATCGAAAGCCTGTAACAGTACGTTCCTATGCCAATATTGCTATTATTAAATATTGGGGAAAGAAAGCAGAAAAAGAGATGGTTCCTGCGACTAGCAGTATCTCTCTAACCTTAGAAAATATGTATACGGAGACGACCCTTTCTCCTTTACCAGCAGATGCAAAGGCGGATGCTTTTTACATCAATGGTCAGTTGCAAAATGAAGCTGAACATAAAAAGATGAGTAAAATCATTGACCGCTACCGTCCTGAAGGAGCAGGGTTTGTTCGTATCTATACCAAGAACAATATGCCAACAGCAGCAGGCCTTTCTTCAAGTTCCAGTGGTTTATCTGCCTTGGTCAAAGCTTGTAATGCCTATTTCCAACTTGGGCTGAATCGCAGAGAATTGGCCTTGGAAGCTAAGTTTGCGTCGGGTTCTTCATCTCGTAGTTTTTATGGCCCCTTGGCAGCCTGGGACAAGGATAGTGGAGAGATCTATCCAGTTGAGACTGACTTGAAACTAGCTATGATTATGTTGGTCTTGGAAGACCAGAAAAAACCAATTTCCAGTCGAGATGGGATGAAGCTTTGTGTCGAAACTTCTACGACTTTTGATGAGTGGATTCGTCAATCTGAACAAGATTACAAGGATATGTTAGTCTACCTCAAGGAAAATGACTTTAAGAAAGTTGGAGAATTGACAGAGAAGAACGCCTTGGCTATGCATGCTACGACAAAAACTGCAACTCCATCCTTCTCTTATCTGACAGATGCTAGTTACGAGGCAATGGATTTTGTTCGTCAGCTTAGAGAAAAAGGAGAATCTTGCTACTTTACCATGGATGCAGGGCCTAATGTAAAGGTTCTTTGTTTAGAAAAAGACTTGGAACACTTATCAGAACTTTTAGGTCAACGCTATCGCTTAATCGTTTCAAAAACAAAGGATTTGAGCCAAGATGACGATTGTTAAAACTTGTGGGAAGCTCTATTGGGCTGGGGAGTATGCCATTTTAGAACCAGGACAGTTGGCGCTAATCAAGGCTATTCCCATCTATATGACGGCTGAGATTAAAGCGTCTAATAATTATCGACTCTACTCAGATATGTTTTCCTATAGTGTAGACTTGCGACCGGATTCTTCTTATGCCTTGATTCAAGAAACAGTTGCCTTGGTGGAGGAGTATCTAACTGCCCAAGGAGTTGAACCGCAGCCTTTTTCTTTAGACATTCGTGGGAAAATGGAGCGTGAGGGGAAGAAATTCGGCTTGGGTTCTAGTGGCAGTGTGGTTGTTTTGGTCATAAAGACCATGCTTGCCTTCTATGAAAGATTAGCTGACAGAGAACTCTTGTTTAAATTGGCGAGTGCTGTACTTCTTAAACGTGGGGACAATGGCTCCATGGGGGACATTGCCTGTATCGTATCAGAAAACCTCGTCCTCTATCAGTCATTTGACCGCGAGAAAGTGGCACAATGGCTAGAAAAGGAAGAACTGCAAGCTGTATTAGCACGTGACTGGGGCTTTTCTATTAGGAGTGTTGAACCGGTCTTGACATTTGACTTTCTGGTTGGTTGGACCAAGGAAGTGGCTGTATCAAGTCACATGGTCAAGCAAATCAAGGATAATATGAACTCTAGCTTTTTACAGACTTCAAAAGAAACAGTAGCCAACTTGGTAAAGGCTTTGGAGGTAGGTCAAGAAGAAACCATTATTGACTTGCTGGAACAAGCCAGCCAACTTTTAGAAGGCTTGAGTTCAGATATTTACACACCTTTGCTAATGCAATTAAAAAATGCCAGCCGAGACTTGAAAGCTGTTGCTAAGAGTAGTGGTGCTGGTGGAGGAGACTGTGGGATTGCACTTAGCTTTGACCAAGATTCAACCACATTACTGAAAAAACGCTGGGCTGATCTTGGGATTGAGCTCTTGTATCAAGAAAGGATAGGACATGACGATAAATCGGAAGGATGAACACATCCGCTATGCCCTTGAACAAAACAGTACTTATAATAGTTTTGATGAAGTTGAACTGATTCATTCTTCGCTACCCTTATATGACTTAGATGAAATTGATCTTTCGACAGAATTTGCAGGACGAAAATGGGATTTCCCATTTTATATAAATGCCATGACAGGCGGTAGTGACAAGGGCAGAGAAATCAATCAAAAGCTGGCTCAGGTGGCTGAAGCTTGTGGGATTTTATTTGTAACGGGTTCCTACAGTGCTGCTCTTAAGGATCCTTCAGATGACTCTTTTTCAGTCAAAACTAGTTACCCTGACCTCCTTCTTGGAACCAATATTGGCTTAGACAAACCTGTAGAACTAGGATTACAAACAGTGAAAGAGATGAATCCCCTCCTCTTGCAAGTTCATGTTAATGTCATGCAGGAATTACTTATGCCAGAGGGTGAACGTCAATTTAGATTATGGCAGCATAATCTGAAAGATTATGTTGAGCAAATCTCTGTGCCACTTGTTTTAAAAGAAGTCGGCTTTGGCATGGATGTGAAAACCATTGCTAAGGCTTATGAGATGGGAATACGAACCGTTGATTTGTCTGGTCGTGGGGGAACGAGCTTTGCCTATATCGAAAACCGTCGCAGTGGACAGCGTGACTACCTAAATGACTGGGGTCAATCGACCATGCAAGCTCTTCTGAATGCCCAAGACTGGAAAGACAAGATGGAACTTTTGGTTAGTGGAGGAGTTCGCAATCCACTAGATATCATCAAATGCTTAGTGTTTGGAGCCAAGGCAGTTGGTCTATCACGCACTATGTTAGAGCTGGTTGAAAATTACTCTGTTGATGTCGTTATTTCCATTATTGAAAGCTGGAAGGAAGACCTACGCTTGATTATGTGTGCCCTTAATTGTAAAAAAATTGAGGATTTGCAAGAGGTCGACTATCTCTTATATGGAAAATTAAAAGAAGCAAAAGACCAAATGTAAAGAAAGAGGTCGGGATTTTAGTCCCGACCTCTTTATCATTCCTCAGACTGATGTGACTTTTGGGATTTGTGATACAATTAAATGGAGAGGACGGATACATGCGAAAATTTCAAATTTTTCTATTTATTGAAGCTTGTTTATTGACAGGAGCTCTGATTATGATGGTATCAGAGCATTTTTCCCGTTTTCTACTTATGTTGCTCTTGTTTTTACTCCTGATTCGATACTATACTGGTAGACAGGGCAATAATTTCATTTTAGTGGCAGTGAGCATCCTATTTTTCTTTATTATCATGCTAAATCCCTTTGTCATTTTAGCTATCTTTGTGGCCTTGATTTATAGTCTGTTCTTGCTTTATCCTATGATGAATCAGGAAAGGGAAGATACCAACTTGGTCTTTGAAGACGTTGTGATAGTAAAGAAGGAGAAAAATCGCTGGTTTGGAAATCTTCATCACTTCTCAAGCTATCAGACCTGCCGTTTTAACGATATTAATCTCTTTCGTCTCATG
The DNA here is from genome assembly GCF_001814215.1 of Streptococcus sp. HMSC062D07. Lineage (NCBI taxonomy): Bacteria > Bacillati > Bacillota > Bacilli > Lactobacillales > Streptococcaceae > Streptococcus > Streptococcus sp. HMSC062D07. Next base: position 211,633 of record NZ_KV815324.1, read on the forward strand.
GGGAAAGATACCATTCATCTAGAACATGTCATTTTAAGTAATCATGACAATGTCATTATTTTGAGAAAGATAGTTGGTACGACAAGAATTATTGTTCCAGTAGACGTAGAAGTCAGTCTCAGTGTTAATTCTTTGTATGGGGATTTAACATTTTTAGATCTACCAAAGCGTGCATTACGCAATGAACAATTTCATCAAGAAACGAGAGACTATCTCAAGAGCCCTAAAAGTGTTAAGATTCTTTTGACAACTATGGTTGGAGATGTTGAGGTGGTTAGAGGATGAAAAAACAACCCTATATTTTAATTGGTCTCACCTCTTTTCTCTTTGTCGCTTTTCTATTTCGAAGTGTTTTTAAGGTCTTAGATTTGGAGTGGACTTCTCTTTTTCAAGATATAGAGAAAACAGAAAAAATCCTATTTCTAGCTTTGATGTTTAGCCTTGCTCTAGCCTTTTTATTAGTCTTGTTTTGGACAATGGTTGACGAAATTTTACGCAGAAAAATCCAAGCTAATCTTAAGAATCTGCTGGCTGGTAAAGAGATTAAAAGTTTAGGGGATGCCGACTTAGACGCAAGTTTTAAAAATTTATCAGGCAAGCTCGGTTTGTTGACAGAAGCCATTCAAAAAGCTGATAACCAGGTGTTGCTCAAAGAAGAACAGATTATTGAAAAGGAGCGCAAGCGAATCGCGCGTGACTTACATGATACAGTCAGCCAAGAAATTTTTGCTGCCCATATGATGTTATCCGGACTTAGTCAACAAGCTTCCAAGTTAGACAAAGAGAAGATGAAAACCCAACTCCAGAGTGTGACAGCTATTTTGGAGACAGCCCAGAGAGATTTGCGTATCCTACTCTTGCATTTACGACCAATCGAACTGGAACAAAAGAGTCTGGTTGAGGGGATTCAGTTGCTTCTGAAAGAATTGGAAGAAAAAAGTGAACTCAAAGTCAGCTTTAAATATGAGGTAGATGAATTACCTAAAAAGATTGAGGAACATATCTTCCGTATCGTCCAAGAATTGATTAGTAATACTCTCCGTCATGCTCAAGCTTCCTGTCTGGATGTTTATCTTTATCAAACAGAAACAGGTTTGCAATTGAAGGTAGTAGACAATGGTCGCGGTTTTCAGATAGATGAAGTTGATGAACTAAGCTATGGACTACGGAATATCAAAGAACGAGTGGAAGATATGGCAGGGAGCATACAACTATTAACAGCACCCAAGCAAGGTTTGGCAGTGGATATCCGCATCCCCTTGCTTGATTGACGAACAAAAGGAAATAAAATGAAACTATTATTAGTAGATGACCACCAAATGGTGCGTCTTGGTTTAAAAAGTTATTTTGAACTACAAGATGATGTAGAGGTTGTTGGAGAAGCAACTAATGGAGCCGAAGGGATTTCCATGGCTTTGGCTCTTCGCCCTGATGTGATTGTGATGGATATTGTGATGCCAGAAGTCAACGGGATTGACGCAACTCTAGCTATTCTCAAAGAATGGCCGGAGGCTAAGATCTTGATTGTATCATCTTATCTAGACAATGAAAAAATCATGCCAGTCTTGAATGCTGGGGCTAAAGGTTATATGCTCAAGATATCAAGTGCTGATGAATTGTTCCATGCTGTTCAAAAGGTAGCAGCTGGAGAGCTAGCCATTGAACAAGAGGTAAGCAAGAAGGTGGAATACCATCGAAATCACGTTGAACTACATGAAGACCTGACTGCGCGTGAACACGATGTCCTTCAACTGATTGCCAAGGGCTATGAAAACCAGCGCATTGCTGATGAATTGTTTATCTCCCTCAAGACTGTTAAAACTCATGTTTCTAATATTCTTGCCAAACTTGAGGTCAGTGATCGTACCCAGGCAGCTGTTTATGCTTTTCAACATCATTTGGTGGGTCCTGATGAATTTTAGGGAACATAGGATGTTACTTAAGCATGGACGAAAAGCGCATCCATTACTTGAAAAAATTCGCTACTATATGTTATAATGGACTGTATTAAAAATTTTAAGGAGAAATGACAGAATGTCTGTATCATTTGAAAACAAAGAAACAAACCGTGGTGTCTTGACTTTCACTATCTCTCAAGACCAAATCAAACCAGAATTGGACCGTGTATTTAACTCAGTAAAGAAAACTCTTAACGTTCCAGGTTTCCGTAAAGGTCACCTTCCACGTCCTATCTTCGACCAAAAATTTGGTGAAGAAGCACTTTACCAAGATGCAATGAACGCTCTTTTGCCAGACGCTTATGAAGCAGCTGTTAAAGAAGCTGGACTTGAAGTAGTTGCTCAACCAAAAATTGACGTAACTTCTATGGAAAAAGGTCAAGATTGGGTTATCACTGCTGAAGTTGTTACAAAACCTGAAGTAAAATTGGGTGAATACAAAAACCTTGAAGTATCAGTTGATGTAGATAAAGAAGTAACTGACGCTGATGTTGAAGAGCGTATCGAACGTGAACGCAACAACTTGGCTGAATTGGTGATCAAAGAAGGTGCTGCTGAAAACGGCGACACTGTTGTTATCGATTTCGTTGGTTCTATCGACGGTGTTGAATTTGACGGTGGAAAAGGTGAAAACTTCTCACTTGGACTTGGTTCAGGTCAATTCATCCCTGGTTTCGAAGACCAATTAGTTGGACATTCAGCTGGTGAAACTGTTGACGTTATCGTAACATTCCCAGAAGACTACCAAGCAGAAGATCTTGCTGGTAAAGAAGCTAAATTCGTAACAACTATCCACGAAGTTAAAGCTAAAGAAGTTCCAGCTCTTGACGATGAACTTGCAAAAGATATCGACGAAGAAGTTGAAACTCTTGACGAATTGAAAGAAAAATACCGTAAAGAATTGGCTGCTGCTAAAGAAGAAGCATACACTGATGCCGTTGAAGGTGCAGCAATCGATAAAGCAGTTGAAAATGCTGAAATCGTAGAACTTCCAGAAGAAATGATCCACGAAGAAGTTCACCGCTCAGTAAATGAATTCCTTGGAAACTTGCAACGTCAAGGTATCAACCCTGACATGTACTTCCAAATCACTGGAACTACTCAAGAAGACCTTCACAAACAATACGAAGTAGAAGCTGAGTCACGCACTAAGACTAACCTTGTTATCGAGGCAGTTGCGAAAGCTGAAGGATTTGACGCTACTGAAGAAGAAATCCAAAAAGAAATCGAGCAATTGGCTGCAGATTACAACATGGAAGTTGCCCAAGTACAAAGCTTGCTTTCAGCAGACATGTTGAAACACGATATCACAATCAAGAAAGCTGTTGAATTGATCACAAGCACTGCAACAGTAAAATAATCTGAAAAGATAAAAAACCACCGGATTGGTGGTTTTTTTGTGCTTTATTTTCCGAAAAACTCATCAAGGTCATCTTGGCTAATCCCAATCATGGCTGGGATACTAGTCCAGTTTTCTTCAGTCAGAATGTAAGGTTGATGAGGGTTAATCTGATTTGTGGGTTCGAGAATAGGCTCGTTTAGTTCCTCAGAGATTTCAGTTAAGTTGCTGAAACGTTCAATCAGATAGGTTTTTCGAGCTGTTCCGATATGTTTAGTTGCATAATCAAAGGCTTGAAGTTCACCGAGTAGGATGAGTTTGCTTTTAGCCCGAGTAATAGCAGTGTAGATGAGATTACGCTCTAGCATGCGCTTGCTAGCACTGGTGATGGGAAGAAACACAACTGGGAATTCACTTCCTTGAGATTTATGGATACTCATGGCGTAGGCAAGACGAATCTTGTACCATTCGTTGCGTGGATAGACGACTTCGTTCCCATCAAAATCAATCATCATTTCATCTTGTTTAGATTCAGTGTATTTAGCAGGAATGAGGTCCGTGATGTAGCCTAGATCTCCGTTAAAAACGTTGACTTCTGCATCGTTAACCAAATGAATGACCTTATCTCCACTACGATACTGAAACTGACTTGCTTCAAAACTAATCTGTCCCTTTTGAAGAGGATTGAGCAGTTCTTGCATGAGTTGATTGATGGCATCGATTCCTGCTGCTCCACGATACATAGGAGCTAGAACTTGGATGTCTCGTGCAGGGATGCCACTTCTGATGGCAGCGTCTAGGATTTTTTCAATGGTCGCTGGGATCTGGTTACTAGCGATTTCAAAGTAGGAACGGTCTGCTTTTTTCTGAGTGAAATCTGCAGGTAAAATTCCCTGACGAATCTGACTCGCAAGTGTGACAATGGTTGATTCTTCGCTCTGGCGGTAGATTTGTTCCAAGCGTGTTTGCGGAATACTTGGAATCTGGAGCAAATCAGCTAGAACTTGACCTGGGCTAACCGAAGGCAACTGATCACTATCTCCTACGATGAGAATTTTACTAGTAGAGGAAATATTTGAGAAGAGTTGATTGGCTAGCCAAGTATCTACCATTGAGAACTCATCTACGATGATAAAATCAGCATCTAGATAATCTTCTAAATGGCTAGTGTCGTCATCTCCAGTCATACCCAAGTGGCGGTGAATGGTTGCACTTGGCAAGTCTGTTAGCTCATTCATGCGACGAGCCGCACGACCAGTTGGAGCAGCAAGGAGAATCGGTAGATTACTTTTATTTCGAAGGTCCAGTCCTTCTAATAGAGCATAGACGGCAATAATCCCATTGATAACAGTGGTTTTTCCAGTACCAGGTCCGCCGGTCAGGATAAAGACCTTGTTTTGGATAGCATCGCAGATTGCCTGTTTTTGAATGGCATCGTATTGGATGCCTAATTCTTCCTCAACAATTGCGATCTGCTCCTGGATGATTTCTGTTTCTTGTTTATCGGTTTCTTCTTTTTCAAGGATACGAATGAGGTGATTGTGAATCCCTTCTTCTGCAAAAAAGAGACTGTTATCAAAGATTTTAGTGTCAACCTGTTGGACTTTTTCTTCTTCAATGAGATTGGACAATTCTTGAGCAAGTTGACTTGGTTCCAGTTCTACAGGACGTGAGGATTCCAGTAGATTTAGAGTCTTTTCTAATAAGTCTCTAGCTTCAACATAAGTATCCCCACTTTCCATACAAGCGTTTAAAAGGCTATGAATGAGTCCTGCTCGGAAACGTTCAGGTGCTTGGCTTTCAATGCCCAATTCTTGTGCTAATTGGTCAGCGATGGTAAAGCCTAAGCCCTTGATATCTTCTACCAACTGGTAGGGATAATTTTCAACGATATCAATAGTTTCCTCTTTGTAGGTATCCTGAATTTGAATAGCTAATTTATTAGGAATGCCATAGTTGGCAAGCTTGGCCAAGATCATTTCAGTCCCGTAGTTGAGACGGAGTGAAGATACAAAGGCCTCACGACTTTTAGAAGACAGCCCTGAGATAGTCTCAAGTTTTTCAGGATGTTCCAGAATTTCATCGATAGTATTTTCCCCATAGAGTTCCACAATCTTTTGGGCAGTTTTGAGACCAATCCCTTTGAAATGGCTACTTGAGAAATACTTGACTAAACCCTTACTAGTTGGTTTTGCTCTTTCGTAACGGGAAATCTGCAGTTGTTCTCCGTATTTGGAGTGTTGGACAATCTGCCCCCAGAAAGTGTATTCTTCTCCCTCGATAACATCAGCCATGGTCCCTGTAACAATGATCTCGAAATCATCAAAGTCCTCAGCATTGGTATCCTCTATATCTAAAAGGAGAATACGGTAAAAGTTGCTGACATTTTCAAAAATAATACGTTCAATCGTACCTGTAAAATAGACTTCCATATAATTCCTTTACATTCCTGAATGAAATTTATCATTCAGAATAGAATGAGAAGAGGCTGAGATTAGTATTCTCGGCCTCTTAGTGATATTAGACTGTTCCAATACGTTTGAGTGGCCAAAAACGGAATTTTGCCTCTCCAATGATATCTTTTGCTTTAAAAGTACCAACATGTCGGCTATCACTAGATACCAGACGGTCATCACCAAGTAGGAGGTATTGCCCCTCTGGAACAGTGAAGGTGAAGCTAGTGTTGTAATTTACATCTAACGTGAAAGCTTGAGCTTTTTCAGCAATGCTTCTGAAATACTCGCCTTTTTTTCCATCCCAACCTTCTCCAGTATAGGTAGATTGGAGTTTATCCTCTTTAAATCGTTTGAGGTATTCTGCCAAATATGGTTCATCAGTTTCTTGACCATTGATATAAAGTTTGTCGTTTTCAAAACGTACGGTATCACCCGGTGTACCGACAACACGCTTAACGATATCCTTGTTTCCGTCGTCCTCATGGGCAACTACGATATCGAAGCGATTGATAGGGAGGTGTTTGACAACAAAGAGGATTTCTCCATCAGCTAGAGTAGGGTCCATAGAGTGTCCTTCTACACGCACATTACTCCAAAGAAAGATACGACTAAGCCCTACTAGTGCGATAAGTAGGAAGATAATTCCCCATTCTTTTAAAAAAATTATAATGTATTTCATAATTTACCTTTCTAGCATTTTTTTTGCTTTTTCAGTATTTTTAAAGTGTAGTTTGGCGCAGAAATTGAGTCCCTGCATACCGTAAGCTTGAAGAACTTGGCTAGCTATCTTGTCGGAAGCCGTTCCAGCCCCACTTGGAAGTTGAAAACCAAGTTCTCGGCCTAGATTTTCAAGATTTTCTAGGAAGAGATCACGCGCAATAATGGAGCTAACTGCAACAGCCAAGTACTTGCCCTCAGCTTTTTCCTCTAGCGTGACTGGATTAGGAAAATGATTGGCTTCATTTTTTAGATACTTTTCATAGTTCTGTGAGCTTGTAAAGGCGTCAATAACAATTTTTTCAGGCTCAACTCCCTTTTGAAGGAGGAGAAAGATTGCTTGATTGTGAAGAGCTACCTTAACAGAAACAGCGTTGTAGCGTTCACCAATGACTTCGTTATATTTACTTGGCGAAAGAAGGAGTGCTTGATGCTGAATCTTCTCCTTAAGAATGGGAGCAATCTGACGAATCTTTTGGTCAGTTAGTGTTTTAGAATCTCCAACCCCAAGTTTTCGTAACAAGTCATGCTGATCAGGAGTTACAAATGACGCCACTACAGCCAGACCACCGAAGTAGGAACCATTTCCGACTTCATCTGTTCCAATTAAGGGGAAATTTTGCCCGCTAACTACTTGTGCTACCTGATAACCAAAAAAGCTAGCATAGCTTTCAGCAGCTTCCCCTTGCAAGAGGACTTTCCCAGATGTATAGACGGAAACACTGGCTTGAGGAAGTTTTAAAAAGTAGCGAATATAAGGATTTTTACTAGGAGTGAGTGCATGTTCATGCTTTTGAACAAAAGTCTGAATTTCCTTTTCACTCGGAGTTAATGTGATACTTGCCATAGTCTCTATTGTACCATAAAAGCGCTAGAATTGGTAAAAACTGACAAACTTAGTGAAATTTGGTATAATATCGTGAGGTGAATTTTATGGCAAATTTAAATCGATTCAAGTTTACATTTGGGAAAAAAACATTAACGCTGACAACTGAACATGACAATCTTTTCATGGAGGAGATTGCTAAAGTTGCGACGGAAAAGTATGAAGCAATCAAAGAACAAATGCCTGGAGCTGATGATGAGACAGTAGCTATTCTCTTAGCGGTTAACTGCTTGTCAACACAGCTCAGCCGTGAGATTGAATTTGATGATAAGGAGCAAGAGTTAGAATCGCTCCGTTATAAAGTGGTTGCGGCTAAACAAGAGCAGAGTAAGATTGAGGATTCCCTATGATTTCCATTCTACTCTTATTAATCCTTGCTTGGAGCTTTTATATTGGCTACCGCAGAGGAATTATTTTACAAGCATATTATCTTGTAGCAACGATTGTCTCAGCTTATTTTGCAAGCAAATATTACCTAGCTTTAGGACAGAAGTTCAATTTATTAATCCCTTATGCTAATCCGCAGGAAGGACAGGGAACTTTCTTTTTCCCACCCAATCAACTTTTCCAACTAGATAAAGTTTTTTATGCAGGTGTCGGCTTCCTCTTAGCCTTTACGATTTTTTACTGCATTGGCCGTTTGTTTGGTCTTTTTCTAAACCTAGTACCAAGTGAGATACTTGATGGGAAATACTACCGTATCGGTGCGGGTGTGCTATCAATCGGTGTGACCTTGTTTGTCCTCCAGATGATGCTAACGATTCTCGCGACTGTGCCATTACAAATTGTTCAAAATTCACTTGAAAATAGCTTTGTAGCTAGACATATCATCCAAAGCATTCCATTCACAACTAATTTTATTAAACATCTTTGGGTTACTAAAATAATCGGTTAAAAAGGGCGGGAACTATTCCTAGCCTTTTGTTTACAATTTCGAAAAGTAAGAGATTGATTTAAAGAGTTGAAAATAAGAAAAGCCATAACTTTTATACTAAGGAAATAAGATGAATACAAAAATACTAGAAACGTTAGAATTTAACAAGATTAAGGCTTTATTTGAACCTCATTTTTTGACGGAACAAGGACTAGAACAGTTAAAAGAGCTAGTCCCAACAGATAAAGTTGATAAAATTAGACAGGCCTTTGCAGAGATGAAGGAGATGCAAGAACTCTTTGTTGAGCATCCTCATTTTAGCATTTCGGCAACAAAAGATATTGCGGCTACCTGTAAACGTTTGGAGATGGGTGCTGATCTCAACATAGAGGAATTTCTCCTTCTCAAACGTGTCATATTTGCCAGCCGTGAACTGAAAAATTTCTATGATAATCTTGAAAATGTACGCTTGGACCACTTGGCAAATTGGTTTGAGAAACTTCATGATTTCCCACATCTACAGGGCAATCTCCAGGCCATCAATGAAGCTGGATTTATTGAGAATTTTGCTAGTGAGGAACTAGCACGAATCCGTCGTAAAATCCATGATAGCGAGAGCCAAGTTCGTGACGTCTTGCAAGACCTTCTCAAACAAAAGGCTCAGATGTTGACTGAAGGCATCATCGCTAGTAGAAATGGTCGCCAGGTTCTTCCTGTCAAAAACACCTATCGTAATAAGATTGCCGGTGTGGTTCATGATATTTCTGCCAGCGGGAACACTGTCTATATCGAACCGCGTGAAGTAGTCAAGCTGAGTGAGGAAATCGCCAGTCTTCGTGCAGACGAGCGCTATGAAATGATGCGTATCCTGCAAGAACTCTCTGAGCGAGTGCGACCTCATGCGGCTGAAATTGCTAATGATGCATGGATTATTGGGCATTTGGACTTGATTCGGGCTAAGGTTCGCTTTATCCAAGAGACAGGAGCAGTAGTGCCACAAGTCTCTGAAGGACAGGAGATTCAACTCCTTCATGTTCGTCATCCCTTGGTGCAAAATGCTGTTGCTAATGATGTACACTTTGGTAAGGATCTAACAGCCATCGTTATCACTGGTCCCAATACGGGTGGTAAGACCATTATGCTTAAAACCTTAGGTTTGACGCAATTGATGGCTCAGTCAGGTTTGCCGATTTTGGCGGATAAGGGAAGTCGTGTGGGGATTTTTGAGGAAGTCTTTGCGGATATTGGAGACGAACAATCCATCGAACAAAGTCTTTCAACCTTCTCTAGTCACATGACTAATATTGTTGATATTCTTGGTAAGGTCAATCAAAACTCGCTTTTGTTGCTAGATGAGCTTGGAGCAGGAACAGATCCCCAAGAAGGTGCAGCCCTTGCCATGTCTATCCTAGAAGACTTGCGTTTGCGTCAGGTCAAGACTATGGCAACCACTCACTATCCTGAACTCAAGGCCTATGGGATTGAAACGGCTTATGTTCAAAATGCCAGCATGGAGTTTGATACAGCTAGCTTGCGCCCGACCTATCGCTTTATGCAAGGCGTACCTGGTCGAAGCAATGCCTTTGAGATTGCTAAACGTCTCGGCTTGTCAGATGTCATCGTAGGTGACGCTAGCAAGCAGATCAATCAAGACAATGATGTCAATCGAATTATTGAGCAATTGGAAGAGCAGACGCTTGAAAGCCGTAAACGTCTTGAGAATATTCGCCAAGTTGAGCAAGAAAACCTCAAGATGAATCGTGCCCTCAAAAAACTTTACAATGAGCTTAATCGTGAGAAGGAAACAGAACTCAATAAGGCGCGTGAGCAAGCTGCTGAGATTGTTGACTTAGCTCTGGCAGAAAGTGATGATATTCTTAAAAATCTTCACAGCAAATCTCAACTAAAACCACATGAAATTATCGAAGCCAAGGCCAAACTCAAGAAGTTAGCACCTGAAAAAGTAGATCTTTCTAAAAACAAGGTCCTCCAAAAGGCTAAGAAAAAACGAGCTCCAAAAGTTGGGGATGATATCATCGTTTTAAGCTATGGTCAACGAGGTACCTTGACCAATCAACTCAAGGATGGTCGCTGGGAAGCTCAAGTTGGCTTGATTAAGATGACGCTTGAAGAAAAAGAGTTTGATTTGGTTCAGGCTCAGCAAGAAGCACCAGTCAAGAAAAAACAAGTTAATGTGGTCAAACGTGCTGCTGGTAAAGCACCACAGGCTCGACTGGACCTTCGTGGCAAGCGCTATGAGGAAGCTATGGAAGCCTTGGATGTCTTTATCGACCAAGCCCTGCTCAACAACATGGCCCAAGTGGACATCATCCATGGTATCGGTACAGGAGTCATCCGTGAAGGAGTAACCAAATATCTCCAAAGAAACAAGCAAGTCAAGAGCTTTGGCTATGCACCTCAAAATGCAGGTGGTTCTGGAGCAACTATCGTAACCTTTAAAGGCTAACCAAGCTATAGAATGAAATGTCAAAAGAGTACCTATCAAGTGATAGGTACTTTTTTGATGAATTTATTTTAATCATTATTGTTAGTGAGTATTTTAAAAGGGGACAATCGTTTTATAGCCAAAAAAAATTGATGAAGGCTTGTCTAGCTGAGCTTTATTTATGCTATACTGATAGTAAAGTCATTTTCGGAGGTTGGTATGAAAAAACTCCCCTTAGCCTTTTCAGGTTGCTTATTGGGATTGGCTGGCGCAGGAAATCTCATCTTGGATATTTTTCCGCTTTTATCACACATCTTTAGTTTGTCAGGCTTGATTTTATGGTTTTATTTTTTGGTGAGCCACATCAATAACTGGCGTGAAAGTAAGCAAGAATTAAAGAAAGCCCCTGTTTTGTCAGGAATGGCAACCTTTCCCATGGCAGGGATGATTTTATCGACGTATTTATTACGAATCTTACCCCCGGACATGAGCATTGTTGCACAGATTCTCTGGTGGTTTGCTTTTCTTCTAGATGTTTACCTCATCTTATACTTTACAAAGAACTATGCCTTGGTTAAACAAAGGGCCAGTGCAACACCAACTTGGACGGTTCTTTATGTAGGAATAGCAGTAGCAAGTTTGACCTACCCAGTGGTGGGCATTGTTGGGATTGCCTATGGAGCTTGGATTTTTGGTTTTATCTTAACCCTTATCCTTTACCCTCTAATTTATCAAGATTTAAGGAAAAATCCATTACCGCTCGCTTTGCTGGGGCAAGAAGGAATCTATTGTGCTCCATTTTCTCTCCTTTTGGCAGCATTAGTGAGAGTAGGAGGATACAGTCTTCCTAGTTGGATTTTACTAGTTATGATCCTTGCATCACAGACCTTCTTTTTCTTTGTCCTTAGTCGCTTGCCAAGGATTTTAAAACAAGGTTTCCAACCAGCCTTCTCAGCCCTAACCTTTCCAACCATCATCACAGCAACTTCATTGAAAATGTCCCAAGGCATTCTGCAGTTTCCGGTCCTCAACCTCGTCGTTTGGTTAGAGATTATCATTTGTTTAACAATCCTCATCTACGTATTAGTAGAGTATATACGATATTTAAGGAACTAAAAGATCCCCTAGCACTGAGAAGTGTTAGGGGTTTGTTCTTTCTGTTAGGTTCAAATCTATTATAACCAACAATCCAAGTAGTTTCTTACTTTTCCTTATGTAGTGATAAAAAGCTGTAGACCATAGTCCCAAAGATGGCTCCAATACTAAGACCAAAGACAAGTAAGGGAATCATTATCTCTGTTTGGATGATTTTTTCCAAGAAAGTTGAAAGGGACATCTGTTGAACGAAGAGTTTATGAAAGAGCAACAGAGCAAATAAGCCAATCTCAATACTTATAAATACCAACCAACTACGAACTTTTATTTGGCGTTTGCTGTAGGTTTTGTAGATGATTTCTGATTTGTCATCCTTTTCAAGATGAAGCTCTTGTACGGCTCTTTGAGCTTTTATACTCATGAACAGAATGAGTCCAAAATAGAGGTAGGGCATAAGCGATCGAACAATTTCTATAAAGCGTCCGAACAAAATATAGAACAGGAAGAGAAAGAAGGAAGAGTAAAAGATTTGGACCATGGAACGGGCGCAAGCCTTGTAGATAACCTCTTGACGGCATTCGTCAAAAGGCCCTTGTATATGAAAGAAATTTCGAAGTAAGCGAGTTGTTAAGTCTTCTTTTTGCATGGATAATTTCTCCTAAATGAACGATGTTACTTTGTTGCTTTTACGAATTGATAGAGATAATAAAGATAAGTGGTAGAAGAAAGGCTAGCGATAATTAATAATAAATAATATTTCCAATCGCTTGAAATAACCGTCAGTTGTGGCAAGGATATAATCATAAAGCATAGTGCTAAGTTGAGTATGCGCGTTTTTTGGGAATCTATCTTTAGATAAGTCAGTCCTTTGTTGAGTGCTGGAACAAAGACAAGAACAAGGACTATTTCGTAGATGGGCAAGTTCCCTGAAATGATGATGAAGGCGAGTAGAGAACTGAACAAAAGATGATAGGTAAGTAACGTTACTAGTGATTTCATAAGGTACCTCCTAATCCTCATCCGGATCTTTCTTAGTTTTTGCAATGCGACGGGAGATGAGGAACTGTATGCTTGCTCCGAAGAAGATAGAACCGAGAATGCTTGATACACCATTTCTTATAGTGAGAAGAGAATTAAAATAGTCCGGACTTTCACCTATGAGTATACTGAGAAGAGGAGTTATAAAAAACATCCATAGACCAAAGAACAAACCTGCTTTAAGACCTGGGTAGTGTAGTTGCTTACTTTCTTTCTCACTCAGCATATCTGGTTCAATAGTTGTAATCCCTGTTTTTTGCATTTGATAGGTGAGATAGCTAGCAGCGATGAGGGCAATCACTAAAATCAGAGGAGGATAGACCAGAGCCACTAGTTGAGGAAATTTATAGGCTAGAAGGAGTGGAATAAGATTTCCGAAAATCATCAGATAAAAGAGGATGATAAAGACTTGGTTACCGATACGATCGGCCTCGCGCCGTTTGTATTCGTCAAGGGGCTCAGAAATGCCGTATGTGCGTTTGATCAGTTTTTCAGTAAAGGTTTCTTTTTTCATGAGTTTGCTCCTTTTTTAAAAATCATCCTCCCAAAAGAGACTGTTGAGGTCAGTTTGGAGGCTGCGGGCGAGATTGAGACAGAGTTCCAGGGTTGGATTGTACTTGTCGTTTTCAATCATATTGATGGTTTGTCTCGAGACACCGATATCCTTGGCGAGCTCAAGCTGGGACATGCCCAGTTCCTTGCGGAATTCTTTCACACGATTCATGCTTCCTCCTTTTTAGATTGTGTCACATATATTTGACTATAGTATATTCTTTTGAAAATAAAATGTCAACTATTTTTGACATATTTTTTGCTAGAAAAAAAGATTGGCCTAGCCAATCCTTTTATTTTAATTCTGATGCATCTGGTAGGTAGGAACCACCGAGATAGGTTTTGCTAAGTTTTTCAAGGGTTCCGTCTTGGTAGAGATCTTTGAGAACCTTGTCAAATTGTTCTTTAAATTCTTTTTGGTCGCTTGAGAAGATGATGTAGTTGTTTGGATTGTCATTGCTTTCCAAGTCGACTACGTTCAAGTCTAAACCTCGGTCTTGGATAATTTTTTGAACAGAGATTTTATCAAAGATTAGGAAATCAAATTCACTGTTGGCGAGGTCAGTCAGACGCTTAGCCAAATCTTCGCCAGAATATTGGATGGTAGCAGGATTGTCGGAGTGGCTTTGATTCCAGTCTGTAACAACCTTGGCAGTAGAAGTTCCAGTGTCATCCTGAGTAGTTTTACCAGCGATGTCTTGAAGAGAGGTAAGAGCCTTGTCTTTTCTGCTCACGAGAACCAAAGGATTTTTTGCGATAGGTAGGGAGTAGAGGTATTTGTCGGCTCTCTCTTTGGTGTAGCTCAAGTTGTTGGCAGCAGCTTGGTAACGACCAGCATCAACTCCAGGGAAGATACTCTCCCAAGCAGTTTTTTGAAATTCAATCTTGTATTGACCCAGTTTTTCATCAACCGCTTTTAAAACTTCAACATCATATCCAGTCAAATTACCATCTTGTTCAAAGTCAAAAGGTGGGATGTCTCCGGCAGTGGCTACGACAATGGTTTTAGGGCTAGCAGTGGAAGTTGAAGTACTATCCTGTTTAGATTGTCCACAGGCCACCAACAAGGGACTAATGGCTAATAATAAGAATAATTTTTTCATGTGTGTCTCCTTTACTTAATGGTATCTAGCTTACCAGACAATCAATTAGATATCCAATATATATTTTTTATGGAAGTGATAGAAAAATATTATAATTTTCAGTTTGAGTTTGTAATCTAAAATTTAAATCAGAAAAGAAAAAGATAATTTAGGCCACTAATGAAAAATCTCTGCAAGCTCTTTCAGAATGTGGTAAAATGGAAGCAATAGAAATAGAAAAGGAAATCAATTATGAAATTTCTTGAGTTAAATAAAAAACGTCATGCGACTAAGCATTTTATTGATAAACCAGTTGATCCCAAGGATGTTCGAACAGCTATTGAAATCGCAACCTTGGCACCGAGTGCTCACAATAGTCAGCCTTGGAAGTTTGTTGTAGTTCGTGAGAGAAATGCTGAACTAGCAAAATTGGCTTACGGTTCAAACTTTGAGCAAGTAGCATCTGCCCCTGTAACCATTGCCTTGTTTACAGATACTGACCTAGCTAAACGAGCTCGCAAGATTGCCCGTGTTGGTGGAGCAAAGAACTTCTCAGAAGAACAACTTCAGTACTTTATGAAAAATCTTCCAGCTGAGTATGCACGTTACAATGAACAACAAATCAGTGACTACCTAGCCCTCAATGCTGGTTTAGTTGCGATGAACTTAGTCCTTGCATTGACTGACCAGGGAATTGGTTCAAACATTATCCTTGGTTTTGACAAATCAAAAGCTAATGAAGTTTTGGAAATTGAAGAACGCTTCCGTCCAGAACTTTTGATCACAGTAGGATACACAGACGAGAAGTTGGAACCAAGCTACCGCTTGCCAGTAGATGAAATTATCGAAAAAAGATAGGAAGTAAAAATGACAGTTATTGATTTTACAGCAGAAGTAGAAAAACGTAAAGAAGCCCTCTTGGCTGACTTGTTTAGCCTTTTGGAAATCAACTCAGAACGTGATGACAGTAAGGCAGATGCGGAGCACCCATTTGGACCTGGTCCAGTAAAAGCTTTGGAGAAATTCCTTGAAATCGCAGACCGTGATGGTTATCCAACAAAAAATGTCGACAACTATGCAGGACATTTTGAGTTTGGTGAAGGTAAGGAAGTTCTTGGAATCTTTGCCCACATGGACGTAGTACCAGCAGGTAGCGGTTGGGACACTGATCCTTACACTCCAACTATCAAAGATGGCCGTCTCTATGCGCGTGGTGCTTCTGATGATAAGGGACCAACTACAGCATGTTACTATGGTTTGAAAATCATTAAGGAGCTTGGACTTCCAACTTCTAAGAAAGTTCGCTTTATTGTCGGAACTGATGAAGAATCAGGTTGGGCTGACATGGACTACTATTTTGACCATGTAGGACTTGCGAAGCCAGACTTTGGTTTCTCTCCAGATGCTGAATTCCCAATTATCAATGGTGAAAAAGGAAATATCACAGAATATCTCCATTTTGCCGGTGACAACAAGGGGGTAGCTCGTCTTCACAGCTTCACAGGTGGTTTGCGTGAAAATATGGTTCCTGAGTCAGCAACAGCAGTCGTTTCAGGTGACTTGGCTGACTTGCAAGCGAAACTAGATGCCTTTGTTGCAGAGCACAAACTTAGAGGAGAAATCCAAGAAGAAAACGGTCAGTACAAGGTAACTGTAATTGGTAAATCTGCCCACGGTGCTATGCCTGCTTCAGGTGTCAATGGTGCGACTTATCTTGCTCTCTTCCTTAGCCAGTTTGCATTTGAAGGACCTGCAAAAGACTACCTTGACATTGCTGGTAAGATTCTCTTGAATGACCATGAAGGCAAAAACTTGAAAGTGGCTCATGTGGATGAAAAGATGGGTGCCCTTTCTATGAATGCTGGTGTCTTCCGCTTTGACGAAGCAAGTGCTGACAATACCATTGCCCTCAACTTCCGTTATCCAAAAGGAACAAGTCCAGAGCAAATCAAGTCAGTTCTTGAAAACTTGCCAGTTACTTCAGTTAGCTTGTCAGAACACGGACATACACCTCACTACGTACCAATGGAAGATCCACTTGTACAAACCTTGTTGAGCGTGTATGAAAAACAAACAGGTCTTCAAGGGCATGAACAAGTTATCGGTGGTGGAACTTTTGGTCGTCTCTTAGAACGTGGTGTAGCCTATGGTGCTATGTTCCCAGACTCTATCGACACTATGCACCAAGCCAACGAATTTATCGCCTTGGACGATCTCTTCCGTGCAGCAGCTATCTATGCTGAAGCTATCTATGAATTGATCAAATAATGCTATAGAAGTCTGAGATTTTATGCTTAGACTTCTTTTTGGAGGGAGAGTAGATGTCTCAAATCGAAAGAATCAAGCAAGCCATCATGGCTGACCCACAAAATCAACACTATACTGAGCAAGGAATCGAACCTCTCTTTGCAGCACCAAAAACAGCCCGTATCAATATCATTGGGCAAGCACCTGGTCTTAAAACTCAGGAAGCGGGGCTTTACTGGAAGGATAAAAGTGGCGACCGCTTGCGAGAGTGGATGGGTGTGGACGAAGATACTTTTTACAAGTCAGGTTATTTTGCAGTTATGCCAATGGATTTCTATTTTCCAGGGCATGGAAAATCCGGTGACTTACCGCCTAGACCTGGTTTTGCAGAAAAGTGGCACCCTAAACTTTTAAAAGAATTACCAGATATTCAATTGACGCTTTTGATTGGTCAGTATGCTCAGGCTTACTATCTGCATGAGAAAGTTAGTGGCAAGGTAACAGACCGTGTGCATCGCTTTAAGGATTATTTGCCAGATTATTACCCTTTGGTTCACCCGTCACCTCGGAACCAAATCTGGATGAAAAAGAATCCTTGGTTTGAAGCAGATGTTTTGCCTAACTTGAAAGAAAGAATTCAAAAAATTCTCGGAGAAGAAAAATGAAAGAAATTACTTTTAATGATTTTTACCAACTATACCAGAAAGAGTCGCTTTCTGTATTAGATGTGAGAGAAGTAGAGGAATTTGAGGCTCTTCATTTAGAAGGCGCTCGTAATTTACCTCTCAGCCAATTAGCTGATACTTATAAACAACTAGATAAGGATAATCTTTACTACGTGATTTGTAAATCAGGAATGCGTTCAGCACGCGCTTGTCAATTTTTAGCAGAACAAGGATATGAGGTTATCAATGTCCAAGGTGGCATGGATGCCTTAGAATAAGAAAAAAACTCCCTTTAAGACCGAAAATAAGAAAGGTTTTAAAGAGAATTTATTTTCTCTAAAAATCAGAAAATTGAAAACATTTTAAAATTTTTCCGAGATAGCCTTTTCAAGCCTTTAATCATGTTATACTAAGAAAGTATTTTATTTTTTATAAGGAGAGTTTATGGCTAAAAAAGGTGCTTTAACAGGATTACTCCTGTTTGGAATATTTTTTGGTGCGGGTAATTTGATTTTCCCCCCTACCCTAGGTGCTCAATCTGGGGAACGCTTTCTCCCTGCCATTGCAGGATTTGTACTTTCGGGTGTCGGACTTGCGGTCTTGACCTTGATCATCGGGACCTTAAATCCTAAGGGATATATCTATGAGATTTCTACAAAGATTTCCCCTTGGTTTGCAACGATTTATCTAGCAGTTTTGTACTTGTCGATTGGTCCATTTTTTGCCATTCCACGTACTGCAACAACTTCTTATGCAGTAGGGATTAGTCCCCTCTTGGCAGATGCTGACAAAGGTCTAGGCTTGATTGTCTTTACCCTTATCTACTTTGTAGCAGCATACTTAATCGCGCTTAATCCTTCAAAGATTTTGGATCGTATCGGTCGGGTTTTGACACCAGTTTTTGCCCTCTTAATTATCATCTTGGTAATTCTTGGAGCCTTTAAATATGGTGGGAATGCTCCACAAGTAGCTACAGCAGCTTATCAAGCTTCAGCATTTGGAGCAGGATTCCTTGAAGGATATAATACTCTAGATGCTCTCGCATCTGTTGCCTTTAGTGTAATCGCGGTTGAAACCTTGAAACAACTTGGATTTTCGAGTAAAAAAGAGTACATCTCAACCATTTGGGTAGTCGGAATTGTCGTAGCACTTGGCTTTAGTGCCCTATACATTGGCCTAGGTTTCCTTGGAAATCACTTCCCAATGACAGAAGAAGCGATGAAGGGTGGAACTCCAGGGGTTTATATCTTGTCACAAGCGACCCAAGAAATCTTTGGTTCAACAGCTCAATTATTCCTAGCAGCCATGGTAACAGTAACTTGCTTCACAACGACTGTAGGTTTGATTGTTTCAACTGCGGAGTTCTTTAACGGACGTTTCCCACAACTCAGCTATAAGGTTTATGCGACTGTCTTTACCTTGATTGGTTTTGCAATTGCCAACCTTGGTCTTGATGCAATCATCAAATATTCTATCCCTGTCCTAGTTATCTTGTATCCAATTACCATTGTGATTGTTATGATTGTGATTGTGAACAAGTTTGTACCACTTTCAAAACCAGGCATGCAATTGACGATGGGTCTTGTTACAGCTATTGCCGTAGCTAGTGTCTTAGGAAGTTCATTTGAAGTGACCTTCCTTGCAAACATTGTGAATGCTCTACCATTTGCTAAGGCTTCCTTACCATGGTTAGTACCAGCGATTATTGGGATTTTACTTTCCCTTGTTCTTCCAAATAAGCAAAAGAGTGAAGCTTTTGAGATGGAATAAAAAAACTTGGCGTTGGCCAAGTTTTTTTCTATTACTCTTAGTTCGTTTTTTCCTTATAACCAAGGTCTGTTAACATTTTCTTAGAGGCTTTAAAGCTAACGTTTTTCCCAACACCTGAGTATTCTTCTGGTAAAGCTTTTCTAAGTTCGTCAATGCTTGCAACTGAAAGGTCAATCTCAAGATCTTGTACGACTTTACCATCTTTAATCTCGACAGATAAAGTTACCCCCTTGAGGCCCTTATATCCTTTGTAGGTTTCTTCGACAAGATTTTTTAAATCATCTGCAGTATTGTTTAGGACTTCGGGGTCAGCGACATTGTGAGCAGTTTGTTTCACAACGTTATCACCGTCAACTGTATAGGTCAATGTTGACTGGACACCAGGCTGAGAATCGTTTACAAAAGTTACAGTTTTTAGCTCTGATTTCTTTTCACTTGTTTCAGCCTCAGTGGTTTTTACCTCAGTTGACTCTACTTTTGAAGAGTTAGAAGTTGTTGATGACTGTTTTGAACATCCCAACAAGAATGCCAGCGGTAGAGTTAAGAAAAGCGTCATTTTGAAAAATTTATTCATATTTTTTCCTTTCTTCCTAAGAACTGCTCTTATTATACCATAAAATACTTTTGTATTCAAATTATCCTAGTTTTCTATTTTCACACATACTAAGATGTAAAAAATGATATAATGGTAGCAAGAGGTGAAGAAATGAATCAAACTGTAGAATATATCAAAGAACTAACTGCTATCGCATCGCCAACAGGTTTTACGCGTGAAATTACGAATTATTTGGTTGAGACTCTTGAAAAACTAGGTTATCAACCAATCCGTACTGCCAAAGGTGGTGTCAACGTTACTGTCAAAGGAAAAAATGACGAGCAACAGCGCTATGTGACTGCCCATGTGGATACTTTGGGAGCTATCGTTCGTACTGTTAAAGTAGACGGTCGTCTCAAAATGGATCGTATCGGTGGTTATCCTTGGAACATGATTGAAGGCGAAAACTGTACAGTTCATGTGGCTAGTACAGGTAAGACTATTTCAGGTACCATTTTGATCCACCAGACTTCTTGTCATGTATACAAGGACGCTGGCACTGCTGAACGCACGCAGGACAATATGGAAGTACGTTTGGATGAAAAAGTGACCAATGAAAAAGAAACACGCGCACTTGGTATTGAGGTTGGTGACTTTATCAGCTTTGACCCACGAACTGTCGTAACTGAGACAGGCTTTATCAAATCGCGTCATTTGGATGATAAGGTCAGTGCAGCTATCCTTCTAAATCTCCTTAAAGTCTATAAGGAAGAAGGGATTGAACTTCCTGTCACTACGCATTTTGCCTTCTCAGTCTTTGAAGAAGTGGGGCATGGTGCTAACTCAAGTATCCCAAGTCAAGTTGTTGAATATCTAGCAGTAGATATGGGAGCAATGGGAGATGACCAGCAGACGGATGAGTACACAGTGTCTATCTGTGTCAAAGATGCTTCAGGCCCTTATCACTATGAATTCCGTCAACATCTGGTTGCCCTAGCAAAAGACCAAGACATTCCATTTAAACTCGACATCTATCCATTTTATGGTTCAGATGCTTCTGCAGCTATGTCAGCTGGAGCAGAAGTCAAACACGCCCTTCTCGGAGCTGGTATTGAATCTAGTCACTCTTATGAGCGTACTCATATCGATTCTGTAGTTGCTACTGAGCGTATGGTGGATGCTTATCTCAAGAGTGGATTGGTAGACTAAGATGTGCTTGATTTGCCAACGAATTGAATTGATTAAGGCAGGGGAAAATCCCTACTTTGTAAAAGAACTGGAAACAGGCTATGTTGTCATCGGAGACCACCAGTATTTTGAAGGCTATACTTTATTCCTGGCAAAAGAACATGTGACAGAATTACATCATCTGCATCCAACTGTCAAATTCCGCTTTTTAGAGGAAATGAGCTTAGTTCAGGAAGCTGTCTCTAAGGCCTTTTTTGCTGAAAAGATGAATGTAGAGTTGTTGGGAAATGGAGATGCCCATGTCCACTGGCATATTTTTCCGAGACGAGAGGGTGATATGAAGGGACATGGTCTTAATGGTCGTGGTCCAGTTTGGTGGGTCCCATGGGAAGAAATGGTTGCTGAGGAATATCACGTTAAAGATCGGAGACTGGAAAACTTGATTGCGACATTATCAGAAACTTTAAACCAGATAGTAAAATGAAAGGATTAAAGATGAAGAAAAGATATCTTGTATTATCAGGATTATTAGCCTTGACATTAGCGGCTTGCTCACAAGAAAAGCCAGCAACTTCAGAAACTCAGACTTCAACGGAAGAAAAAACTGTCCAAGAAGGAACTGCGGGAAGTAAGTCTCAGGCAGCTAGTCAAAAGAAAGCAGAAGTAGTAGACAAAGGAGATCACTACAGCATTCAAGGCAAGTACGATGAGATTGTTGTCGCTAATAAGCATTATCCTATGTCAAAAGACTATAATCCAGGGGAAAATCCTACCGCTAAAGCAGAACTGTTGAAACTCATTGCAGCTATGCAACAAGCAGGATTCCCGATTAGCGACAACTATAGTGGTTTTAGAAGTTATGAAACTCAAACTCAGCTTTATCAAAACTATGTAGATAAAGATGGCAAGGCTGAGGCTGACCGTTATTCTGCAAGACCTGGTTACAGTGAACACCAAACTGGCCTTGCCTTTGACCTAATAGGAACAAATGGAGATTTAGTGACAGAAGAAAAGGCTGCTCAATGGCTTTTAGACCACGCCGCAGACTATGGCTTTGTCGTTCGTTACCTTAAAGGTAAGGAAAAAGAAACAGGCTATATGGCTGAGGAATGGCATCTTCGCTACGTCGGGAAAGAAGCCAAGGACATCGCTGCAAGTGGCCTCAGTTTGGAAGAGTATTACGGCTTTGAAGGTGGAGACTATGTTGATTAGTCGCAAAACACCTTGCAAGAATGCTTGAAATTTGATAAAATGAATAATAATTAAATAGGAATCTGCAAGACTAGTATCTCAGGGGAAGTATATCAGGGAGGAGAGCCGTGACTGAAAGCTCTCTATATGAAAGCTGGGTGAATTCACTTGCCTATGGATTCAGAAATAAAGGTCTGGCTTGTCAGATAAAAACGGATGGTACCGCGTGTCAACGCTCCGAGTGGAGTTTTTGACATGTGGTTTTCTTTTTATCTTACGAGTGACTGATGGAGGAATTATGTCAACTATTGAAGAACAATTAAAAGCGCTTCGTGAAGAAACGCTAGCTAGCTTGAAGCAGATTTCTGCTGAAAATGAAAAAGAGCTGCAAGAATTGCGCGTCTCTGTCCTTGGTAAAAAAGGTTCCCTTACTGAAATCCTGAAAGGGATGAAAGATGTTTCTGCAGAAATGCGTCCTGTTATCGGGAAACACGTCAATGAAGCTCGTGATGTTTTGACAGCTGCATTTGAAGAATCAGCTAAGCTCTTGGAAGAAAAGAAAGTGGAAGCTCAACTAGCAAGTGAGAGCATTGATGTTACACTTCCAGGTCGTCCAGTTGCGACTGGTCACCGTCACGTCCTCACACAAACTAGTGAAGAAATAGAAGATATCTTCATCGGGATGGGTTACCAAGTAGTGGATGGTTTTGAAGTAGAACAAGACTACTACAACTTTGAACGTATGAACCTTCCAAAGGATCACCCAGCTCGTGATATGCAGGACACTTTCTATATCACAGAAGAAATCTTGCTTCGTACTCACACGTCTCCAGTTCAGGCGCGTGCTATGGATGCCCATGATTTTTCAAAAGGTCCTTTGAAGATGATCTCACCAGGACGTGTATTCCGCCGTGATACGGATGATGCAACCCACAGTCACCAGTTCCACCAAATCGAAGGTTTGGTTGTTGGGAAAAACATCTCTATGGCTGACCTTCAAGGAACCCTCCAGTTGATTGTGCAAAAAATGTTTGGTGAAGAGCGTCAAATCCGTTTGCGTCCATCTTACTTCCCGTTCACAGAGCCATCTGTTGAGGTGGATGTTTCATGCTTTAAGTGTGGAGGAGACGGCTGTAACGTATGTAAGAAAACTGGTTGGATCGAGATTATGGGTGCCGGTATGGTTCACCCACGTGTCCTTGAGATGAGTGGCATCGATGCAACTGTTTACTCTGGTTTTGCCTTTGGTCTTGGTCAAGAGCGTGTAGCTATGCTTCGTTACGGAATCAACGATATCCGTGGATTCTACCAAGGAGATATCCGCTTCTCAGAACAGTTTAAATAATGATTAGAAAAGTGGAAATAGCAGATGTTGAGGTGTTGGCAAAAATTGCCAAACAAACCTTTCGTGAAACATTTGCTCATGATAATACGGAAGAGCAGTTACAGGAATACTTTGAAGAGGCTTATAATCTGAGAGTTTTGTCAACTGAGTTGGAAGATCCTGACTCTGAAACCTATTTCATTATGCATGAAGAGGAGATAGCTGGTTTTCTCAAAGTCAACTGGGGAAATGCTCAAACTGAGAGAGAATTAGAGAACGCTTTTGAAATTCAACGTCTCTATGTGCTACAAACATATCAAGGATTTGGACTTGGTAAGCAACTATTTGAATTCGCTTTGGAACTTGCAGAAAAAAATGGTTTTTCCTGGGCTTGGCTAGGTGTTTGGGAGCATAATACAAAAGCTCAAGCATTTTATAATCGATATGGTTTTGAAAAATTTAGCCAACATCGTTTTATGGTTGGGCAAAAGGTAGATACGGATTGGTTACTGAAAAAGAAATTAAGGTAAGAAGATAATTCTTCTAATGAAATGATAGGAAAGGAAAAAAACTAGAGTGACAACTGTCATTCTGGAGAATTAAATTATGCTTGTATCTTATAAATGGTTAAAAGAATTGGTGGACATTGATGTACCATCACAAGAGTTGGCTGAAAAAATGTCAACTACAGGGATCGAGGTAGAAGGTGTGGAATCACCTGCTGCTGGTCTCTCAAAAATTGTCGTTGGTGAGGTCTTGTCTTGTGAAGATGTGCCCGAAACACACTTGCATGTCTGCCAAGTCAATGTGGGTGAAGAAGAAGCCCGTCAAATCGTCTGTGGAGCACCAAATGTGCGTGCAGGCATCAAGGTCATGGTGGCTCTTCCAGGTGCTCGCATTGCGGACAACTACAAAATCAAAAAAGGGAAAATCCGTGGCTTAGAGTCACTAGGGATGATCTGTTCACTTGGTGAGTTGGGTATTTCTGACTCTGTTGTACCGAAAGAATTTGCAGATGGAATCCAAATCTTGCCAGATGATGCAGTTCCAGGTGAGGAAGTTTTCTCCTATCTAGACTTGGATGATGAAATCATCGAACTTTCCATCACTCCAAACCGTGCAGATGCCCTCTCTATGCGTGGCGTGGCGCACGAAGTAGCAGCTATCTATGACAAGTCAGTCAATTTTAAAGAATTTACTTTAACAGAAACAGACCAAGTTGCAGCGGATGCTCTTTCTGTCAGCATTGATACGGACAAGGCTCCTTACTATGCAGCTCGTATCTTGGACAATGTGACTATCGCACCAAGTCCACAATGGTTGCAAAACCTCCTCATGAACGAAGGTATTCGTCCTATTAACAATGTCGTCGACGTGACCAACTATATCCTGCTTTACTTTGGTCAGCCTATGCATGCCTTTGACTTAGATACCTTTGAAGGAAACGACATCCGTGTGCGTGAAGCACGTGCTGGTGAGAAATTAGTGACCTTGGATGGGGAAGAGCGTGAGTTGGAAACAACTGACTTAGTCATTACTGTTGCTGATAAACCTGTTGCCCTTGCAGGTGTCATGGGCGGACAAGCTACGGAAATCTCTGAAAAGTCTACTCGTGTAGTTCTTGAAGCTGCTGTCTTCAATGGCAAATCTATCCGTAAGACAAGTGGTCGCCTCAATCTTCGCTCAGAATCATCTTCTCGCTTTGAAAAGGGAATCAACGTGGCAACCGTTAATGAAGCCCTTGATGCGGCAGCAAGTATGATTGCGGAATTGGCTGGTGCGACCGTGCGGAAGGGTATCGTTTCAGCAGGCCACTTGGATACATCTGATGTGGAAGTTTCTTCAACTCTTGCAGACGTTAACCGTGTCCTTGGTACTGAGCTTTCCTACGCGGATGTAGAGGATGTCTTCCGTCGTCTAGGATTTGGCCTTTCTGGAAATGCAGAATCCTTCACAGTTAGCGTTCCACGTCGCCGTTGGGATATCACTATCGAAGCAGACCTCTTTGAAGAAATCGCTCGTATCTATGGATATGACCGTTTGCCAACCAGTCTTCCAAAAGACGATGGTACAGCAGGTGAATTAACAGCGACACAAAAATTGCGCCGTCAAGTTCGTACCATTGCAGAAGGGGCAGGCTTAACTGAAATCATCACCTATGCACTGACAACTCCTGAAAAAGCGGTTGAGTTTACCATTCAACCAACTCATTTGACAGAGCTCATGTGGCCAATGACTGTGGATCGTTCGGTCCTCCGTCAAAATATGGTTTCAGGTATTTTAGATACAGTTGCCTACAACGTAGCGCGTAAGAATAAAAACTTGGCTCTTTATGAGATTGGAAAAGTCTTTGAACAAACAGGTAACCCAAAAGAAGACTTGCCAAATGAAATCAACAGTTTCGCCTTTGCTTTGACTGGTTTAGTCGCTGAAAAAGACTTCCAAACAGCAGCTGTTCCTGTTGACTTCTTCTATGCTAAGGGAATCCTTGAAGCACTCTTTACTCGTTTGGGTCTTGTAGCGACCTATACAGCAACGCAAGAGATTAAGAGTCTTCACCCAGGACGTACAGCCTTGATCTCACTCGGCGACCAAGTTCTTGGTTTCCTTGGGCAAGTGCATCCAGTCACTGCTAAGGCTTATGATATCCCTGAAACTTATGTAGCCGAGCTTAACCTTTCGGCTATTGAGGCAGCCCTTCAACCAGCAGAAGCCTTTGTGGAAATTACTAAATTCCCAGCAGTCAGCCGTGATATCGCCCTTCTCCTCAAAGCAGAAGTGACTCACCAAGATGTGGTAGACGCCATCAAAGCTGCTGGCGTGAAACGTTTGACAGATATCAAACTTTTCGATGTCTTCTCAGGTGAAAAACTAGGACTTGGTATGAAGTCCATGGCCTACAGCTTGACCTTCCAAAATCCAGAAGATAGCTTGACCGACGAAGAAGTCGCACGCTACATGGAAAAAATCCAAGCATCACTTGAAGAAAAAGTGAATGCAGAAGTGCGTTAACAGTCTAAAATCCATCCTGAGGGATGGATTTTTTTGTCTTTGTAAATACCGAATATTGGAAAGAATAATGAAGTTGAATCTTATTCGTTTTGATATAAAAAACACCTAGTAAATTCTACTAATAAAAATGTACATAAATCCTTGTAATGACTAAAAAAAGGAGTATAATGAGGGTAAGATTAGTAGGAGGTGGATTATGTTAGAAGTCCGCAATCTTGAAAAAAGTTTTGGTTCCAAACAAGTCTTGTTTGGCGTTGACTTTCAAGCTCAGCCTGGAAGAATTTTAGGTCTAGTTGGGAAAAATGGAGCTGGGAAAACAACCATTTTTCACAGTATTTTGAAATTTTTGGATTATCAAGGAGAAATTCAGTTTGATGGCCAGGAAATTCGTCAGGAAACCTATGCTCGGATTGGCTATCTACCCGAAGAACGTAGTCTCATGCCTAAGTTGACAGTTCTAGAGCAAGTTCGTTACCTAGCAATGTTAAAAGGCATGGATGCCAAAGAAGTCAAAGAAAAACTCCCTCAATGGATGGAGAAGCTGGAAGTCAAGGGAAAATTGACAGACAAGATTAAGAGTCTCTCAAAAGGGAATCAACAAAAGATTCAGCTGATCATTACTTTAATGCATGAACCAGATCTGATCATTCTAGATGAACCTTTTAGTGGCCTGGATCCAGTCAATACTGAATTGCTCAAGCAGGTTATCCTCAAAGAAAAAGAACGTGGTGCAACCATTATCTTTTCAGACCACGTCATGACCAATGTCGAAGAGCTATGTGATGATATCCTTATGATTCGTGATGGGCGTGTCGTCTTGCATGGACCAGTCCAAGATGTTCGTAATCAATACGGCAAAACGCGACTCTTTGTTGCAAGTGAAAGGAGCCAGGAAGACTTGGAAAAACTCCCACATGTCATTCATGCTAGCTTGACCAAGCAGGGAATTTGGAAGCTCATCCTAGATGACGAAAATGCTGGACAGGAGCTCTTTGCTATCTTGACTCAAGGACACTATATCGCGACCTTTGACCAGCAAGCTCCGACAATTGATGAAATCTTTAAACTAGAATCAGGGGTGGAAGTATGAGAAATATGTTGGTTGTAATCAAAGAAACTTATCTACGTCATGTCAAATCCTGGAGTTTCTTCTTTATGGTAATCTCGCCCTTTCTCTTTATCGGCTTATCTGGAGGAATTGGCTATCTTCAAGGTTCCTCTCTGGCTCAGAATAATAAGGTGGCTGTAGTTAGTTCGGTGCCTGCTGTAACAGAGAGTCTTAAATCGACCAATGGCATTAATGTTGACTATAAGGATGAAGCAAGCGCCCAAGAAGCCATCAAGGATGAAAAAATAAAAGGTTATTTGACCATTGATCAAGAAGGTAGTATTCTCAAGGCAGTCTATCACGGTGAAACTTCACTAGAGAGTGGCATTAAGTTAGCTGTGACAACTAAGTTGAATGAGCTTCAATACCAACTCAATCGTTCGGAGGTACATTTATCTCAGGAACAGGAACAGCACTTGGCACAAACGATTCAATTCTCAGAGCAGATTGATGAATCTAAGGAAAGTAAAAAGATGGTCCAAACCTTTGCGGCAGCAGGACTAGGCTTCTTCCTCTATATGATCTTGATTACTTATGCCAGTGTCACTGCTCAAGAGGTAGCCAGTGAAAAAGGGACAAAAATTATGGAAGTGGTCTTCTCAAGTATTCGTGCTAGTCACTACTTTTACGCACGTATGATTGCCTTACTTCTTGTCATTTTGACTCATATTGGTATCTATGTTGTAGGCGGACTTGGAGCTATCTTATTCTTTAAGGATATGCCTTTCTTGGCTAATTCAGGTATTCTAAGTCATTTGGGAGAAGCTTTTTCTCTGAACACCTTGTTGTTTGTCTTGGTTAGTCTTTTCATGTACGTTGTCTTGGCTGCCTTCTTAGGTTCTATGGTTTCTCGACCTGAAGACTCTGGTAAGGCCTTGTCTCCTTTGATGCTCTTAATTATGGTAGGTTTTATAGGGGTAACCGCCTTAGGGGCTTCTGGGGATAATTTGGTTTTGAAAATTGGATCTTATATCCCATTCATCTCAACCTTCTTTATGCCTTTCAGAGCTATTAATGGTTATGCAAATAGTATCGAGGCTTGGATTTCTCTTGCGATAACAGTTGTATTTGCTGTGACTGCAACAGCCTTTATCGGACGTATGTATGCCAGCCTAGTCCTTCAAACAGATGATTTAGGTATCTGGAAAACCTTTAAACGAGCTTTAAGCTATAAATAAAGTAAGGGACCTGTGAGTGTATCTCCCAGGTCTTTTTATTCGCTGAAATATTTCACATTAATTTCTTCTAAACCTTTGACTAATAAAGAAAATTATCGTACAATAAAGAGTACATGATAAAATGAGACCAGAGTTTATATACTCTGGCATTAGTAGTAAAAAAAGAGGAGAAACGCTTTGGAATTAGAAGTATTTGCTGGGCAAGAAAAAAGTGAACTATCTATGATTGAGGTGGCTCGTGCCATCTTGGAACAACGTGGTCGCGACCACGAGATGCATTTTAGCGATTTGGTCAATGAAATCCAAAACTATCTTGGTACCTCTAATAGCGATATTCGCGAAGCACTACCTTTGTTCTATACAGAGTTGAACTTTGATGGTAGCTTCATCTCTCTTGGAGATAACAAGTGGGGCCTTCGTTCATGGTATGGAGTAGATGAAATTGACGAAGAAATCATTGCTCTTGAAGAAAGTGACGATGAAGAAGTAGCACCTAAGGCTAAGAAAAAACGTGTTAATGCCTTTATGGATGGAGATGCTGATGCCATTGATTACGGTGCAGATGATCCAGAGGATGAGGACGCCTACGAAGAAGATCCAGCTCTTTCTTATGATGATGAAAATCCAGACGATGAGAAGAACGAAGTAGAAGCCTACGACGCCGAAATCAACGAAATCGCACCAGATGATCTTGGGGAAGATGTTGATCTTGTTGAAGAAGATGACGAGGATTCTGAGGAAGAAGAAGAATAATACCAAACAACAAGGAAATCTCCTTGTTGTTTTCTTTTCTGCAGTAGAACTATAAATCTAGTAAAGAATGACATTTGACAAATGTACCAAATTGAGGTAAGATATTGTTCGGGCACCTCTTTTAGAGGTCGGAGCTCCCTAGTTATTAGGGAGCTATTTTTGTTTTTCCGGGAACTTTTATCTTGGATTGTAGTATTTGATGAAGATCTTGTTTCCGATCTCCCCTTCTAGGAAACAGGGTTTTGAGCATTTTAGAAAGAGGAATCTATGTCTACGAAATATATTTTTGTAACTGGTGGTGTGGTGTCGTCTATTGGAAAAGGGATCGTTGCGGCGAGCCTAGGACGGCTCTTGAAAAATCGTGGTTTGAAGGTAACCATTCAAAAGTTTGACCCTTATATCAATATCGATCCGGGAACCATGAGTCCTTATCAGCACGGGGAAGTCTTTGTGACAGATGATGGGGCTGAGACAGATTTGGACTTGGGTCACTACGAACGTTTCATCGATATCAATCTCAACAAATATTCCAACGTGACAACTGGTAAAATCTACAGTGAAGTTCTTCGCAAGGAACGTCGTGGAGAGTATTTGGGAGCAACTGTCCAAGTCATTCCTCATATTACAGATGCCTTGAAAGAAAAAATCAAGCGTGCCGCTCTAACGACGGACTCTGATGTTATTATTACAGAGGTTGGTGGAACAGTTGGCGATATTGAGTCCCTTCCATTCTTAGAGGCGCTTCGTCAGATGAAGTCTGATGTGGGTGCAGAAAATGTCATGTATATCCATACAACCTTGCTTCCTTACCTCAAGGCGGCTGGAGAAATGAAGACCAAGCCGACTCAACACTCTGTCAAAGAATTGCGAGGTTTGGGAATCCAGCCAAATATGTTAGTCATTCGTACAGAAAAACCAGCAGGACAAGGGATTAAAAACAAACTAGCCCAGTTCTGTGATGTGGCACCAGAAGCAGTTATCGAGTCCTTAGACGTAGATCATCTTTACCAAATTCCGCTTAATCTGCAAGCTCAAGGCATGGATCAAATCGTCTGTGACCATTTGAAGATTGATGCACCGGCAGCAGATATGACAGAGTGGTCAGCTATGGTTGATAAGGTTATGAATCTAAAAAAACAAGTCAAAATTGCTCTTGTTGGTAAGTATGTCGAGTTGCAAGATGCCTACATTTCTGTCGTAGAGGCCTTGAAACACTCTGGTTATGCCAATGATACAGAAGTCAAGATTGATTGGGTCAATGCTAACGATGTGACAGCTGATAATGTAGCGGAACTATTAGATGACGCTGATGGAATTATCGTTCCAGGTGGTTTTGGTCAACGTGGGACAGAAGGTAAGATTCAAGCGATTCGCTATGCTCGAGAAAATGATGTACCAATGTTGGGAGTCTGCTTGGGAATGCAATTGACTTGTATCGAGTTTGCCCGTCATGTTTTGGGACTTGAAGGGGCTAATTCAGCAGAGCTTGATCCTGATACAAAATATCCGATCATCGATATCATGCGTGATCAGATTGATGTTGAGGACATGGGGGGAACCCTTCGTTTGGGACTTTATCCTTCTAAGTTGAAACGTGGTTCTAAGGCAGCAGCAGCTTATCATAACAAAGAAGTGGTCCAACGTCGCCACCGCCACCGTTATGAGTTTAACAATGCCTTCCGTGAACAGTTTGAAGGTGCAGGATTTGTCTTCTCGGGTGTTTCACCAGACAATCGCTTGGTCGAAATTGTGGAAATCCCAGAAAACAAATTCTTTGTGGCTTGTCAGTACCATCCAGAACTTTCAAGTCGTCCAAATCGTCCTTAAGAACTTTACACTGCTTTTGTAACAGCAGCTGTTGAAAATAGTAAATAGTAGAATAAACCTTTGAGAGTCATCTCAGAGGTTTTTATTTGTTTTCAGTATTATGAAAATCTGGAAAATCGGCTCTGAATTTGGTAAGATAAGATTATGGATTTTGAAAAAATTGAACAAGCATATACCTATTTACTAGAAAATGTCCAAATCATTCAAAACGATTTGGCGACAAGCTTTTATGATGCCTTGATTGAACAAAATGGGATCTATCTCGATGGTCAAACCGCTCTGGAGCAAGTCAAAAAAAATAACCAGGCCTTAAAACGTTTGGCACTTCGAAAAGAGGAGTGGTTACGGACCTATCAATTTTTGTTAATGAAGGCAGCGCAAACAGAGCCTCTTCAAGCAAATCACCAGTTCACACCGGATGCGGTTGGTCACTTGATGATTTTTATCATTGAACAACTTTTCCCTGCTGAAAATGTGAGCTTATTGGAATTGGGATCTGGGATGGGAATTCTTGGAGCTAGTTTCTTAACGTCTATGAACAAAAAGATAGATTACCTGGGAATAGAACTTGATGACATCTTGATTGACTTGGCGGCAAGCATGGCAGAAGTAATGGATCTTCAAATGGGCTTTGTCCAAGGAGACGCAGTGCGTCCACAAGTATTAAAAGAAAGTGACATCATTGTGAGCGACCTGCCTGTCGGTTACTATCCAGATGATCAGACAGCCTCACGTTATCAAGTAGCGGCTAAGAATGAACATACTTATGCTCATCATTTGTTAATGGAACAATCACTCAAGTATCTCAGGACAGGAGGCTATGCGATTTTTCTAGCTCCAACAGATCTCCTGACAAGTCCTCAGAGTGACCTTTTGAAATCATGGCTCACTGACCAGGCTCAACTAGTGGCAATTATTTCTTTACCAGAGGATCTCTTTGCCCAAGGCGCTCAGTCTAAGAGCATTTTTGTCCTACAAAAGAAGACAGGAGAAGGAGTTGAACCATTTGTTTATCCACTTACCAGTCTTCGTGACCCTGAAATTTTGATGGAATTTAAGGAAAATTTTCAAAATTGGTGTCAAGGGCATGAAATCTAGTGCAAATTTTGGTATAATAGTTGAAAACGCTTAAAAAGGGGAATAAATTTATGACAAAAACCATTGCAATTAACGCTGGAAGCTCTAGCTTGAAATGGCAACTATATCAAATGCCAGAAGAAAAGGTGCTTGCAAAAGGTTTAATTGAGCGAATCGGATTGAAGGATTCTGTTTCAACAGTTAAGTTTGACGGTCGTTCTGAAGAACAAGTTCTTGATATTGAAAACCATACCTTGGCTGTTAAGATTTTACTTGATGACTTGATTCGTTTTAATATTATTAAAACTTATGATGAAATTACTGGTGTCGGACACCGTGTTGTTGCAGGTGGAGAGTACTTCAAAGAGTCTACAGTTGTTGAAGGTGATGTCTTAGAAAAAATTGAAGAACTAGGCCTTCTTGCTCCATTGCACAACCCTGCAAACGCAGCTGGGATTCGTGCCTTCAAAGAATTGTTGCCAGATATTACAAGTGTAGCAGTCTTTGATACATCATTCCACACAACAATGCCAGAGAAAGCCTACCGTTATCCATTACCAACTAAGTACTATACAGAAAACAAGGTTCGTAAATACGGAGCACACGGTACAAGTCACCAGTACGTTGCTCAAGAAGCAGCAAAACTTTTGGGACGTCCACTAGAAAAGTTGAAATTGATCACTTGCCATATTGGTAACGGTGCTTCTATCACAGCTGTTAAAGGTGGTCAATCAATCGATACATCAATGGGATTCACTCCACTTGGTGGTGTTATGATGGGAACTCGTACAGGGGATATTGACCCAGCCATCATTCCTTATTTAATGCAATATACAGAGGACTTTAACAAGCCTGAGGACATCAGTCGTATTCTTAATCGTGAGTCAGGATTGCTGGGTGTTTCAGGGAAGTCTAGTGATATGCGTGATGTGATTGCTGCAATGGAAGCAGGGAATCATGATGCTGCTTTGGCATTTGAAATGTATGTTGACCGTATCCAAAAACACATTGGACAATACTTGGCTGTCCTAAACGGAGCAGATGCTATTATCTTTACTGCTGGTGTTGGTGAAAATGCAACTCTTGTGCGTGAGAAAGTTATTTCAGGTATCTCTTGGTTTGGTTGTGATGTAGACCCGGAGAAAAATGTCTTTGGAGTAACTGGAGACATCTCTACAGAAGCTGCAAAAATTCGTGTCCTTGTCATCCCAACGGATGAAGAACTTGTGATTGCGCGTGATGTTGAGCGTTTGAAAAAATAAATGAACAAAAAATCGACCTTCTCGAAAGAGAGGTCGATTTTCTTTATGTTATTGAGGAATGTTTACCATTTAGTTAGGGAGACTTCACCACTATTGAGCCAAATTTTTTCACCAGTAGCTAATTCTATCTGCAGTTGACCCTGGTCAGAGATATCACAAGCTTTTCCTGAGATGATTTCTTGATCTTTCTTAAAGGAAATTTCTTTGCCTAAAACAATTGATTGTTTTTTATAAAGGTAAAGCAGCTCATCGGCCTCAGTTTCGTAGAAACATTTCCAGATTTCTGCAATCAGCTCGTTGCGAGTGATTGGGCTATTTTGAGAAAAGAGACTTCCAGCTTTCCCTTGTAGGTTTTTTGGAAAATCAGCGATAGAAAAGTTGATACCAACACCAATAATAACATCTGTGACAAGGCCGGTTTCGACAGAAGTGATGGCTTCAGTTAGAATACCGGCTATTTTTTTCTGATTTAGGTATAAATCATTTACCCATTTGATATCTAAATCAATCAGACAAAGGTTTTTAACAGCCTTATAAATTGCAGCTGCAGTCAGGAGTGTATAGGCTGGCAAATCTAGATAAGAGAGATTTGGCTTGAGGTGGAGAGACATGTAAATTCCACCTTGTTCTGGAGAATAGTAGGGGCGTTGAAATCGACCACGTCCCATAGTTTGGCCTGTTGATAGGTAGAGTGTATCTCCTTTGGCACCAGCTTCCATGGCCTCCTTAGCATCACTCTGGGTTGATTTGGTGATAGGTTTAAATTGAACTGAGATTGGGCTGTTAGCTTCTATTTCTTGAGGTAAGATTAGGTCACCGTGAAGAAGTTTGTAGCCACGGTTTTTGATGCTGTCAATTTCTAAACCTTCCTGCTGGAGGCGTTGGATAGCCTTCCAAACAGAGGTGCGAGAGAGGTTTAATATTTCAGCGATTTTCTCTCCGCTTAAATAATCTGTTTCATGAGCTAAGATTTTGTAAACTTCTTGGTAGGATTTCATAGTAGAGCCTTTCCTGGGAAATTAATTTTATTGTACCACAATTTTACAAAAGATTGACTGCTTTTAGTGGAGGAATCCGGGTTCCCTATAAATTTTTACCAAGTTTTAGTTAGGATGAGAAGGACAAAGTGGTTTTCAAATCATTTGAAAAATGGTAAAATGTTTTAATAGCTTATATCTGGGCTATATAGCGCAGAAAGAAAGGATCTGTTGTGAAATCAATAGGTATCATTGAAAAATTGAAAGGCTTATCCAAGCAAGAGCTAGTCTTACTAGCTGTTATTCTAAGTATTTTCTTGCCTTTTTATATTTTCGTTATTATTTTTATCGCCTACTTAATAGGTCTAATATTTACAGGAGAGATGAAGGGGATATTAAAACGATTATCCCACCATTCTATCTTACTTTTATTTATCGGCTATAGTGGTGTTATCTCTCTTTTAGCTCAAAATGTGATGGGGATGGTTTCCACCTTAGGAATGTTCCTCTTTGCAATTTTCTTTTACTATTACCAAGCCCATTTAACCCCTAAGTTTTTCAGATTAATATTGCAATCGGTTATGTCGCTTAGTGTGCTAGCATCAGTTTTTGCAGCTTTAGAGCATTTTCAGATTGTAAAGAAATTTGATTATACTTTCTTATCACCTAAGATGCAGGTCTGGCATCAGAACCGTGCAGAAGTAGCCTTCTTTAATCCTAATTATTATGGGATTATCTGTTGCTTCTGTATTATGATTGGATTTTACCTAATTAGTACGACACGATTGAGATGGTTGAGAATTTTCTCTCTCATTGCAATCTTTGCGAATTTATTTGGTTTGAATTTCACCCAAAATAGAACAGCTTTTCCAGCCATTATCTTTGGTGCGATTATTTATCTTTTCACTACCATTAAGAACTGGCGTGCCTTCTGGCTCAGTATCGGAGTATTTGGTGTTGGTCTAGCCTTCCTCTTCTCGAGTGATTTGGGAGTTCGAATGGGAACGCTCGATTCGTCTATGGAAGAACGAGTGTCAATCTGGAATGCAGGTATGACCTTATTCAAACAAAACCCCTTCTGGGGTGAGGGGCCCCTAACCTATATGCACTCTTATCCTCGTATTTTTGCTCCTTATCACGAACATGCTCATAGTATATACATTGATACGATATTGAGTTACGGTGTGGTAGGAACGGTATTATTAGGGATTGCTTCTTCAGACCCAATTCGAAAATTAATTGATATGAGTCAGGAGTCGAGCAAGCGTCCAATTGTTGGTCTTTATCTTTCGTTCTTAACAGTAGTTGCTGTGCATGGGATTTTTGATTTGGCCCTCTTTTGGATTCAATCCTCCTTCATTTTCCTTTTAGTAATGTGTAGTTTGCCATTAAAACATAGTATGATTGGAGAATTTGTTGAATAGACAAAAAGATAGTAGAAATGAGATTTTCTACTATCTTTTTTATTATTGAATAGCTTGAAGTAAATCTTCAGCTTGTTTTTCTAGAGAAGCAGCGATACTATCTTCAAGGATTAATTGACCATCTGCCCAGGCAGAATCATTAACACGGGCTGCGGTAAAATCACCAACAACCTGTGTACGGATAAATGGCAAGAGGTCTTTGTAAATCGCAAAGAGTTGATCGTGTCCTGCATTTGCTACAGATGATACTGTAACAATCTTATCTTGAAGAGCAGATGCTCCACGAGTGTCAGACAAGTCAATGGCGCGTGAAAGCCAGTCAAGTAAGTTTTTCACAGTCCCTGGAATTGAGAAATTGTAGACTGGAGAGAAGATCCAGATTGCATCTGCAGCTTGAACAGCTTCTCGAGCCGCTGAAACAGCTGGAAGTGTAGGAACTTCAAGGTCTTGGCTAAAGAGAGGAATGGCTGAGTAGTCAAGGTAACTTACCTCGGCTTTGCCAGCAAGTGCCTTTTCAGCTTCTAGTGCCATTTGGTGGTTGAATGAACCTTCACGAAGTGAACCAACGATAAATAATACTTTTTTAGACATAGGGAGTCTCCTTTAAATTTCAATCTTTTAATCAGAATCACTCTGTTGTTATAATATATGTTACAACACGATAAAATCATTTGCAAGGGATATGCTCAGAAAATAAAATCAATAGAATCTAAGTTTTTAATTAAAAATGAAGACTGTAGAAAAGTCTATAAAAACACGGCTTGAAGTTATGTAATGATATCCTAAAAACGTATTGAAAATCCAGATTCCTCCCCTAACTTCACTTGTAATTCACTAGGATAGATGGTAAAATAGACGAGTGAAAAAGAGACAGAAAAAAGAAAAAAATTCCCTATTATTTCAGTACATTATTGGTATAACTTTGTTAACTCTAGTCATCACTTCTTCCTTTCTCTACTTGGTATGGCTCAGCATGAAGCCTTATCAAACTGCTAAGGTAGAAGGTGAAAGACTCGCTAAGCAGTATGCAAATCTAGAAACGGTTAGCCAGATTGATATCTTCAATGGTTTAGAAAGCTATTATAGTGTTCTTGGCCAAGATAAGAACCAGAAATCAGTTGCTGTCTTAATAGAGAAAAGTAGCAACAATATTTACGTATATCAACTAGAAAATGGTACTTCTCAAGAAAAAGCAGAAGCAGTTGTCAGAGAAAAAGGAGCAACTGAGATCGACAAGATTACCTTCGGACGGTACGCTGAAAAGCCTGTCTGGGAAATCAAGTCTGGAGGAGACTATTATCTAGTAGATTTTGAATCTGGTGCCTTAGTCGAAAAGGAGAAACAATGAAATTATCCAAACGAGTCTTAGAGATTGAAGAAAGCGTTACTCTGGCTAGTGATGCAAGAGCAAAGAAGTTAAAGGCTGAAGGAAAAGACGTTCTTTTCTTGACTTTAGGTCAGCCCGATTTTCATACTCCTGAAAATATTCAGGATGCTGCGGTTGCAGCCATTCGAGATGGTCGCGCGTCTTTCTATACGGTGGCTTCAGGTTTGCCTGAGTTAAAAGCAGCAGTCAATACCTATTTTGAACGATATTATGGATATTCTGTGGCAGCTAATGAGGTCACTTTTGCGACTGGTGCCAAGTTCTCCCTTTATACTTTCTTTATGGCTGTGATTAATCCAGGTGATGAGGTTATCATTCCAACACCATACTGGGTCAGCTATGGGGATCAGGTTAAGATGGCCGAAGGCCTTCCAGTCTTTGTCCAAGCCAAGGAAGACAATCACTTTAAAGTGACTGTGGAGCAATTAGAAGCTGCTCGCACAGATAAGACTAAAGTCTTGGTACTAAACTCACCATCTAATCCGACTGGGATGATCTATTCTCGTGAGGAATTGTTAGCCATTGGAAATTGGGCAGTTAAGCATGATATTCTTATCCTGGCCGATGATATTTATGGACGTTTGGTCTATAACGGGAATGAGTTCGTTCCAATCTCTAGTCTGTCAGAAGATATTCGCAAACAAACTATTGTCATCAATGGAGTGTCTAAGGCCTACGCTATGACAGGATGGCGTGTTGGTTATGCAGTAGGTGATCCAGAAATTATTGCTGCTATGAGCAAATTGACTGGTCAAACAACTTCAAACCTAACCGCTGTTTCACAATACGCAACAATCGAGGCCTTAACTGGTCCACAAGACTCCGTAGAAACCATGCGTCAGGCTTTCGAGGAACGTCTCAATACCATTTATCCTCTCTTGTGCCAAGTCCCTGGCTTTGAAGTAGTCAAACCGCAAGGAGCCTTCTACCTCTTCCCAAATGTTAAAAAAGCTATGGAGATGAAAGGCTATACAGATGTAACAGCATTTACAACGGCTATTCTTGAGGAAGTGGGTCTGGCCTTGATTACGGGAGCAGGATTTGGAGCACCAGAGAATGTCCGTCTCAGCTATGCGACAGACCTAGATACACTCAAAGAAGCTATTCGTCGCTTGCACCAATTTATGGAAAATTAGGAAGTAAAACCTCTGCCTCATTGGCGGAGGTTTTTGTTGTTAAAACTTATGAATTTCTATCAAACTAGCTAGCTATCAGGCATTATTTGTGGTACAATAATGAGTAATAATGTCTTTGGACAAGTTAAACAAAAAAGGAAGATAAAACATGACAAAACGTGTAACAATTATCGAAGTAAAAGACTACGTTGGTCA
The DNA here is from genome assembly GCF_001814215.1 of Streptococcus sp. HMSC062D07. Lineage (NCBI taxonomy): Bacteria > Bacillati > Bacillota > Bacilli > Lactobacillales > Streptococcaceae > Streptococcus > Streptococcus sp. HMSC062D07. Next base: position 250,332 of record NZ_KV815324.1, read on the forward strand.
AGAAGTCACTATTGGTGCTTGGGTTGCTAACAAGTCAGGAAAAGGAAAAATTGCCTTCTTGCAATTGCGTGACGGAACTGCCTTCTTCCAAGGCGTGGCTTTCAAACCAAACTTTATCGAGAAATTTGGTGAAGAAGTAGGTCTTGAAAAATTTGATACGATCAAACGCCTAAGCCAAGAAACTTCTGTTTTCGTGACAGGGATTGTCAAAGAAGACGAACGCTCAAAATTTGGTTATGAGTTGGATATTACAGACATCGAAGTGATCGGTGAATCTCAAGATTACCCAATTACTCCAAAAGAACACGGAACTGACTTCTTGATGGACAACCGTCACTTATGGCTCCGCTCTCGTAAGCAAGTAGCGGTTATGCAAATCCGTAACGCTATCATCTATGCAACTTATGAGTTCTTTGACAAGAATGGCTTCATGAAATTTGATAGCCCAATCCTTTCAGGAAATGCTGCAGAAGACTCTACAGAACTTTTCGAAACAGACTACTTTGGAACACCAGCTTACTTGAGCCAATCAGGACAGCTCTATCTTGAGGCAGGTGCTATGGCTCTAGGTCGCGTCTTTGACTTTGGTCCAGTATTCCGTGCAGAGAAATCAAAAACTCGCCGTCACTTGACAGAGTTCTGGATGATGGATGCAGAATACTCATACTTAACACACGATGAATCACTTGACTTGCAAGAAGCTTATGTTAAAGCGTTGCTTCAAGGAGTTCTAGATCGTGCTCCTCAAGCCTTGGAAACCTTGGAACGTGATACAGAGCTCTTGAAACGCTACATTGCAGAGCCATTCAAACGCATTACTTACGATGAAGCGATTGATCTCTTGCAAGAGCATGAAAACGATGAAGATGCAGACTATGAACATCTTGAGCATGGAGATGATTTCGGTTCACCACACGAAACTTGGATTTCAAACCACTTTGGTGTACCAACCTTTGTGATCAACTATCCATCAGACATCAAAGCTTTCTACATGAAACCAGTTCCTGGGAACCCAAATCGCGTACTTTGTGCAGACTTGCTCGCACCAGAAGGTTACGGAGAAATTATTGGTGGCTCCATGCGTGAGGAAGACTACGATGCCCTTGTCGCTAAGATGGAATCACTTGGTATGGATCTTACAGAGTACGAATTCTACCTTGACCTTCGTAAATATGGTACAGTACCACACGGTGGATTTGGTATCGGTATCGAGCGTATGGTAACCTTCGCAGCAGGTACAAAACACATCCGTGAAGCTATTCCATTCCCACGTATGTTGCACCGTATCAAACCATAATAGCCATAAAAACGCCGTCTGGCGTTTTTATACTCTTCGAAAATCAAATTCAAACTACGTCAGCTTCACCTTGCCGTACTCAAGTACAGCCTGCGGCTAGCTTCCTAGTTTGCTCTTTGATTTTCATTGAGTATTACTTTAAATGAAAGAGGTGGAGAAAATGTAGGCAAATCTAAGTAAGTCTTTTAGAAATAATCATATTACATATTGAAAGAGAGAAAACAATGTTTAAAAGAACTTACAAACGCAATATTCCACTCCTAGCAGGTCTGGAATTTACATCTTATTTTGGGATTACCAGTTTTTGGATTTTATTTTTCATTCAAAATGGTCTTTCCTTACTTCAAATTGGTCTATTAGAAAGTATCTTTCATGGGACCAGTCTCTTGTGTGAAATCCCATCTGGTATGTTGGCAGATCGATTTAGCTACAAGGCCAATCTCTATTTGGCTCGCCTGGCCAGTATTGGATCCTCTATCTTGATCTTACTTGGTCAGGGGAATTTTTGGATCTATGCTCTTGCCATGATGGTCAATGCTTGGTCCTATAATTTTGACTCGGGAACCAGCACCGCTTTCTTATATGATTCTGCGGTAGAAGCGGGTCAAAAGGACCGATATCTTCAGATTTCTAGCTTTTTGTCTGGTGTGGCAGAAGTCACCCGAACCCTAGGTACAGTTGTGGCAGGCTTCTTTATTCATGGAGCATTGGCTTGGACCTATCTAATTGCTATTGGATTATCATTTCTTTCTATCATTTTGATTTATTTTATGAAAGAACCAATGGCTAAGAGAGGAAGAAATGAAGTCTTAACCTTTAAAATGATTGTCCAGCAAGTTCGTAAAGAATGGCAGGAAAAACCAGTACTCTTTTACTGGATGCTGACTTATCAGTTAGTCGGGACACTCATGTGCATGTTTTACTTTTACTATCAGCAGAAAATAAGTGACTTAGCAGGATGGCAGGTATCGCTGGTCATGCTGATTGGTAGTGGCTTAAATCTTATAGCAGTTTATGTAGCTAGTCAAATTGGTAAAAAATGGAATAGCAATCGAGTTTTTCCGACTCTTGTTGCACTAACAGGTTTGGCCTTGTTGTTGGTGTTTTCTGGGACACCCTTTGCCTTTCTTCTCGTATATCTTTTAACTGATACACTTTATGCAGTTTATCAGCCTATCTATTTCAATGACTTACAAGGTTATTTACCTTCCAGTGTAAGAGCAACTATGCTTAGTATCAATTCTATGCTCTTTAGTCTTTCCATGATTGTCATTTTCCCATTGACAGGTTGGTTGATTGATCGTTGGGGGCTTGTAGCTGTCTTTATAGTTCTAGGCCTTATCTTACTTTTAATTTATCCTATATTAATAATCAGTCTAAAAAGGATGGGTAAGCTATTAAATCAGAACTTAAAAACTGAATAAAGCACGAAACCCTATTTGCCCAAAGAGCCTTCTTGTGATAAAATAACAAGAAGAAAAGGAGAAGAGCATGATTGATGTAGAAGAAATTCTAAGTAAGATGAATCCCAATCAAAAGATCAACTATGACCGTGTCATGCAAAAGATGGTCCAAGTTTGGGAAAAAAATGAAGAAAGACCAACTATTCTCATGCACGTCTGTTGTGCTCCCTGCAGTACCTACACTTTAGAGTACTTGACTAAGTATGCCGATGTGACCATTTATTTTGCTAATTCAAATATCCATCCCAAAGCTGAATATCATAAGCGTGCATATGTGACAAAAAAGTTTGTCAGTGATTTTAATGAGCGAACTGGCAATAACGTCCAATATCTAGAAGCACCTTATGAACCCAATGAATACCGTAAACTGGTTCGAGGTTTGGAAGAAGAACCTGAAGGTGGCGATCGTTGCAAGGTTTGTTTTGACTATCGTTTGGATAAGACAGCTCAAGTAGCTATGGACTTGGGCTTTGACTACTTTGGCTCAGCCCTAACCATCAGTCCTCACAAAAATTCACAAACTATCAATAGTATCGGGATTGATGTGCAGAAAATCTACACCACTCATTATCTTCCAAGCGACTTTAAGAAAAATCAAGGCTATAAACGCTCTGTAGAAATGTGTGAAGAGTATGATATCTATCGTCAATGTTACTGTGGTTGTGTCTATGCTGCTCAAGCCCAGAATATCGACTTGGTGCAGGTCAAGAAGGATGCAACAGCCTTTATGGTAGATAAGGATATCGAAAAAGATTATTCCCACATCAAATTTACTGTTACAAAGTTAGATATTTAAAGGAAAACCTGCTTTAAGGCAGGTTTTTTGATTATAAAAAAACTAGGGCAGACACCCTAGTTTGACAACTTTACCGATTCTTTAGTTCTACGTAGCGTTTGTACCAAATGTTGACATAGGCTTCTGAGAAGGGGCCTCGTTCATTGTTAATCCAATCAACAAGAATCTTAACATGCTCTTTCAAAATATAGTCTAAATCATCAGGATAATTCATCTTGCGCTTGTGACGTTCATACTCTTCGACGTCCAAGAGGCGTTTTTCTCCATCTGTAAAAACTTTAACATCTAAATCATAGTCGATGTATTTTAAAGCTTCTTCGTCTAGATAGTATGGGCTAGCCATGTTGCAATAGTAGGAAATCCCATTATCACGAATCATGGCAATGATATTAAACCAATATTTTTTGTGAAAGTAAACAATAGCCGGCTCTCGAGTCACCCAACGACGACCGTCACTTTCGGTAACAAGTGTGTGGTCGTTGACGCCGATAATAGCGTTCTCTGTTGTTTTTAGTACCATGGTGTCTCGCCAAGTACGGTGAAGACTCCCATCATGCTTATAACTTTGAATTGTAATAAAGTCGCCTTCTTTTGGAAGTTTCATAACTAACCAACTTTCTACAATTTATAAGTTTATCGTTTACTATTGTATCATATTTTTGTTTAAAGTTCTTAGTTTTTCATGAAAAAATTAAAGATATTCTCTGAGAGCGCTGGCTATATCCGAAAAATCGTAGCCTTTTCGTGCTAAAACTTGGGTCAAACGCTGCTTGAGTTCGTATCCTTCATACTTACGCGAATATTTCCGATATTGCTTATCCAACTCTTTAAAGATTAGTTCCTGAACGGTTTCCTCTTCGATCTGGCTATCCAGTTGGTCAAAGGCTGTTTTAGATTCCGAGTAGGAAAACCCTTTGTTGGTAAGATTTTGGATTATCTTGTCTTGTAGAGCACGAGCAGGCAATTTACCCTGATATTTTTTCAGTAGTTTTTCGGCTGTACGCTCTGCGACTTCCGTCAGATCAAATTCTTGTAAGACGTCTTGGATAACAGCCTTAGCAACTCCTTTTTGAGAAATCTTTTGTATGAGCATGTAGCTTCCCTTGTCACCAGATAGCTGATTGGAATTGATGATCGCATAAGCATATTGACGGTCATTGATCCAGTTGTCATCCTTGAGGGCTTGGATGACTTGTGGTATGATTTTCTCATCAATCTCATGTTTAACTAAATAGTCTCTGACTTCTTTTTCAGTACGGGCCTTGAAGGATAAGTGATAGAGCGCCAAGTTTTTTCCGTAGGAAAATTGTGCAAAGATCTGAATACCTGAAAATTCTTGGGGACTAATTTCCTTATCCTTGGTCAACATAAAGCGAACAATGGTATCCTCTGTAATATAGCAGGTTTGGTCGCTATCAAGTTCTAGCAGATAGAGACGTTTTTTCTTTTCTAGTTTTGTGATTTTCATGGTTTTCCTTTTATCCAAACGCTTCAAAGGCAGCAACGAGTCGAAGTTTATTGCTATCAACCAGCTCTTTCCCGTAACAGTCAAGAAATAGTTCAGCGTATTTAGGGTCATGTAGGTTATAGTTGAGGGACCAAACTGCCCAAAAGAGATCGATATGTCGGTCACTGAAATCAGCTAAGCCAAGATCAATAAAGCAAGAGAAGTGGTCAGCATCCTTTAGAATAAAGTTCGGTAGACAGGCATCCCCGTGAATAAAGGCATCTGTCTTTAAAAGATGCCCTTGTTCTTGGATGAGTTGGAAGGCCTCTTCGCGGCTACTAATCCGGAATTGGGGTAGGAGGGCCTTGGCATAGAACTCACCTTTTTCGTAGTTTTTCAAGGCTCTTTCTTTATAGGCTTGTAAATGATTATCTGATGGAAAATTTTGCGGATAAAAACTGTGAAGCTTTTTAAGAGCCTCTGCCATGGTACGGCAGATTGTCTCTGGCTGGTCTAAAAAAGCGAGAGTATTATGACCAATTGCCTCTTTAGTCAGGAGGTAGTCTTTATCTGTAGATAGATAGTGGATGACTGGAGTTCCTATTCCCTCTTGTTCAAACCAACTCGCAATGCTAGCTTCTCGCTCTAATCTTCCCTTTTGATCTATTTTCAAATAGTAACCTGAATCAAGATAGAGAACCCTTGCGCATGAATGAGAAGAGCTGTCAGAAAGAGTTGCTCCCTCTATATAAGTTCGTAATTGATCAGGAAAATCCAATGGGGAAAAATGAGATATCTTTGTATTCATGGTTTTATTGTAACATATTCTTAAACATTGAGAAACTACGTGGTATAATAGACTTATGAGTCTTAAAGTCAAACAAAAAATTCCATTAAAAATTAAGCGTATGGGGATAAACGGGGAAGGTATCGGATTTTTCCAGAAAACCCTTGTTTTTGTTCCAGGCGCCCTCAAGGGTGAAGATATCTATTGTCAGGTGACTTCCGTTAAGCGTAACTACGTTGAGGCTAAACTCCTTGAGGTCAATAAAAAATCTAAGTTTCGAGTGGTACCAGACTGCACCATTTATAATGAGTGTGGTGGCTGTCAAATCATGCATCTGCATTACGACAAGCAGCTGGAGTTTAAAACGGACCTTCTCCATCAAGCTCTGAAGAAATTTGCACCCGCTGGTTACGAAAACTATGAAATCAGACCAACCATTGGTATGCAGGAACCCAAGTATTATCGAGCTAAATTGCAATTCCAAACTCGAAAGTTTAAAGGTCAAGTCAAGGCAGGTTTGTATGCTCAGAATTCCCACTATCTGGTCGAGTTAAAAGACTGTCTGGTTCAAGACAAGGAGACGCAAGCGATTGCTAATCGCATTGCCGAACTCTTGACCTATCATCAAATTCCGATTACAGATGAACGGAAAATCCTTGGAGTTCGGACCATCATGGTTCGTCGAGCACGGAAAACTGGGGAAGTTCAGATTATCATTGTGACCAATCGTCAATTAAATCTGACTCAATTTGTGAAAGATTTAGTCAAGGATTATCCTGAAGTAGTGACTGTCGCAGTCAATACCAATACTGCTAAAACTAGTGAGATTTACGGGGAAAAGACTGAGATTATTTGGGGACAGGATAGTATTCGTGAGGGTGTATTAAACTATGAGTTTTCTCTCTCACCACGAGCTTTTTACCAACTCAATCCTGAACAGACTGAAATCCTCTATAGTGAAGCCGTTAAGGCCTTGGACGTAACTGAGAATGACCATCTGATTGATGCCTACTGTGGTGTTGGAACCATTGGTTTTGCCTTTGCCAAAAAAGTTAAAAGTCTGAGGGGGATGGATATTATTCCTGAAGCTATCGAGGATGCTAAGGCAAATGCCCAGCGTATGGGGTATAGTAATACCCACTATGAGGCAGGTACAGCAGAAGAGATTATCCCTAGATGGTATAAGGAAGGCTATCGTGCGGATGCCTTGATTGTAGACCCGCCTCGTACCGGTTTAGATGACAAACTCTTGGATACCATCGTTAATTACGCTCCTGAAAAGATGGTCTACATTTCCTGCAATGTATCTACCCTGGCGCGTGATTTAGTTCGCTTGGTTGAAGTCTATGACCTGCATTATATCCAGTCGGTTGATATGTTTCCACACACTGCTCGGACGGAAGCAGTGGTCAAATTAACTAGGAGAAAGCCAGACTCTAAATAGAATTGACGACTGGAAAGTATTTGAAAAGAAGACTTCTAGTTACAGAGTAAAATTTGCAAGCTCCCTATATTTATGATAAAATAAGTAGAAAATAAAATGAAAAAAGAGGTATGTGAAATGTCACGTAAACCATTTATCGCTGGTAACTGGAAAATGAACAAAAACCCAGAAGAAGCAAAAGCATTCGTTGAAGCTGTAGCATCAAAACTTCCTTCATCAGACCTTGTTGAAGCTGGGGTTGCTGTACCTGCTCTTGACTTGACAACTGTTCTTGCTGCTGCTAAAGGTTCAAACCTTAAAGTTGCTGCTCAAAACTGCTACTTTGAAAATGCAGGTGCTTTCACAGGTGAAACTAGCCCACAAGTTTTGAAAGAAATCGGTACTGACTACGTTGTTATCGGTCACTCAGAACGTCGTGACTACTTCCACGAAACAGACGAAGACATTAACAAAAAAGCAAAAGCAATCTTTGCTAACGGTATGCTTCCAATCATCTGTTGTGGTGAAAGTCTTGAAACTTACGAAGCTGGTAAAGCAGCTGAATTCGTAGGTGCTCAAGTATCTGCTGCTTTGGCTGGTTTGACTCCTGAGCAAGTAGCTGCATCTGTTATCGCTTATGAGCCAATCTGGGCGATCGGTACTGGTAAATCTGCATCACAAGACGATGCACAAAAAATGTGTAAAGTGGTTCGTGACGTTGTAGCAGCTGACTTTGGTCAAGAAGTAGCTGATAAAGTACGTGTTCAATACGGTGGTTCAGTTAAACCTGAAAACGTTGCAGAATACATGGCTTGTCCAGACGTTGACGGAGCTCTTGTTGGTGGTGCATCACTTGATCCAGAAAGCTTCTTGGCATTGCTTGACTTTGTAAAATAAGCTTCAAATATCTGAGACAGACAGTTCCCTCCCTCGAGGTTAAGACTGCCTGTCTTCTTTTTAGTAAAAAGGCGTGCGAAAGCACGCTCTTTTCTGCATTTTATACTCAATGAAAATCAAAGAGCAAACTAGGAAGCTAGCCGCAGGCTGTACTTGAGTACGGCAAGGTGAGGCTGACGTGGTTTGAATTTGATTTTCGAAGAGTATTAGAAGAAAAAGAAAGGAGAATCATGCTTTACATTTGGTCTTATCTCAAACGTTATCCCAAGTGGTTAGTGTTAGACTTCTTCGGAGCTATTTTCTTTGTGATTGTCAATCTTGGGCTACCGACTGTTCTTGCTCGCATGATTGACCAGGGGATTAATCAAGGTAATGAAGAAAAGCTCTATTTTTGGGCTATCGTAATGTTGGTTATTATCGTCTTGGGGACATTTGGGCGGGTTGTTCTATCCTATGCTGCTAGTAAATTGACCACCAATATGGTTAAGGACATGCGAAATGATGTCTATGCTAAGCTGCAAGAGTATTCTCATCACGAATATGAACAAATTGGTGTTTCTTCATTGGTTACTCGTATTACCAGTGATGCCTTTGTCCTTATGCAGTTTGCTGAGCAGACGCTTAAGCTGGGTGTTATCACTCCCATGATGATGCTGTCGAGTATTCTCATGATTTTCTTAACCAGCCCCTCACTAGCCTGGATTGTTGCTTTTTCAGTTCCTTTTCTAGCTGTAGTAGTCCTTTATGTGGCAGTGAAAACGCGCCCCTTATCTGAAAAACAACAGAAAACACTGGACAAGATAAACCAATATGTCCGTGAAAATTTGATGGGCTTGCGAGTGATTCGTGCCTTTGCTCGTGAAGACTTCCAAGAAAACCGTTTCGAAGAGAAAAATGCGATCTATGCGGATAATTCAAATCGTTTGTTCAAATTGACTGGTTTGACGGAGCCGCTTTTTGTGCAAATCATTATTGCCATGATTGTAGCTATCGTTTGGTTTGCTCTAGATCCTCTCAAGCAAGGAAGTTTGCAGATTGGGGATTTGGTAGCCTTCATCGAGTATAGTTTCCACGCTCTTTTGTCCTTCCTTTTCTTGTCAAACCTCTTTACCATGTATCCACGTACAGCTGTGTCTAGTGAGCGTTTGAAGGAAATCATGGATATGCCTATTTCCATTGATCCAAATGAGGACGGAATTCAAGAAACAGAAACACATGGTTACTTAGAATTTGATAATGTGACCTTTGCCTATCCTGGTGAGACGGAAAGCCCTGTTTTGCATAATATTTCCTTTACTGCTAAACCGGGAGAAACCATTGCTTTTATCGGTTCGACTGGGTCAGGTAAGTCTACTCTGGTTCAGTTAATTCCTCGTTTTTATGATGTTACACTGGGGAAGATTAAGGTCGATGGTGTTGATGTCCGGGATTACCGTCTCAAATCACTCCGCCAAAAGATTGGATTTATTCCACAAAAAGCCTTGCTCTTTACAGGGACTATCGCAGATAACCTCCGTTACGGAAAAGAGGACGCCAGTCATGAGGACTTGCACCAAGCAGCTGATGTAGCCCAAGCCAAAGACTTTATCGAGAGTCGAGAAGAAGGTTTTGCAACTCATCTGGCTGAAGGGGGAAGCAATCTATCAGGTGGTCAAAAGCAACGCTTGTCGATTGCCCGCGCAGTCATCAAGGGTCCGGATATCTATATCTTTGATGATTCCTTCTCAGCCTTGGACTACCGTACAGATGCTATCTTGCGTCGTCGTCTCAAGGAAGTGACTCAAGACGCTACGGTATTGATTGTTGCGCAACGTGTTGGAACTATCATGGATGCGGACCAGATTATCGTCCTTGATAAGGGCGAAATAGTTGGCCGTGGTCGTCATGAAGAATTGATGGAAACCAATGACATCTATCGAGAAATTGCTGAGTCGCAGTTGAAAAATGCGTCTCTGACAGAAGAATAGGAGGTAAAGGATGAAACAACAATCTAGCCTAGCTCGTCTATGGAGTTATTTAAAAGCCTACCGTTTCTCTGTTTTCTTTGCAGTCTTCTTGAAAATAGTCAGCGTCATAATGAGTGTTATCGAGCCATTCATATTGGGGCTTGCTATCACTGAGTTAACCAGCAACCTCCTTGCCATGGCAAATGGTGTTGCAGGAGCAGGTATTAATACTAGCTATATCGCAGTAATTCTAGTGATTTATCTCTTGCGTGGGCTTTTCTATGAGTTGGGTTCTTATTACTCAAACTATTTCATGACCAATGCTGTCCAGTCTATGATACAGGATTTGCGAAATGAAATGAGCGAAAAAATCAACCGCATCCCTGTGTCTTACTTTGACAAGCACCAATTTGGAGATTTGCTGGGACGTTTTACTAGTGATGTAGAGACCGTATCTAATGCACTCCAACAATCCTTCTTACAGATTGTTAATGCAGTCTTTACCATTATTTTTGTTATGGGTATGGTCCTCTATCTAAATCTTCAGTTGGCTATCATTGTTATCTTGTCGATTCCAGTGACTTATTTTGGAGCCAAAACAATTCTAAATCGTTCGCAGCCATACTTTAAACAGCAGGCAGCTATATTGGGACGTATGAATGGATTTGTACAGGAAAACTTGACAGGTTTCAATGTTTTAAAACTTTTCGGACGCGAAGAAAACTCTCAAGAGAGATTTGAAAAGATTACGGATGAATTGCAACAAGTCGGATTTAAGGCGAGCTTTATTTCAGGTTTGATGATGCCTGCTCTTCACATCGTGTCTGATTTAACTTACTTAATTGTAGCTGTCTTAGGTGGATTGCAGGTTATTGCAGGGCGCTTGACGATTGGTAATATGCAGGCCTTCGTTCAGTATGTGTGGCAAGTCAGCCAGCCAATCCAAAATATTACTCAATTAGCAGGGCAAATGCAAAGTGCTAAGTCTTCGCTTGATCGTGTCTTCGAAGTTCTAGATGAACAGGAAGAAGTCCAAACTGCTGAAGTGAAAGAACTAGCACCATTGACAGGCCAAGTTAGTTTCAAAAATGTCGATTTCCAATATGTGGAAAACAAACCATTGATTCGCAATTTTAATTTAGATGTTGAACCTGGAGAGATGGTAGCTATCGTTGGACCTACTGGAGCAGGGAAAACAACCTTGATTAACCTTCTCATGCGTTTTTACGATGTGACAGCTGGTGCCATTTTAGTGGATGGCCAAGATATTCGTGACTTGTCTCGTCAGGACTATCGTCGACAGTTTGGTATGGTCCTACAGGATGCCTGGCTCTATGAAGGCAGTATCAAGGAAAATCTTCGCTTTGGAAATCTTGAGGCAACAGATGAAGAAATCGTTGAAGCTGCTAAGGCGGCCAATGTTGACCACTTTATCCGCACCCTTCCTGGTGGCTATAACATGGAAATGAACCAAGAGTCAAGTAATATTTCTCTTGGGCAAAAACAGTTGTTAACTATCGCGCGTGCTCTCTTGGCGGATCCTACAATCTTAATTTTGGACGAAGCGACCTCATCAGTCGATACTCGTCTAGAACTCTTGATTCAAAAGGCTATGAAACGTTTGATGAAAGGGAGAACAAGCTTTGTCATTGCCCATCGACTTTCGACTATTCAGGAAGCTGACAAAATTTTGGTGCTGAAAGATGGGCAGATTATCGAACAAGGAAATCATGAAAGTCTCCTAGCTGCAAAAGGTTTCTATTATGACCTTTATCAAAGTCAATTTTCTGGTAAAAACAGAGAAAATAGCTAGGGTAAATAGCCACTCATTTTCTTAAATTATCAGTCAATTACAACTTTTTTAATATGGGTTAATTTTCTTGCTTTTGTCTACTAGGTGTAGTATACTGAGGTAGTAATCAATAAATATGGTTACAAAAATAATATTATGAGGTGAGAAAAATGGTAGAATTGAAAAAAGATGCATTAAAAGATGTAGCAACATTAACTAAACCAGCAGCAGAAGCGCTAGTAAATACAAAGGAAGTTTTGAATCAAGCAGTAGCTGACTTGTACGTAGCACATATTGCTCTTCATCAAGTACACTGGTACATGCGTGGACGTGGATTTATGGTATGGCATCCAAAGATGGATGAATACATGGATAGTCTAGATGGTTATCTTGATGAAATCAGCGAACGCTTGATTACACTTGGTGGCAAACCATACTCTACTTTGACAGAATTCCTTCAACACAGTGAAATCGAAGAAGGTGTTGGAGAGTTCCGTAACGTAGAAGAAAGTTTGGAACGTGTCCTTGAAATTTATCGTTACCTCATCACACTCTTCCAAAAAGCATTGGATGTAACTGATGAGGAAGGTGATGATGTTACTAATGATATCTTCGTTGGTGCTAAGGCAGATCTTGAAAAAACTGTCTGGATGCTTGCAGCAGAGTTGGGTCAAGCACCTGGATTGTAAGATACTCTATTTTGTCAAAAATCCGTAGAAATTTTCTACGGATTTTTTCTATTTCGGAGGGCGTTCCAAAACAGTCTTTTTTGAAGATTTTTGATAAAATAGAACTATCAATGAAAAGGATGAAAGCATGACAAAGAAAATCGTAGCCATTTGGGCTCAAGATGAAAAGGGTGTAATCGGGAAAGAGGATCGTTTACCTTGGCATTTGCCAGCAGAGTTAAAACATTTTAAAGAAACAACCTTGAATCATGCCATTTTAATGGGTCGTGTAACCTTTGATGGGATGGGTCGACGATTGCTTCCAGGACGTGAAACCTTGATTTTGACGCGTAATCCCGAAGAGTCAATTGAAGGTGCTCTGGTCTTTCAAAATGTTGAGGATGTTTTAGAATGGTATCATCATCAGGATAAAAATCTCTACATCCTCGGTGGCAAGCAGATTTTTCAGCTTTTTGAACCTTATCTCGATGAGATTATTGTGACACAAATCCATGCTCAAGTTGAAGGGGATACTTTTTTTCCATCAGATTTCGACTTGACTGTTTTTGAGACTGTTGCAAGCAAATCTTATATCAAGGATGAGAAAAATGCCTATGATTTTACCATCGAATATAGAAAGAGAAAGGAAGTCTAATGGAGCGCAGTATTTTTGGATTTTTTACAGCTCTTTTGTGTGCTGTCTGTCTTGTGGCTGGATCACACGCTTTTCGTAAAAAGCGCTATGGACTTGCTACTCTGCTTTGGCTAAATGCCTTTACAAACTTGGTGAATAGCATTCATGCTTTTTATATGACCTTATTTTAGATAGAAAAATCATTTAGAACGGAAGGGAATCATGCCTACAAATAGGAAAAATGATATGATGGTTTATTGCTCGTTTTGTGGCAAAAGCCAAGAAGAAGTTAAAAAAATAATCGCTGGGAACAATGCCTTTATCTGTAATGAATGTGTGGAGTTGGCCCAGGAGATCATTCGTGAGGAGTTGGCTGAGGAAGTCTTGGCAGACTTGTCTGAAGTACCAAAACCAATCGAACTCCTAAACATTTTGAACCACTATGTGATTGGTCAAGATCGTGCCAAACGTGCTCTGGCAGTGGCTGTATATAACCACTACAAGCGCATTAATTTCCATGACACTCGTGAAGAGACTGAAGATGTTGATTTGCAAAAATCAAACATTCTAATGATTGGCCCAACTGGATCAGGGAAGACTTTCCTTGCTCAAACTCTTGCTAGAAGTTTGAATGTACCATTTGCCATTGCAGATGCAACAGCTCTTACTGAGGCTGGTTATGTAGGTGAGGACGTGGAAAATATCCTCCTCAAACTCTTGCAGGCAGCTGACTTTAACATCGAACGTGCAGAACGTGGAATTATCTACGTAGACGAAATCGACAAGATTGCTAAGAAGAGCGAGAACGTGTCTATCACACGTGATGTTTCTGGTGAAGGGGTGCAACAAGCCCTTCTCAAGATCATCGAGGGAACTGTAGCCAGCGTACCGCCTCAAGGTGGACGCAAACATCCACAACAAGAGATGATTCAGGTGGATACTAAAAACATCCTCTTCATCGTGGGTGGTGCCTTTGATGGCATCGAAGAAATCGTCAAACAACGTTTGGGTGAAAAAGTTATTGGTTTTGGCCAAAATAATAAAGCGATTGACGAAAACAGCTCATATATGCAAGAAATCATCGCAGAGGATATTCAAAAATTCGGTATTATTCCTGAGTTGATTGGACGCTTGCCTGTCTTTGCAGCCTTGGAGCAGTTGACCGTAGATGATTTGGTTCGCATCTTGAAGGAACCAAGAAATGCCTTGGTTAAACAATACCAGACCTTGCTTTCTTATGATGATGTAGAGCTTGAATTTGACGACGAAGCTCTCCAAGAAATTGCAAACAAAGCCATCGAACGTAAAACGGGTGCGCGTGGTCTTCGCTCAATCATCGAAGAAACCATGCTAGATGTTATGTTTGAGGTTCCAAGTCAAGAAAATGTGAAAACAGTTCGTATCACAAAAGAAGCGGTTGACGGAACGGCTAAGCCAATTCTAGAGACAGCCTAGAGGTGACTATGGAAATCAATACACACAATGCTGAGATTTTGCTGAGTGCAGCCAACAAGTCCCACTATCCGCAGGATGAACTTCCTGAGATTGCTCTTGCAGGGCGCTCAAATGTTGGTAAATCAAGTTTTATCAATACCATGCTCAATCGTAAAAATCTAGCTCGTACCTCTGGAAAACCAGGAAAAACACAACTACTCAATTTCTTTAACATTGATGATAAGATGCGTTTTGTGGATGTGCCTGGCTATGGTTATGCCCGTGTTTCCAAAAAGGAACGCGAAAAATGGGGACGTATGATTGAGGAGTACTTGACCACTCGAGAAAATCTTCGAGCGGTTGTTAGTCTCGTTGACCTTCGTCATGATCCGACGGCTGATGATGTGCAGATGTACGAATTTCTTAAGTATTATGAGATTCCTGTCATCGTCGTGGCGACTAAAGCAGACAAGATTCCGCGTGGCAAATGGAACAAGCACGAATCAGCTATTAAAAAGAAATTAAACTTTGATCCAAGTGATGATTTTATCCTCTTTTCATCTGTGACAAAAGCAGGAATGGATCAGGCTTGGGATGCTATTTTAGAAAAACTGTGAGGAATACAAATGGCAAAAACAATTCATACAGATAAAGCTCCAAAGGCAATCGGGCCTTACGTTCAAGGAAAAATCGTTGGCAACCTTTTGTTCGCTAGCGGTCAAGTCCCTCTATCTCCTGAAACTGGAGAAATCGTAGGAGAAACAATCCAAGAACAGACTGAACAAGTCTTGAAAAATATTGGAGCTATTTTAGCAGAGGCAGGAACAGATTTTGATCATGTTGTTAAAACAACTTGTTTCTTGAGTGATATGAACGACTTTGTTCCTTTTAATGAGGTTTACCAAACAGCCTTTAACAAGGAATTTCCAGCTCGTTCAGCTGTGGAAGTAGCTCGTCTTCCTCGCGATGTAAAAGTCGAAATTGAAGTCATCGCAGAGATTGGATAAGCTAGTAGAAGTTTGGTTCTTCCAAACTTCTTTTGATATAAGGAGACTATGATGACAATGAAACAACTTCACCTGGTGATTGTGACAGGGATGAGTGGTGCAGGAAAAACTGTAGCCATTCAGTCCTTTGAAGATTTAGGATATTTTACCATTGATAATATGCCGCCTGCTCTCTTGCCAAAGTTTTTGCAGTTGGTCGAGACCAAGGACGATGACCATAAGTTAGCCCTAGTGGTGGATATGCGTAGCCGTTCTTTCTTCTCAGAGATTCAGGCTGTCTTAGATGAATTGGAAAACCAAGATGATTTGGATTTCAAGATTCTGTTTTTGGATGCAGCTGATAAGGAATTAGTGGCACGCTATAAGGAAACAAGAAGAAGTCACCCACTAGCAGCAGATGGTCGTATCTTGGACGGGATCAAGTTGGAACGCGAACTCTTGGCTCCATTAAAAAATATGAGTCAAAACGTGGTTGACACAACAGAGTTAACTCCTCGTGAACTTCGTAAAACCATTGCAGAGCAATTTTCGGACCAAGAACAAACTCAGTCTTTCCGTATCGAGGTCATGTCATTTGGGTTTAAATACGGCATTCCAATTGATGCCGATTTGGTATTTGATGTTCGCTTTTTACCAAACCCATACTATTTGCCAGAACTTCGTAATCAGACAGGTGAGGACCAGGCAGTTTATGACTATGTCATGAACCATGAAGAATCTGAAGATTTTTACCGTCATTTGTTAGCCTTGGTTGAACCAATCCTACCAGGCTATAAAAAAGAAGGCAAATCAGTCTTAACTATTGCGATTGGTTGTACTGGTGGCCAACACCGAAGTGTTGCTTTTGCCAAGCGTTTAGCGAATGACCTATCTAAAAGTTGGCCTGTAAATGAAAGTCATCGTGATAAAGACCGAAGAAAGGAAACGGTAAACCGTTCATGAGAAAACCCAAAATTACGGTAATTGGTGGAGGAACCGGAATCCCTGTTATTTTAAATAGTCTACGGGAAAAAGACGTCGAAATTGCAGCCATAGTAACCGTTGCGGATGATGGTGGTTCTTCAGGTGAATTGCGTAAGAATATTCAACAGTTGACACCTCCAGGGGATCTTCGCAATGTCCTCGTAGCCATGTCTGATATGCCTAAGTTTTATGAAAAGGTCTTTCAATACCGTTTTTCAGAGGATGCTGGTGCTTTTGCTGGTCATCCATTAGGAAACATTATCATAGCTGGATTATCTGAAATGCAGGGTTCGACCTATAATGCCATGCAATTGCTGAGTAAATTCTTCCATACTACAGGGAAGATTTTCCCATCAAGTGACCATCCTTTGACACTCCATGCTGTCTTTAAAGATGGTTCAGAAGTAGCTGGGGAAAGTCACATTGCAGATCATCCAGGAATGATTGACCATGTCTATGTGACAAACACTCTGGATGATGAAAAGCCACAGGCAAGTCGCAGAGTTGTCAATACCATTCTTGAGAGTGATATGATTGTCTTGGGTCCAGGCTCCCTCTTTACTTCGATTTTACCTAATATCGTCATCGAAGAAATCGGTCAGGCACTTCTGGAAACTAAGGCAGAGGTTGCTTATGTCTGCAATATTATGACTCAACGTGGAGAAACGGAGCATTTCTCAGATAGTGATCACGTAGAAGTCTTGCATCGTCATTTGGGCCGTCCATTTATCGATACTGTCCTTGTTAACATCGAAAAGGTTCCGAGGGATTATATGGATACCAACCGTTTTGATGAGTATTTGGTTCAGGTTGAGCATGATTTTGAAGGTTTGCGTAAGCAAGTCCCACGTGTCATTTCATCCAACTTTCTACGCTTGGAAAATGGGGGAGCCTTTCACGATGGTGATTTAATCGTAGATGAGCTCATGCGGATCATACAGGTGAGAAAATGAGTTTTACAGTAGCAGTAAAAGAAGAAATTTTAAGTCAGCATCACCTGAGTCGTCATGAATTGTCAGCTATTATCAAGATGTCGGGTAGTATTGGTTTATCGAGCTCTGGTTTGACCTTGTCCGTCATTACAGAAAATGCTAAGTTGGCTCGTCATCTCTATGAATCTTTCTTGCACTTTTACGGCATCAAGTCTGAGATTCGTCACCACCAGAGAAGTAATCTACGGAAAAATCGCGTCTATACTGTATTTACGGATGAGCGAGTCCAGGAATTACTGGCAGATTTGCGTTTGGCTGATTCTTTCTTTGGTTTAGAAACAGGGATTGATCCAGATATTTTAGGAGATGAGGAAGCAGGTCGTGCCTATCTCTGTGGAGCTTTCTTAGCAAATGGGAGCATCAGAGATCCCGAGTCAGGGAAATATCAGTTGGAAATTAGTTCTGTTTATGTAGACCACGCCCAAGGACTCGCTTCGCTCTTGCAGCAGTTCTTGCTAGATGCAAAGGTTATCGAACGAAAAAAGGGGGCAGTGACCTATCTTCAGCGAGCGGAAGATATTATGGATTTCCTAATTTTAGTGGGAGCCATGGAGGCGAGAGATACTTTTGAAGGCGTCAAGATTCTCCGAGAAACTCGGAATGATCTCAATCGTGCTAATAATGCAGAGACAGCAAATATCGCTCGTACGGTTTCTGCGAGCATGAGAACCATCAACAATATCAGTAAAATCATTGATACCGTAGGTCTAGATAGCCTACCAGTAGATTTGCAAGAAGTAGCGCATTTGCGTATCCAACATCCGGACTACTCTATCCAGCAATTGGCAGACAGTTTGACAAATCCACTCACAAAAAGTGGTGTCAATCATCGACTGAGAAAGATTAATAAAATTGCTGACGAAATTTAAAACCACGAATCGTAAGATTCGTGGTTCTTTTCTTATAAACTTGTTGAGTGTTTTGGTTGCACTTTTTGTTGAGGGTCGATGTAGTTAATGGCATTGTTGACAGCAGTTGGTGCTTCACCAAGACCTGTTGCAATCAAGTCAATCTTACCATCGTAGTAGCAGCAGTCACCGATAGCGTAAATTCCAGCTTGGCTTGATTCTTGCTTGCTATTGACAATAATCTTATGGCGATTCAGTTCTAATCCCCAGTTTTTAAGATTACCAACTGATGATTTGAAGCCATAGTTGACAAAGAGGTGGTCGAGTTCAATAGTTTCGGTCTCATCGGATTTGACTTTTGTGATTTCAAGCTTGTCAAGAGTTTTTCCATCTCCAAGAACTTGACTTGGCACAAATGGTGTTTTGATGCTGACAGATGATTCTTGAAGGGCTTGGACACTATGTTCGAGGGCCCGGAAGTTGTCTCGACGGTGAACAAGTGTTGTTGGAGCAATCTTTTCAAAAGCTAAGGCCCAGTCCACAGCAGAGTCTCCTCCACCCAGGATGGTTACTTTCTTGCCGGCATATTGTTGAATGTTGGAAACGTGGTAGTGGATATTTTCGTAATCTTCAACATCTTCCAATTCAAGTGGACGCGGTTTAAAGGCACCTCCACCCATAGCGATAATGACAGCTTTACTACTATGAATACCTTTGGTAGTTGTTATCTTAAATACATCATTCTCTTTTTCAATGTCAAGAACAGTTTCATTGAGGTGGGCTGGTGTATCAAAACCTTTTAGTTGTTCTAAGAGGCGATTAGTTAGTTCTTCACCAGTGAGATTTGGGAAACCTGGGACATCAAGAATTTGTTTTTCAGGATAAAGAATGGCAGGTTGGCCACCTAATTGAGGAAGAGAGTCAATGATTTGTACTTTAGCTTGACGTAAATTTGCATAAAAGGCTGCGAAAAGACCAACTGGGCCACCCCCTATGATGGTGATATCATATAATTCAGACATGGTTTCTCCTTATTTCATTTTTATCATTTTATTCTATCATATTTTCTACCAATTTAAAATGAGGTAGGGGAGAGAAAATTTCCATTAAAAATGGTATAATGAAGAGAAGCTTTTTTGGAGAGGGGACACAGGATGAATTTTCAGCAATTATCTAATCTTCAATACTGGTCTAGTTTGTTTTCCAGTCCTTGGAGTATTGCGATAAATGTGATTGATATTCTAATCGTCGCTTATATCTTATATCAATTTACAAAATCAATTGCAGGAACCAAGATTATGATTCTGGTTCGAGGCGTTTTAGTTTTTATCTTAGCTCAGATTGCGGCTAATTTTTTAGGCTTGACGACTATTTCCTGGTTGATTAACCAATTGATTACCTATGGAGTTATCGCAGCGGTTGTTATCTTTTCTCCAGAAATTCGGACAGGTTTGGAACGATTAGGTCGAGCTACGGACTTCTTTTCAAATACTCCTATGAGTTCAGAGGAGCAGATGGTACAAGCTTTTGTAAAATCGGTTGAGTATATGAGCCCGCGAAAGATTGGAGCTTTGGTAGCTGTTCAACGTGTGAGAACCTTGCAGGAGTACATCGTTACAGGAATTTCTTTGGATGCTAAGATTTCTGCTGAGTTATTAATTAACATCTTTATCCCTAATACGCCTCTCCATGACGGTGCAGTCATTATCAGTGGAGATCGGATTGCAGTAACTTCTGCCTATTTACCACTGACTGAAAACACAGGTATTTCCAAAGAGTTCGGAACTCGTCACCGTGCAGCCATAGGTTTATCAGAAGTTTCAGATGCCCTTACTTTTGTTGTATCTGAAGAAACTGGAGGTATATCTATCACCTATAACGGTGTCTTCAAACATGATCTAAGTTTGGAAGAATTCGAGGAAGAACTACGTCGTATTCTGATACCTAAGGATGAACAAGAACTAAGCTTAAAAGAACGTCTATTAGGAGGCTGGAATAATGAAAAGAAATAGTCTTTATATCATCTCCTCACTCCTCTTTGCATGTGTCCTGTTTATCTATGCAACATCAATCAATTATCAAAACAATACCAACGCAAGACAAACTAAAACTGAAACCTATACCAATACAGTAGTCAATGTACCGATTGATATTCAATATGATAGTGAGCAATATTTTATCAGTGGTTTCAGCTCAGAAGTAACAGTGTTTCTAACGGGTTCAAATCGAGTCACCTTGGCTAGTGAGATGCAAGAGAGCACTCGTAAATTTAAAGTGACTGCTGATTTGACGCAAGCTACAGAAGGAACGATTGAAGTTCCCTTGACCATTGAAAATCTTCCAAGTGGTTTGACAGCTGTAGCAACACCTCAAAAGATCACAGTCAAGATTGGTAAGAAAGTTACTCGAGATAATGTACCTGTTGTACCTCAAATTGATTCTAGTCAAATTGATGAGAAGATTATAATCGAACGTGTGACTGTTTCTGATGAAAAAGTTTCAGTAACTAGTGATGCGGATACACTATCTAAGATTGATCGGATTGTTGCAGTTTTACCAACGAGTGAACAGATTACAGGGAACTATTCTGGATCAGTTCCTTTGCAAGCTGTTGATAAAAATGGGGCTGTCTTACCAACAGTGATTACACCTTTTGAAACTACTATGAAAGTAACGACCAAAGCTGTAAGAACAACAAGTAGCACAACCACAACAAGTAATACTTCATCTACTGAAAACTCTTCAACGACAGCAGCAGAAACGAAGTCAGAATCTTAAAATAAACATTAAACTAGAAAAGGAATGATAAAATGGGTAAATATTTTGGAACGGACGGAGTCCGAGGAGAAGCAAACGTAGAATTAACGCCAGAATTGGCCTTTAAATTGGGTCGCTTTGGAGGATATGTCCTCAGTCAACATGCGACAGAAGCGCCTAAGGTTTTTGTTGGACGCGATACACGTATCTCAGGTCAAATGCTAGAAGCAGCCTTGATTGCTGGTCTTCTTTCTGTGGGAATTCACGTTTATAAACTTGGTGTACTTGCTACGCCTGCAGTAGCATATTTGGTGAAAACTGAAGGAGCGAGCGCAGGTGTCATGATTTCAGCTAGCCACAACCCAGCCCTTGATAACGGGATTAAATTCTTTGGTGGCGATGGCTTTAAGCTAGACGATGAAAAAGAAGCAGAAATCGAAGCCTTGCTTGACGCCAGTGAAGATACTCTCCCACGTCCAAGTGCTGAAGGATTAGGTACTGTTGTTGATTACCCAGAAGGATTACGCAAGTATGAAGCCTACCTGGTTTCAACTGGAACAGCTCTTGAAGGGATGAAGGTAGCCTTGGATACTGCAAATGGAGCAGCTTTTACAAGTGCTCGTCAAATTTTTGCAGATTTGGGTGCTCAAATTACTGTCATTGGAGAAACTCCAGATGGTTTGAACATTAACTTTAATGTTGGTTCGACTCATCCAGAAGCCTTGCAAGAACTTGTAAAAGAAAGTAAATCTGCCATTGGTTTAGCCTTTGATGGGGACAGCGATCGTTTGATTGCAGTAGATGAAAATGGTGAGATTGTCGACGGTGATAAGATTATGTATATCATCGGTAAATACCTTTCTGAAAAAGGTCAATTGGCACAAAATACAATTGTAACAACAGTTATGTCCAACCTTGGTTTCCATAAAGCCTTGGATCGTGAAGGCATTAATAAAGCTGTCACTGCTGTTGGAGACCGCTATGTCGTTGAAGAAATGAGAAAATCAGGCTACAATCTCGGTGGAGAACAGTCAGGTCACGTTATCTTGATGGACTACAATACAACTGGTGATGGTCAGTTGTCAGCAGTTCAATTGACTAAGATCATGCAAGAAACAGGTAAGAGCTTATCTCAGTTGGCTTCAGAAGTAACAATTTACCCACAAAAATTGGTTAATATCCGTGTGGAAAACACCATGAAAGACAAGGCCATGGAAGTACCAGCTATCAAGGCTATTATCGATAAGATGGAAGCAGAAATGGCAGGCAACGGACGTATTCTCGTTCGCCCAAGTGGAACTGAGCCACTCTTGCGAGTCATGGCTGAAGCACCAACAACTGAAGAAGTAGATTACTATGTGGATACCATTGCTGAAGTTGTGAAAGCAGAAATCGGAATTTAGGAAAGTTAGCAGAAAATAAGAAAATATGTTACAATGTCAAAGTAAATTGTAACCATGGAGAATATGATGAATTTAAAACGTGAACAAGAATTTGTTAGTCAGTATCACTTTGATGCTCGTAACTTTGAATGGGAAAATGAGAACGGAATTCCTGAAACAAAGGTTGATGTGAACTTCCAACTACTTCAACATGACCAAGAAAATCAGGTGACTTCTCTCGTAGTTGTTTTGAGCTTTATGATTGTCTTCGATAAATTTGTTATCAGTGGTACTATTTCTCAAGTAAACCACGTTGAAGGTCGTATCGTAGATCAACCAAGTGATTTTAGTCAAGAAGAAGTTGAGACGCTTGCTCGTCCTTCTTTGGATATGCTAAACCGTTTGACTTATGAAGTAACGGAAATTGCACTAGACTTACCAGGAATTAATTTGGAGTTTTAAAAAAATGAAATTAGCGGTCATAACAGACTCATCTGCTTTTCTACAAGCGGAAACCTTGCGGAAAGAAGATTTATTTGTGCTTGACATTCCTGTGAATATCGACGGACAGGAGTATGTTGAAGGTGTAAATCTAACCGCTCAAGAATTTTATGAAAAAATGGCTCGTTCATCTGAACTACCTAAAACAAGTCAACCAAGTATTGCAAAGTTGGATGAAATTTTATCGTCATTAAAAGAAAAGGGCTATACTCATGTTTTGGGTCTCTTTCTATCTTCTGGAATTTCAGGGTTTCACCAGAACATCCAGTATATGACGGATGAGTTCGAAAGTCTAACCATCGCTTTTCCTGATACTCGAATTACAAGTGCACCACTAGGATTCATGGTGGAAAGTGTGTTTCAATGGTCTGAGCAGGGTGATGATTTCCAGTCTATACTAGATAAGTTAACCGAACAGATTGAAAATACTTCAGCCTTTATCATGGTAGATGACCTTGATCATCTGGTTAAAGGTGGTCGTTTATCAAATGGCGCAGCTATTTTAGGGAATCTTCTTAGCATTAAACCAATTCTATATTTCAATGACCAAGGTGTTATCGAAGTTTATGAGAAGGTTCGTACAGAGAAGAAAGCAACAAAACGTTTGGTTGAAATTGTTAAAGAAGCAACAGCTAATGGCAATTACCAGATTACTGTCATTCACGGGAATGCTCCTCAAAAAGCAGCTGATTTGCTTCAGCTTTTGTTAGACGGCGGAGTAGCTACAGACATTTCAATTGCAACCTTCGGTAGTGTTATCGGGACTCACCTTGGAGAAGGAAGTATTGCTTTAGGTTATACACCAATCGTCTAGATTGTTCTTACAGGCTTTGAATCTTAAAATTGAACACGGACTATCTGCCTCTTGAAAAAAGATGTCTGTCTTGCCTTTCGTGGAAAGTCAGCGCCATTCCCTATTTTTCATGGGCAGCTAACGTCCTTTGTATCTTAGAATTGAACACGCCTGGAACCCTATGTGAAAAAGATAGTTCTTCCAAGGAAAAGAAACTCCTTGATCAGAACTCCTATTTTCACTTTGTGTTCTTGCAGGCTTTGTATCTTAAAATTGAACACGGACTATCTGCCTCTTGAAAAAAGATGTCTGTCTTGCCTTTCGTGGAAAGTCAGCGCCATTCCCTATTTTTCATGGGCAGCTAACGTCCTTTGTATCTTAGATAGGAGTAAAGATGAGTATTCGAGTGATTATTGCTGGTTTTAAGGGAAGAATGGGCCAATCTGCTTGTCAGATGGTTTTGTCTGATCCTGAACTTGAACTAGTAGCTGTTTTGGATCCTTTTGAGTCTGCATCTGAATGGCAAGGAATTCCAGTATTCAATGATAAAAATGACTTAGCAGGCTTTGATGCCCATGTTTGGGTGGACTTTACTACACCAGCTGTCGCCTATGAGAATACACTCTTTGCTCTTGAACATGGCTTTGCTCCAGTAGTAGGAACGACAGGTTTCACCAGTCAAGAAATCGAAGAATTAAAAGAATTGTCTCGTTTCAAAGGCTTGGGTGGATTGATTGCTCCTAACTTTGCCTTGGGTGCTGTCTTACTGATGCAATTTGCAGCACAGGCAGCTAAATACTTCCCAAATGTGGAGATTATTGAACTTCACCATGATAAGAAAAAAGATGCTCCAAGCGGGACAGCTATCAAAACAGCTGAGTTGATGGCTGAAGTTCGTGAGTCTATTCAACAAGGTGCTAGCGATGAGGAAGAACTCATTGCGGGAGCACGAGGAGCTAACTTTGATGGTATGCGAATTCATTCGGTCCGTTTACCTGGTTTGGTAGCTCATCAAGAGGTCATTTTTGGAAATCAAGGAGAGGGATTGACTCTGCGTCATGACTCCTATGATCGTAGCTCCTTCATGACAGGGGTGAATTTGGGAATCAAAGAAGTTGTCAAGCGTCATGAGCTTGTCTATGGATTAGAACACTTACTATGAAATTAACAAAAATGCCTTCTGAATTTCAGAAGGCTTTACCAGTATTAGAAAAAATTAAAGAAGCAGGATTTGAGGCTTATTTTGTGGGTGGCTCTGTTAGGGATGCCATTCTTAACCGCCCCATCCATGATGTGGATATCGCGACTTCATCTTATCCAGAAGAGACCAAGCAGATTTTTCCACGCACAGCTGATATCGGCATTGAGCATGGGACCGTTTTGGTTTTAGATGGAGATGAAGAGTACGAAGTCACCACTTTTCGAACAG
Source organism: Streptococcus sp. HMSC062D07 (assembly GCF_001814215.1). Lineage (NCBI taxonomy): Bacteria > Bacillati > Bacillota > Bacilli > Lactobacillales > Streptococcaceae > Streptococcus > Streptococcus sp. HMSC062D07. Next base: position 275,588 of record NZ_KV815324.1, read on the forward strand.
AGGATGTCTATGTAGACTATCGGAGACCAAGTTCTGTTTCTTTTGTTCGTTCACTCGAAGAAGATCTCAAACGCCGAGATTTCACAGTCAATGCCTTTGCCTTGGATGAGACAGGGAAAATCGTTGATTTATTTGATGGTCTCAGAGATTTAGAAAATCAAGTCCTGCGAGCTGTCGGTGTAGCTAGTGAACGTTTCAATGAAGACGCGCTACGCATCATGCGTGGCTTTCGTTTCCAAGCTAGTCTTGGTTTTGAACTCGAGCAAGAAACGTTTGAAGCGATGAAGGCCTTAACGCCACTCTTAGATAAAATTTCTGTGGAGCGCATCTTTGTTGAGTTTGATAAGCTTTTACTGGCTCCCTATTGGCGAGTAGGTTTATCTTCTATGATTGAGAGTCAAGCTTATGACTATCTTCCAGATATGGTAGGCAGTCAGGAGAAACTCCAGTCTTTGTTTGATTTAGAAAAAGATTTTACTTTTGAATCTTCTGAGCAAGCTTGGGCAGCACTTTTATGGGTTTTAGAAGTGGAAGATGCTCAACAATTTTTGAAACATTGGAAGACTTCACGCCAATTTGCTAAGCAAGTACAGAATTTGCTGTCTATTTTGGCTCTCCGAGAAGAAGGGGAACTAGGTAACCGTGATTGTTACCGTTTTGATTTGGACTTGCTTCTACAAGCTGAAAATCTTCGCAGAGCTCAAGGGAAGGAAGTCAATCCACAAGCAATCACAGAAACCTACGAGAGCTTGACTATTCATGATAAGAAAGAGATGCAAATTAATGGTGGCATTCTCATCAAGGAATATGGCTATCATCCAGGTCCAGAATTAGGAGATGTTTTAGAGGAAATTGAGTACGCTATTGTGGATGGTAATCTAGATAATGAAGTGGAAGCCATTCATGCATACTTAAGGGAGAGAAAATGAGTGATTTTATCGTTGAAAAACTAAGTAAATCAGTTGGTGATAAGACTGTTTTTAAGGATATTTCCTTTATTATCCATGACTTGGATAGAATCGGTCTTATCGGTGTCAACGGAACTGGGAAAACGACCCTTCTAGATGTGCTTTCAGGTGTTTCAGGTTTTGATGGCGATATTAGCCCTTTTTCAGCAAAGAGTGATTACAAGATTGGTTACCTGACTCAAAATCCCGAATTTGATGATAGCAAGACTGTATTGGATACTGTTTTATCCAGTGACCTCAAGGAAATCCAGTTGATTCGGGAGTATGAACTGCTTATGCTCAACTACAGTGAGGACAAGCAGGCGCGTCTAGAACGGGTCATGGCGGAGATGGATTCTCTCCAAGCATGGGAAATCGAAAGTCAGGTCAAAACGGTACTCAGTAAACTAGGTATTCAAGAATTATCAACTCCTGTTGGAGCTTTGTCGGGTGGTCTTCGTAGACGGGTTCAATTAGCGCAAGTGCTTTTAGGAAATCATAATCTCTTGCTTCTTGATGAGCCAACCAACCATCTGGACATTGCGACCATCGAGTGGCTGACACTTTTCTTGAAGAATTCCAAGAAGACCGTTCTCTTCATCACCCACGATCGCTATTTCCTAGATGCTCTTTCTACGCGAATTTTTGAATTGGATAGAGGTGGATTAACAGAGTATCAGGGGAATTACCAAGATTATGTCCGTCTCAAGGCTGAACAGGATGAGCGTGACGCAGCTCTTCTTCACAAAAAGGAACAACTTTACAAACAAGAATTAGCTTGGATGAGACGGCAACCTCAAGCTCGTGCGACCAAGCAACAAGCTCGTATCAATCGATTCCATGACTTGAAAAAGGAAGTTTCAGATACTAGCCTTGAGACAGACTTGAGCATGAATTTTGAAACCAGTCGCATCGGTAAGAAGGTCATTGAGTTTAAGGATGTTTCCTTTGCCTATGACGATAAACCGATTCTGAAACATTTTAACCTTTTAGTGCAAGCCAAAGACCGTATCGGAGTCGTCGGGGACAATGGTGTTGGGAAGTCAACCCTTCTTAACCTTATTGCAGGAAGACTTGAAGCTACTGAAGGACAAGTTATCATCGGTGAAACAGTTCGTATTGCTTATTTCTCTCAACAAATCGAAGGTTTAGATGAAAGCAAGAGAGTTATCAATTACTTGCAGGAAGTGGCAGAAGAGGTTAAGACTAGTGGTGGTACTACGACTTCAATCGCTGAGTTACTAGAACAATTTCTTTTCCCTCGTTCAACGCACGGTACCTTGATTGAGAAGCTGTCAGGTGGAGAGAAGAAGCGTCTGTACCTCCTCAAATTACTCCTTGAAAAACCCAATGTGCTTCTCTTGGACGAGCCGACAAATGATCTAGACATTGCGACCTTAACAGTTCTAGAAAATTTCTTACAAGGTTTTGCAGGACCAGTCTTGACAGTTAGTCATGACCGCTATTTCCTTGATAAGGTAGCAACTAAGATTCTTGCTTTTGAAGATGGAACCATCCGTCCTTTCTTTGGCCATTATACAGATTATCTAGATGAAAAGGCCTTTGAAGCAGAAGCAGTAACACAAAATCAAAAAGTTGAGAAGGAAAAAGTCGTCAAAGTACGTGAAGAAAAGAAACGGATGACTTACCAAGAAAAGCAGGAGTGGGCAAGTATTGAAGGTGATATCGAAGCCTTAGAAAACCGCATCTCTTCTATAGAGGAAGAAATGCTAGCAAATGGTTCTGACTTTGGGAAACTAGCTACCCTTCAAAAAGAGTTAGACGAGAAAAATGAAGACTTGCTGGAAAAATATGAACGCTATGAATATTTAAGTGAGTTAGTATAATGGAAGAAACAATTATTAAATGGAGTAGTAAGAAAATCGTCTTGAGCCTTATTCTTTATCTACTAGAATTGGCTCTTCTACTTTGGATCCTTTCGTTTTTGCTGAGCTATCCCGAAGAAGCACCTGCGGGATTGGTGGCTTTAATTCTCTTTATCGGTTTCTTGATCCTCATCGTTGGCTTCATTTTGTATCAACATTTGCGACGGCTTTTTTCTGATAAAGAGTATTTGAAATGTACGGCTCAAGGATTTTTCTATAAACCATTTCCAAAGAAAGACTGGCAGTTTTATTCCTGGGAACAGGTAGAAAAGTTTGCTCTCACGAGAATTAAGGGCAGTAGAAATGCAAGGGATTTTTATATGATTGAGGTTCAGTTTTATGACAAGGAACTTTTAAAATCCAACTTTTTCTGGTATCGTCTTCGAAGTAGATTTACAAGTTCAAAACATTCTAACGTTTTGAAAATCCCAATCTATTTGCTGGATGTTGGCTTACCAAAGAGAGTATTTGAAACCATGTCTTACTTTGAGCGAGAGTGGCGCATCCAACAAAATCGCGAGCGAAATCAAAGCTCTAAAAGCAAAAAGAAGTAAAGATTTCATTGAGCGAGTGAACCTCCGAATTTTATGAAGGACTGAGGGGCTTTGGAAGGATATTCCAAGGCTTCTTTCTATTTTGCTTTTCTAGGAATTATGGTATAATAGGGAGTAAAAACTTTAAAAGAAAGAAACGCTATGAACTTAAAAGATTACATTGCAAGTATTGAAAATTATCCACAAGAAGGAATTACATTCCGTGATATCAGCCCTTTGATGGCTAACGGCAATGCCTACAGCTACGCTGTTCGTGAAATTGTTCAATATGCTACTGACAAAAAGATCGATATGATCGTGGGGCCAGAAGCGCGTGGATTTATCGTTGGATGTCCAGTTGCTTTTGAGTTGGGAATTGGTTTTGCACCTGTTCGTAAACCAGGGAAATTGCCACGCGAAGTCATTTCAGCTGACTACGAAAAAGAATATGGTGTTGATACTTTGACCATGCACGCAGATGCTATCAAACCAGGTCAACGTGTTCTTATTGTAGATGACCTCTTGGCAACAGGTGGTACTGTTAAGGCTACAATCGAAATGATTGAGAAATTAGGAGGTGTCGTAGCTGGTTGTGCCTTCTTGATTGAGCTTGATGAGCTAAAAGGTCGTGAGGCAATCGGAGATTACGATTATAAAGTTTTGATGCATTATTAATGAAAAACAGTCCCTAGGGCTGTTTTCTCTTAATGATGATATAAAAAAAGGCTATATCTAGTTAGAGAAAAACTATAATTGAAAACTATATCTTCTTACAGTATAATAAAGGGAAGAAGTGTCATCTGCTGGATTTTTCCATTTGATGACAGTCAGGTTACTTGAGTCCAGTATGATACAGTTAGGAGATTTCCATGCCGATTCGAATTGATAAAAAATTACCAGCAGTTGAAATTTTACAAACAGAAAATATTTTCGTCATGGATGATCAACGGGCGGCTCATCAGGATATCCGACCCTTGAAAATTCTTATTTTAAATCTAATGCCGCAAAAAATTGTAACAGAGACTCAACTCTTAAGACATTTGGCCAATACTCCTCTGCAATTAGATATTGATTTCTTATATATGGAAAGTCACCAATCAAAAACAACTCGCTCAGAGCATATGGAGACTTTTTATAAGACCTTCTCGGAAGTTAAAGACCAGTATTTCGATGGCTTGATTATCACAGGGGCTCCAGTTGAGCACCTTCCATTTGAGGAGGTTGACTATTGGCAAGAGTTTACGCAAGTTATCGATTGGTCCAAGACCCATGTCTTTTCAACCCTGCATATTTGTTGGGGAGCACAGGCAGGTCTATACTATCGCTATGGCGTAGATAAATACCAGATGAACCAGAAGCTTTCTGGGATTTATCCTCAAGATGTTTTGAAAGAAGGTCATCTCCTATTGAGAGGGTTTGATGATTTATATGTATCTCCTCATTCTCGCCATACAGAAGTCCACAAAGAAGATATCCTGAATAAAACAAATCTAGAGATTTTAGCATCAGGAGAAGAGGTAGGAGTCTCTATCCTTGCGAGTCGAGATTTGAGAGAAGTCTATAGCTTCGGGCATTTAGAGTATGATCGTGATACGCTTGCAAAGGAATATTTTAGAGATCTAGATGCTGGTTTAGATCCACATATACCAGAAAATTATTTCAAAAATGATGACATTCATGAACTTCCATGTATGCGTTGGAGTTCATCTGCAGCCCTCTTTTTCAGTAACTGGGTAAATTATGCAGTTTACCAAGAAACGCCGTTTGAGTGGAAGAGTGTGGAAGATGACGTATCTCATTTTGGATATTTATAGGAGAAATTATGACATATTTAGATGCTTTCAAATCAGGAAACTTAGTGTTGCCGAGTGACCTGCTCTTACATTACAATCAACTGTTCTCGTCAAGCGATGATTTCTTGGTTTGGCAATTCTTTTACTTACAGAATACAACGGCTTTAGGTGAATTGTCTCCAAGTCAGATTGCTGAAAAAATCGGCAAAAGCGTCACTGAAGTCAATCAGGCTATTTCTCGCTTGACTGAGAAAGGGTTGCTTCAATACCGAACAATTGAATTTAATGGTGAAATAGAAGTAATCTTCGATGCAACCCTTGCCTTGGAGCGTCTAGATAACCTTTTTGAAAAACAAGTTCCAAACCAAGTGCGATCTGCTCCAAATGATTTAAAGAGCTTGGTAGAAGCTTTCCAACAGGAGCTAGGTCGTCTCTTAACTCCCTTTGAAATCGAAGACTTGGAAAAGAGTTTGAAAGAAGACGGAACTAGTGCAGACTTGATAAAGGAAGCCTTGCGTGAAGCTGTTTTGAATGGTAAACCAAATTGGAAATACATCCAAGCAATTCTACGAAACTGGCGTCGTGAGGGGATTAGGAGTGTAGCCCAAGTAGAGGCTAAACGTCAGGAGAGAGAAGCAACCAACCCTCAGAATGTACAAGTCTCATCTGATTTTAAAGATGCGATGTGGCTTTGGAAAAACTAATATTTAGCAATAAAAAAACTTGCCTATGGCAAGTTTTTTTGTGTTCTTAATAAGTAAGTCCCCAAACACTTACAGAACGTTCAGCAACTGGGAAATCACCATATCCTTCAGCATTAATGGTTACTTGGTCTGAATGGTTGCCAAGTAAATCAACAAAAGTATGATCAGCCCATTCTGGACCTACAAACATGGTTTTGTAATTCTCTTGAGCGTTTGAGATAAGAATGGCAAGAGGCGATTGGTTGTCAGCTCCAGAACGAACCCAACCGATACAATTAGGGTCATCAAAGTAGTCCGTCTGCTCTCCATAAGCCAAATCTTTTCGGATAGCTAGCAGATGGTCAAGAACTTCTTTAAAATCTTGCTGAGCATATTGACCAGAGATACCGTAGTAGTCTCCGTAAAAGACACAAGGGAGACCCTGCTCGCGCAACAGAATAAGAGCATAGGCTGCTGGTTTAAACCATTCTTCTACAGTAGATTCTAAAGCTTGTCCTCGTTGAGTATCATGGTTTTCGACAAAGGTTACAGCCTTATCTGGTTTGATTTGAACCAGACTATCATTAAAGATGGTACGCAAATCGTAGTCTGCACCAGCTTGGCTTGCTTCAAAGAGATTCATATGGAGTCGGACATCGACAAGGTCAAAGCGCTCTTCAATCTTTTCGAGATAGTCAAGGTTGGCATCCTTATCTGGATTCCAGAATTCTCCAAAGACATAGAAGTCTTGTCCATATTTCTCTTTGATGTCACGAATGAAATTACGCATAAAGAAGGAATCGATATGCTTGACAGCATCTAAGCGAAAACCAGCTACGCCAGTCGTTTCCATGAACCAATCAGCCCAATCGTAGATATTTTGTATCACTTCAGGATGTTTAAAATCTAAGTCCGCATACATGAGGTAGTCATAGTTACCATTTTCGTTATCGACTAATTCTTCGTGGGCCCACCCCTTATTATCTCCCTGGATAAGGTAGATACCAGACTTCCGTCTTTTAGCATCGTAGTCAGTTCCAGTGAAATGGTACCAGTGCCAGTGGAAGTCATTGTAGGTGTTTTGTCTTCCATCAAAAGTAAAGTTTGTCCAACCATTGATGGTAAAAGGTTCTCCAAGTTCAATTGTGCGATCTTCTGGGTCGACTTCAATAACCTGGAAGGATTCTAAACGGTCTGCAGCTGCCTTGTGGTTTAAGACGACGTCAGCCATAGGTTGAATCCCATGTGATTTAAGTGTTTGAATGGCTTGAAGATAGTCTTCTCTGAAACCGTACTTGGTACGCACAGTTCCTTTTTGATCAAATTCACCGAGGTCAAAAAGGTCATAGACACCATAACCGACATCTTTTTCGTTGGTAGCTTTAAAGGCAGGTGGCATCCAGACGTGGCTAATTCCTAGATTTGCAAGGCGCTCAGCATCATCGGTAAGTCGCGTCCAGTGTTGTCCATCGTGGGGAAGGTACCACTCAAAATATTGCATTAGGGTTTGATTTTTCATAGATAGTCCTCATACTTAACAATTTGAGAATCATTTTACCACAAAGCAAGCAAATGAGCAAAAGTTTGCGCTACAAAAATAGACCTCAGTATGTGAATGTCTATTTTTACGGTAATAGAATGAAATTTCTCAACACAAATGACCATTCTCATATAGTAATCAATCAAGCAGAAACGAAAAGCCTGGATAGTTCCTATGACATCAATGTAGAAATCACTTTCTATTTTGTGAATTTTCAACAAATTTGATATAATTGTATCTATGAATAAAGTATTCGTCAGTCGGCGTGTCGAAAAAAAGCTCCGCAAAGGTCAGGTTCTTTTGGAAGAAGTTGATTTTCCAGACTTATCTGAAACTGATCAGGAAGTTGAACTTTTCAGCCAAAGCAAAGAATTTTTAGGGAAGGCTTATTTATCTCGTCAAAATAAGGGAATTGGTTGGTTTGTAACCAACCAGAACATTTCTTTTAAACAAACCTTCTTTGAAAGCTTGTTTGAAAAAGCAAAACAAAAACGTTCTTCCTACTATCAAGATGAGTTGACAACTGCCTTTCGTTTGTTTAATCAAGAAGGCGATGGATTTGGTGGAATGACGCTGGATCTCTATGGAGATTATGTTGTCTTTTCCTGGTATAACTCCTATATCTATGGAATTCGCCAAGAGATTATTGCAGCCTTCTCTCAGGTATTCCCGGAAGTCTTAGGTGCCTATGAAAAGATTCGCTTTAAAGGTCTAGACTATGAGTCTGCTCATATCTATGGTCAAGAAGCAGCTGAATATTTCACTGTTCTTGAGAATGGAGTCTTGTACCAAGTATTTATGAATGATGGTCTTATGACAGGGATTTTCTTGGATCAGCATGAAGTTCGTGGGAGCTTAGTTGATGGTTTAGCAATGGGGAAATCCTTACTTAATATGTTTTCCTACACAGCAGCTTTCTCAGTTGCTGCAGCTATGGGGGGAGCTAGTGAAACGACTTCTGTGGATTTGGCCAAGCGTTCAAGAGAACTATCAGAAGCTCATTTTCATGCCAATGGTTTGAGTCTAGACAATCATCGACTACTTGTCATGGATGTCTTTGAATACTTTAAATATGCTAAAAGAAAAGGTTTAAGCTATGACGTGATTGTTCTGGATCCGCCTAGCTTTGCCCGAAATAAAAAACAAACATTCTCTGTAGCTAAGGATTATCATAAGTTGATTTCCCAAAGTCTAGAGATTTTAAACCCAGGTGGAATCATTATTGCTAGTACCAATGCGGCTAATGTTTCCCGTCAAAAATTCACAGAACAAATCGATAAAGGATTTGCAGGTAGAAAGTATCAGGTCCTTCATAAATATGGACTTCCAGCAGACTTTGTCTACAATGAAAAAGATGAAAGTAGTAATTACCTCAAAGTGATTACCATGAAGGTTAGTAAATGAAATTAATTGTTTCTGTCATGCCAAGAAGTATAGAAGAGGCTCAGGCCATTGATGTTATGCGGTATCATGATGCAGATATCATTGAGTGGAGAGCAGACTTCTTACCCAAGGAAGCTATCTTGCAGGTAGCGCCAGCTATTTTTGAAAAATTTGCAGGTCGTGAGCTTGTTTTTACTTTACGTACTCGTTCCGAGGGTGGTCAAATTGAGCTCTCTTCAGAAGAGTATGTTCAAATGATCAAGGAAGTGGCACAGCTTTATCAACCAGATTATATTGATTTTGAGTATTTTAGCTACAAGGATGTTTTTGATCAGATGTTGGACTTTCCAAATCTCGTCTTGAGCTACCATAACTTCCAAGAGACACCTGAAAATCTAATGGAAATATTGTCTGAGTTAACAAGTTTAAATCCTAAAGTTGTGAAAATAGCTGTTATGGCTAATACAGAACAGGATGTGTTGGATCTGATGAACTTTACACGTGGCTTTAAAACACTGAATCCTGAACAAGAATATGTAACGATTTCTATGGGAAAAGTGGGCAAGGTCTCTCGTATTACTTCAGATGTGACTGGATCTAGTTGGTCTTTTGCAAGTCTAGATGAAGCTAGTGCCCCAGGACAAATTTCACTATCTAGCATGAAAAAAATTAGGGAGCTTCTAAATGAAGATTGATGGCTACACACGTTTAGCAGCTGTAGTCGCAAATCCTATCAAACACTCCATTTCTCCCTTTATTCACAATAGCGCTTTTGAAGCAACCAATACCAATGGTGTTTATCTTGCTTGGGAAGTAGATGCGACTGAACTAGCAGAAACAGTTGCTAATATTCGTCGCTATCAGATGTATGGAATCAATCTTTCTATGCCTTACAAGGAACAAGTGATTGCTTATCTGGACCAGTTGAGCGCAGAGGCTTGTTTAATTGGTGCAGTTAATACAGTTGTGAATCGAGAAGGAACATTAATTGGATATAACACAGATGGCAAGGGATTCTTTAAGAGCTTGCCTTCTTTTAAAATATCAAAGAAAAGACTGGTTTTGTTAGGAGCAGGCGGTGCAGCCAAGGCAATTTTGGCACAGGCAATCTTGGATGGAGTGAGTCAGATTTCTGTCTTTGTTCGTTCTTCATCCATGGAAAAAACAAGACCTTATTTAGAAAAAATACAGAATGCGACTGGATTTAGAGTAGATTTATTTGCATTAGAGGATGTTCAAGATCTTCAAGACAGCATCACTAAAGCCGACCTCTTGGTTAATGCTACTAGTGTGGGCATGGATGAATCCTCTCATCCAATCCCGACCAGCATCGTTTTACCAGAGATGCTCTTGGTAGCAGATGTGATTTATCAACCCTTTGAAACACCGTTTTTAAAATGGGCAAGAAACCAGGGAAATCAATCTATCAATGGTCTTGGCATGCTACTTTACCAAGCTGCTGAAGCTTTTGAGTTATGGACAGGCAAGGAAATGCCAACAGATCAAATCTGGGAATTATTAAAACAAAAGTACCAATAAAGAAAAAGGAGACCTGCTATGAAAATTAGAATAGACCTTCCACATCATCCCTACGATATTCAGATTGAAAAAGGATGCTTGTCTCAAGCAGGAAAATGGTTGCGAGAACTTTGGCAACCACAAAAAATTGTTATCATAACGGATAACCGTGTGGCTTCACTCTATGCAGAAAAGGTTAAATTGAGCTTAGAGGATGCTGGTTTCCAAGTGGCAGTTTTTGACTTCCTAGAGGGTGAAGAGCGAAAAAATTTAACCACGGTTCAAAAGGCTTATGAATTCTTGGTCAAACAGGATTTGACTCGTAGCGATGGAATTGTGGCTCTAGGTGGCGGTGTAGTTGGTGATTTGGCAGGTTTCGTGGCCTCTACCTATATGCGCGGTATTCACTTTGTCCAAATTCCGACTAGTTTGACGGCCCAGGTGGATTCTTCAATCGGTGGTAAGACAGGTGTGAATACACCTTTTGCCAAGAATATGGTGGGAACTTTTGCTCAGCCGGATGGCGTTTTGATTGACCCAACTGTTCTTGAAAGCTTAGGAAAGCGAGAGTTGATTGAAGGAATGGGTGAAGTCATCAAGTATGGCTTGATCGAAGATCCTGAGCTCTGGGACCTATTATCTAATTTGGATGGTTCTGTGGAAAGCATTTTGGAACATTCAGAGAGTTTGATTGAGCATTCTTGCCAGGTCAAGCGCAAGATGGTAGTTGAAGATGAGTTGGATAATGGCATTCGTTTATATCTCAACTTTGGTCACACAATTGGCCATGCTATTGAAGCAACTGCTGGTTATGGAAAAGTCATGCACGGTGAGGCAGTAGCTATGGGAATGGTTCAGGTCTCTAAGGTAGCAGAAGAAAAAGGCCTCATGCCAATGGGAATCACTCAGTCCATCCGAGAGATGTGTCAGAAATTTGGCCTTCCTGTTGATTATGAAAACTGGGACCTTGACAAGCTCTATCAGGCTTTGACTCACGATAAAAAAGCGCGTGGGAATACCATGAAGTTAGTTTTGGTACCTGAGCTTGGTTCAGCGACGATTCACCCAGTTTCTCTCGAAGAAATGAAAGATTACTTAGTAAAATAAGGAGAATGTATGAGATATTTAACAGCAGGAGAATCACATGGTCCTCGTCTGACAGCAATTATTGAAGGAATTCCAGCGGGACTGCCTTTGACTGCAGAAGATATCAATGAGGATCTCAAACGTCGCCAAGGCGGTTACGGTCGTGGTGGACGCATGAAGATTGAGACTGATCAGGTTATCTTCACTTCTGGAGTTCGTCACGGAAAGACGACAGGGGCTCCTATCACCATGGATGTCATCAATAAGGATCATCAAAAATGGCTAGATATCATGTCTGCCGAGGATATTGAGGACAAACTCAAAAGTAAACGAAAAATCACACATCCTCGTCCAGGTCACGCAGACTTGGTTGGGGGCATCAAATACCGCTTTGATGATTTGCGAAATTCTTTGGAACGTTCATCTGCCCGTGAAACAACTATGCGGGTTGCAGTTGGAGCAGTAGCCAAGCGGCTTTTAGCTGAGCTTGATATCGAAATTGCTAACCATGTTGTTATCTTCGGTGGTAAGGAAATCAATGTTCCAGAAAATTTAACAGTCGCAGAGATTAAAAAACTAGCTGCCCAGTCAGAAGTTTCTATCGTCAACCAAGAACGTGAGCAGGAGATTAAGGACTATATTGACCAGATTAAGCGAGATGGGGATACCATCGGAGGTGTTGTAGAAACAGTTGTCGGAGGTGTTCCAGTTGGTCTGGGTTCATATGTCCAATGGGATCGTAAACTAGATGCAAGGCTAGCTCAAGCTGTTGTTTCTATCAATGCCTTTAAGGGTGTGGAGTTTGGTCTTGGTTTTAAAGCAGGCCATCTTAAGGGTAGCCAAGTCATGGATGAAATCCTCTGGTCATCAGAAGATGGCTATACTCGTCGGACTAATAACCTTGGAGGTTTCGAAGGTGGTATGACCAACGGGCAACCGATTATCGTTCGTGGAGTTATGAAGCCAATTCCGACTCTCTACAAGCCGTTGATGAGTGTCGATATTGAAACTCATGAGCCTTATAAAGCAACAGTAGAGAGAAGTGATCCTACTGCTCTTCCAGCAGCAGGTGTCGTTATGGAAGCAGTCGTAGCAACAGTTTTGGCTCAAGAAATACTTGAGAAATTCTCCTCTGATAATCTGGAAGAATTAAAAGAAGCTGTTGCGAAACATCGGGAGTATACAAAGAATTATTAAGGAGTTCTTATGGCAAAAACCATCTATATCGCAGGACTAGGTTTGATTGGTGCTTCCATGGCACTCGGAATCAAGCGGGATCATCCTGATTATGAAATTTTAGGATACAATCGTAGTCAAGCGTCTAGAGATATTGCCTTGGAGAGAGGAATGATTGACCGAGCGACGGATGACTTTGCCAGTTTTGCTCCACTTGCAGACGTCATCATTCTTACCCTGCCAATCAAGCAAACCATTACCTTTATTAAGGAATTGGCCAACTTGGACTTGAAAGAAGGTGTCATTATTTCCGATGCAGGGTCGACCAAGTCAGCTATCGTGACTACAGCTGAGAAGTGTTTTGCTGATAAGTCTGTTCGCTTTGTGGGGGCCCATCCTATGGCAGGAAGTCACAAGACAGGAGCTGCCTCTGCAGATGTTAATCTTTTTGAAAATGCCTATTATATCTTCACGCCATCTAGTCTGACAACTTCGGATACGCTCGAAGAAATGAGAGACTTGCTGTCAGGTCTTCATGCTCGTTTCATTGAAATCGAGGCTGAAGAGCATGACCGAGTGACTTCTCAGATTAGCCATTTTCCGCATATCTTAGCATCAAGCCTGATGGAACAAACTGCAAGTTATGCTGAAGAGCATGAAATGGCGCGACGCTTTGTGGCAGGTGGTTTTCGTGATATGACTCGGATTGCTGAAAGCGAGCCAGGCATGTGGACTTCTATCCTCTTATCTAATCGGGATACCATTATTGAACGCATCGAGGACTTCAAGGGCCGTTTGGACGATATTGGACAAGCTATCAGTAAGGGTGATGAAAACCAAATCTGGAGCTTTTTCAATCAAGCGCGTGAGCAACGTCAGGCTATGGAAATCCATAAACGTGGTGGTGTAGATAGCTCATTTGACCTTTATGTAGATGTTCCCGATGAGGAAGATGTGATTTTACGCATCTTGGAATTGCTACGTGGAACTTCTTTGGTCAATATCCATATCAATGAGGAAAACCGTGAGGATGTTCACGGGATTCTGCAAATTTCCTTTAAGAATGCTCAGGATTTAAAACGTGCTGAGCAAGTCATTACAGAAAATACAGACTACACAGTCGTTATTAAATAAGGAGGACAATTATGTCAAATGTTTATGATAGTGCAAATGCACTAAGTCGTGGACTACGCGAATTGCCTGAATACAAGGCAGTTAAAGAAGCTAGAGATGCCATCCAAGCGGATGTAGAAGCAAGCAAAATTTTTTCAGATTATATTGCTTTTCAACATGAAATCCAAATCATGGCACAAACTGGTCAAATTCCAGATGCTTCTTTCCAAGAAAAAATGGAAAGTTTTGGCAAGCAGATTCAAGGGAACTCTCTCTTGTCAGAATTCTTTGCCAAACAGAAACAACTTTCGATCTACCTTTCTGATATTGAAAAAATTGTCTTTGAACCAATTTCAGAATTGCTAAAATAAAAAAATTATTTTGTATATGATTTATTGACATTTTTTCAATCGTATTTTTATTATCGGTAACTACTGTGTAAGCTAGAATTATTAGCCCAGACTGTTTAATAATGACTGTGGGAATGATTGTCTATACTAATAAACAAAATGAAAAACAAATTTGAAGGTTTCTAACTATAGAGCTGAGTTATTTGGAACAGAGAAAGATGCAAAGTTTGTCCCTGAAATCAATTTAACTGATTAGTCTTTTGGGGGATCTCCTATGAAAAAGTTAATTTTACTCTTAATTATCCCTTTATTCTTTTTTATGCCTCTAGTGGCGGCTAATATAGCTGTTCCAGATCGGCCTTTAAATGGTATATACGATCCTAATGGTTATTTAACCACTAGTGTTGCAGAAACGTTAGAGAATATGAATGCTGGAAGTGAAACCCAAGTAGGTATTTACATTGTAGATACCCTGGACGGTTCCAGTATCGAAGAGGTAGCCAATGAGGTTGCACGCAAATGGAAAATTGGGAAACAAGATTCTAACAGTGGAATTTTAATCGCTATTGCTATAAAGGATAGGAAGTTTCGTATTGAAACATCCAACGAAGTAGCAATTTGGCTTACTGACTCGAAGGCTCGTTCTTTACTAAATGATTCGAAGCCTTACATGAAAGAAGGGAAATACACTGATGCTCTTAACAGAATTCTAGTAGGTATCTCTAAAGCCGAATCTGGAAAAGCTGAAATCATAAACAAGAAAGAGAATAAGAATAGTTGGCTTCCAAAAATCGATGAAAAATTATTAAAAAATAATGAAGGACTTAGTAAGTATTTCAATTACATTCCGTTTCCGATATTGTTCTATCTAATGTTCTTTCTTTTACTAAGTTTAGTAACGTGGTTCAGGTACTTAAAAAGATGTCGCTTTTCTAAGTATGAGTACGAGGGAAAGGGGAAACTGTATCCAGATTTTCCTGACTTTGTACCTAACGATACGTGGACTGAAGAACGTAAATCTTACTATAAAAAAAATAAGCGTTTAATTAGGTCTCAATATAACTACGCAGGATATAACAAACTCTATCCAGACTCAAAAGGTTTTCTGCCTAATGATACTTGGACTACATTACTGATAGAAGCATACTACGCAGAAGTTAAAAGAAAGCAACTAGATAGGCTGAACCGCTCTCAATACTCTTATAATGGGAAGGGAAAACTCTATCCAAACGATAAAGATTTTGTGAAGAATGATTCTTGGACTTCCGAGCTCAAAAAAAGCTACTATGCTTCACAAAGAGTACAGTCAAGTTCTTATGGTAGATTAGATTCTTCTACATCTAGATATGATACTGGTAGTTCTAGTTCATCTTGGTCTTCTGATGATTGGGATGGTGGAGGATTTGATGGTGGTGGCTCTTCAGATAGCTGGTAAATTGAAAGTGAAAAAGAATTGCTATTAAAAAGCTTCAGTTGAAATAAATCAAAAAGGTAAAAGTGTATTAAAAAAAATTTTATTAACTATCATAAAGTCAGGAATTTTTAAGAAATTTCTGACTTTTTATGATAAAATAAGAAAAAGTATTGTCAGTATGAGGGCTAGTATGAAGTTAAAAACAAACGTTAACCATTTGAATGGTAGTATTCGCGTACCTGGGGATAAGTCCATCAGTCATCGTTCTATCATTTTTGGAAGCTTGGCTGAGGGTGAAACGAAGGTTTATGATATCTTGCGTGGTGAAGATGTCTTGTCAACCATACAGGTATTTCGTGATCTCGGCGTAGAGATTGAGGACAAGGATGGTGTCGTTACCATTCAAGGTGTTGGGATGGACGGATTAAAAGCCCCTCAGAATGCCCTGGATATGGGGAATTCTGGGACATCTATTCGTTTAATTTCAGGTGTCCTTGCTGGTGCAGACTTTGAAGTAGAGATGTTTGGAGATGATAGTCTTTCTAAACGCCCCATGGATCGTGTGACCCTTCCTTTGAAAAAAATGGGAGTTAGCATTTCAGGTCAGACAGAGCGAGACTTGCCACCGTTGCACTTGAAAGGAACGAAAAACTTACGACCTATTCAATACGAATTGCCAATTGCCTCTGCTCAAGTCAAGTCAGCCTTGATTTTTGCAGCATTGCAGGCTCACGGCCAGTCAGTCATTATCGAGAAGGAGTGCACTCGTAATCACACAGAAGATATGCTCCAACAATTCGGAGGTGATTTGAGTGTCGATGGTAAGAAAATCACTGTTCAAGGACCACAGAAACTTAGTGGACAAACGGTTGTCGTACCAGGAGATATTTCTAGTGCAGCCTTTTGGTTAGTAGCAGGTTTGATTGTGCCAAATTCTCGAGTGGTACTTAAGAATGTCGGTATTAATGAAACACGTACAGGTATTATCGATGTTATCCGAGCTATGGGCGGGAAATTAGAGATTACTGATATGGATCCAATAGCCAAATCTGCAACCTTGACTGTTGAAACTTCAGATTTGAAGGGAACAGAGATTGGCGGAGCCTTGATTCCACGTTTAATTGATGAATTGCCGATTATCGCGCTCCTTGCTACCCAAGCTCAAGGGCAAACGGTCATCAAAGATGCAGAAGAACTCAAGGTTAAAGAAACGGATCGCATTCAAGTTGTCGCAGATGCTTTAAATAGCATGGGAGCAACTATTACTCCTACAGCAGACGGCATGATTATCAAAGGGAAATCTGCCCTCCATGGCGCTAGAGTCAATACCTTTGGAGACCATCGAATCGGCATGATGACAGCCATTGCAGCTCTCTTGGTTGCAGATGGAGAAGTTGAATTGGATCGAGCCGAAGCTATTAATACTAGCTACCCAAGCTTCTTTGATGATTTGGAGACTTTGATTCATGGCTAAGGTTTTACTAGGTTTTATGGGTTCAGGAAAAACTACTATTGCTAGAAAGCTGGATTCTGACTTCGTAGATATGGATGCCTTGCTGGAAGAACGATTAGGTATGTCGATTGCTCGTTTCTTTGAAGAAAAAGGAGAAGTAGCCTTTCGCCAGCTAGAAGAAGAAGTCCTAGCTGACTTGCTAAAGACAGATAAAGTTATTTCTACAGGCGGAGGGATTGTTATTTCGCCACGTAATCGTGCCTTGCTCAAGCAAAATCCAGACAACATTTACCTTAAAGCAGATTTTGAGACTCTTTACCAGCGAATTTCGGCTGATAAGGACAATCAACGTCCACTATTTTTAAAAAATAGCAAGGAAGAATTGCTTGCAATTTTTAACGAAAGACAGGCCTGGTATCAGGAAGTAGCTAGTAAAGTTATCGATGTGTCCAAGCTAAGTCCAGAGGAAATTATAGAGGAATTGACATGAAAATTGCCTATCTAGGTCCTAAAGGATCTTTTTCGCACCATGTTGTGCAAACGGCTTTTCCTCATGAGGAACTAGAGCCTTTTTCAAATATTACAGACGTTATCAAGGCCTATGAACAGGGATTGGTAGACTATTCAGTAGTGCCAGTTGAAAATTCCATTGAAGGTAGTGTTCATGAGACCTTGGACTATCTTTTTCATCAAGCTCGTATTCAAGCTGTGGCGGAGATTGTGCAGCCAATTCATCAACAGTTGATGGCGGTACCAGGGCAAGTTAAAATTGAGAAAATCTTTTCTCATCCGCAGGCCTTGGCTCAGGGAAAGAAATTTATCGATGAACATTTTCCAAATGCTCAATTAGAGGTCACTGCCAGTACAGCATACGCTGCGCGCTATGTTTCCGAGCATCCAGATCAGCCTTTTGCGGCCATTGCTCCCAAAAGTTCGGCTGGAGAATATGGTTTGGAATTAATTGCTCAAGACATTCAAGAAATGGAAGCCAATTTCACTCGCTTTTGGGTGTTAGGTCCCAAGGTACCGCAAATGCCCTTGAATGCAAATGCTAAGAAAATGAGTCTGGCATTGACCTTGCCAGATAATCTTCCAGGAGCTTTATATAAAGCACTTTCTACCTTTGCTTGGCGCGGGATTGACCTAACTAAGATTGAGAGTCGCCCCTTAAAAACAGCACTAGGTGAGTACTTTTTTATCATTGATGTGGACTATGCTGATAAAGAATTGGTCCATTTTGCTCAAAAAGAATTAGAAACGATTGGGATCCACTATAAAGTACTAGGAGCTTACCCTATCTATACCATACAGGATAAAGGGAAGGAGAAGGAATGACTAGAGAGAACCCTCTGACACACCATGAGAAACTACGCTACGACTATCTATTAAAAAACATCCACTATCTAAATGATAAAGAAAAGAGAGAGTTTGCTTTTTTACAAGCTAAGCTGGATGGTCAACAAGAAGCTCGTTCAGTTGTCGTAGAAGAAGCAGAAAACCGAGACTATACGGAACCTAACACAGGTCTTCCGAGTTATACTAATCGAAGTCGTGCTAGTCGACGTAGTAATCTACCGCAACCAAAAGCTAAGGTTCCTAAGCAGAAGAAACCAAAGAAAAAAAGAGTCTTTCGTTTTAAACGCATACTTGCGTGGTTAGGAATGCTGTTGCTTTGTGCTGCAGTAGGAATGATTTTCATGTTCTTGAAAGGTTTCCAGTCAGCCAATCCGAATGGCTCAAGCGGGTCGAAAGATGCCAAGGCTGCCCAAGTTGAAGTTTTCAATGGACAGGATACAAGAGATGGTGTCAATATTCTTATTTTAGGGACAGACGGCCGTATTGGACAGAATAGTGCAGAAACACGGACAGATTCTATTATGGTTTTGAATGTAAGTGGTAAGGATAAAAAGCTTAAGCTTGTAAGTTTTATGCGAGATAACCTAGTTTATATTGATGGTTATAGCCAAGTTATTAACGGACAAAAACAAACTGACCACAAGTTGAACTTAGCCTACGAATTAGGTGAACAAGAAGGAAACCAAGGTGCTGAAATGGTGCGTAAGGTCCTTAAAGATAATTTTGACATAGATATTAAATACTATGCTCTTGTAGATTTCCAAGCCTTTGCGACTGCTATTGACACGCTTTTCCCTGACGGGGTGACCATTGATGCTCAATTTTCAACCCTAAATGGAGTTCCAGTTACAGAAGCTACAGTTGGTGATGACTTGCATGCAACAGAGACAGAATCACCAACACAGACTATTAAAGTTGGGACGCAACAAATGAATGGTTCAACTCTTCTCAACTATGCACGTTTCCGCGATGATGATGAAGGGGACTATGGACGTACTCGTAGACAGCAACAAGTCATGACTGCTGTTTTACAGCAAATTAAAGATCCTACAAAACTTTTCACAGGTTCAGAAGCACTTGGTAAAGTATTCGCCATGACATCTACAAACCTTCCGTATACCTTCTTATTGACCAACGGTTTATCCGTCCTCGAAGGAGGTCAGAACGGTATTGAAAGACTAACAGTACCGGAACTTGGAGACTGGATAGATGACTATGATGTCTATGGAGGCCAAGCACTTCGAGTGGATCAAAAAGCTTATCAGAATAAGCTAGCCCAAATGGGATTTAGATGATAAAAACATTAAAATCAAAGCTTGAAACACCTCATTAAATGGGTGTCTCAGGCTTTGATTTTTCACATGGTTAGATGGATTTTTTGACCATTTTTATGGTATAATGAAATAATATAATTCTATAGAAGAGGATGAGAATGAGATGAGTGATTTAAAGGCAATTCAAGCCCGTAGCTTAGAGATGGCTGAATATTTTGTCGCCTTTTGTAAAGAACATGACTTGCTCTGTTATTTGTGTGGTGGTGGAGCAATTGGAGCTTTACGAAATAAAGGTTTTATCCCTTGGGATGATGATTTGGACTTTTTTATGCCACGAAAGGACTATGAAAAACTAGCAGAGTTATGGCCTCTATATGCGGATAAGCGTTACTTCCTATCAAAGAGTTCTAAAGACTATGTAGACCGTAACCTCTTTATCACCATTCGTGATAAGGAGACGACTTGTATCAAGCCTTATCAACAAGATTTGGACCTTCCCCACGGCTTGGCTTTGGATGTTCTTCCCTTGGACTACTACCCTAAAAATCCAGCAGAGCGCAAGAAACAGGTCCATTGGGCTTTGATTTATTCTCTATTTTGTGCACAAACCATTCCAGAAAAACATGGAGCTCTCATGAAGTGGGGTAGTACCATTTTATTAGGGTTGACTCCTAAATCGCTTCGCTATCGTATCTGGAAAAAGGCTGAGAAAGAAATGACCAAGTATGGGCCAGCCGAAAGTGATGGCATTACAGAATTATGTTCAGGGCCAGGATACATGAAGAAAAAGTATCCAATTCAGGCCTTTGAAGACAACGTTTTCCTACCATTCGAGGGAACAGAAATGCCTATTCCGGTTGGTTATGACGCTTATCTTAGCACAGCTTTTGGTGACTATATGACACCACCGCCTGCAGACAAGCAAGTACCTCACCACGATGCCATAATAGCAGATATGGATAAGAGCTATACAGAATATAAGGGAGAATATAATGCAAGAAAAAATTAGTATCATTGTTCCTGTATACAACGTAGAAAATTATCTTGAACGATGTGTTGAGTCGATTTTAAAGCAGACTTATACCAATTTTGAATTGCTACTTATTAATGATGGTTCGACAGACCAGAGTGGTGACTTGTGTGATCAGCTGGCTTCTAAAAATGAGAATATCAAGGTTTTTCATCTTGAGAATGCTGGAGTCTCCAATGCTAGAAATGTAGGTATTCAAAACTCAACCGGAGAATGGATAACTTTTGTTGATAGTGATGATTTTATTACGCCAGATTATTTGGAAACTTTGATAAGCGCAGTAAGAACAGATATTTCTGTTGGTTTCTCAGTTGCTCGTTTGCATCATGTAAAAAATGGACAAGTGACAGATTTGCCTGATTTTTCAGGTCAAGAGTCAGTATGGTCTGCTGAGCAAACCATGAAAGAACTATTGATGACTGCTCGAACTTCTTTTTTCCCTGTTGCAAAATTATTTAAAAAGGAATTAATTGAAGATTTTAAATTTAGTACAGATTATCATTTAGCAGAAGATGCTCTATTCTTAACAGAAGTTTTGCTTGAAACAAAATGTAATAGTGTTTTTATAGATAAACCAATATACTATTATGATCATAGAGAGGGAAGTGCAACTACATCTGTGAATAATCATGTTTTTGATACTATAGAAGTATATAAAATCATTATTCCTAAAGTTTATCAATGTTTCCCTCAATTAAAACCCGAATTAGTAAATAGAGAATCTTGGTCTTATATTACAGTCTACGATAAAATAATCTTCACAGATTCGACAGAATATAAAAAAGAGAAAACTCAATTGAGAAAGTGGATATTTAGTCATACCTCACAAATATTGAGAGATCCTTATTTTACTAGTTTTCGGAAAATAGCCATTTTGTCACTAAGAATTTCTCCATGGATTTATAGACAAATTGTAGGCTTGAATAAATAATGTTATTAAAGGAGTTGAAGATGAATTTTTCAAAAACGAATGAATGCTTTGAAAAATCAAAACTGTGGATTTCTTATCTTTTTATTTTCATTTCGATTTTAAGTATGAGTTCGCTAATTTATAAAGTAACCAATCCGATTTATAAGGGACTTTCAGCAGTTGTTGTTCTGTCAATTTGTTTAACTTTATTTTTTAATTGGAAACGAATAGAGATAGATAAGAAGTTTCTTACCCTATTTGGTCTTTTAGTGGGCAGTCACTTTTTATCAGCGCTCATTAATAGATCTGGACACCTGCTCGGAAATATGGTTGAAATTTTCTTTATGCTGGCTTATGTTTTATTATTTACCATGGTAAAACCTAATCAGCTAAGGAAGTTGTTAGGTATGATTGCAGGAACCATACAGATTGTCTCATTTGCTTCGGCTATATTTGCTTTTGCTTTATTACTTTCAAGAGTTTTAATTCTATTTCAGATTGGAGAGAACTCTTATTATTACGGAGTAATGAATGGCCGATTATGGGGACTTGTTAACCCTAACGCCAGTGCGATTTTCTCATACATTAGTATAGTTTTTGCTATGTATTTAATACATAAGGGAAGCAAATACTCTGTTTATTTTAAAATTAATAATATCATTCAGTTAGTTTATTTTGCAACTATGCAGAGTAGGGGCGCACTTTTATCAGTTCTTCTAATGCTAGTATTCTATTGTGTTTTTGTCGCTAGGGGGAAATTTGCCAAAAAATGGCTAACTTTTCTAGTAGCTAGTATCTTATTAATAGGTAGCAATATTGGTATTAGTTATTTAACATCGGTATATATTTCAGCGGCCAAGGCAACTGTAATTGACTTAAATAAAGGTGAATCTTATTCTGAAACTGATTCGGATGTTGCTAAGAAAAATGGGGAGCTTCACTTGATTGAAACAACTCCAAGTGGGCGTACATATATTTGGAAAAATGCAATCAAAATGGGACGTGCAAAACCTCTATTTGGTTATGGTGTTCGAAACGTATCAGATTATTACACAAAATATTTTAGTAAATTTGAAATTAAAAACTCACTTATTGGAGGTAATTTCCACAATATCTTTGTTACCATTTTTGTGAGTTCCGGATTCTTGGGCCTCTTTTCTTTCATACTTATCATTGTTTATGTAGGTTTCCGCTTTGTTTCTTACTTGATTAAATCCAAGAAAAATACTGAAAAACTGATTATGACTCTATTCTTTGGAATTTTATTTGGTCAGTTGTTTGAGAGCCAAATTATGTATTCAACCAACTTCATCAACATCATTTTTTGGTTAGTTGTGGGATATGGTC
The DNA here is from genome assembly GCF_001814215.1 of Streptococcus sp. HMSC062D07. Classification (NCBI taxonomy): domain Bacteria; kingdom Bacillati; phylum Bacillota; class Bacilli; order Lactobacillales; family Streptococcaceae; genus Streptococcus; species Streptococcus sp. HMSC062D07. Next base: position 298,380 of record NZ_KV815324.1, read on the forward strand.
TAATGATCTGTGAAAAAGAAAAAAATATTCGTTACAAAGAAGTAACTGATATTTCTGAAATTCAACAAATGGAGTTAGGAATCATGGAGTATATCCATGAAGTGTGTCATAAAATTGGTGTCAAATACTTCTTGTCCTATGGTAGTTTAATTGGTGCAGTTCGTCATAAAGGCTTTATTCCTTGGGACGATGACATGGATATTTGTATGCTTCGTGATGATTATGAAAAGCTGCAAGATTATATGATTGCACATCCAGACGAGCGCTATGAATTAATGTCTTATAAAAATAATGTCAATTATGTCTATCCATTTATGAAAGTTCAAGACAATCACACCTATTTGGTTGAAGAAGATGTTCGAATTGATTCAGATATGGGGATTTATGTTGATATTTTCCCCGTAGATGGTTATGAAGATGATCAGGCATTTAAGGACAAGATGACCAAGATTATTAAAAAGCGTCAATTAAGTTGTTACACTTTTAAAGGAATTACCAATACTAAAAGTGTAGTAAATTCAATTATCCGCTATATTTCTGTTATTATCTTTTATTTCACTAACACAAATAAGTATGTTTCCCAGATTGATGAATTGGCTAAATCTAGAAAAGTAGAAGATTATGAATTGGTGGACTATGTTGTCTATAAAGATATGAATAAGCCCGTTTGGAAACGTGAGTGGTTAGAACAAGTTGAAGCTGGTAGCTTTGAAGGTAAGAAATTTATGATTCCAAAACATTATCATGAAGTTTTAACTTCAGATTATGGAAATTATATGCAGTTACCACCAGTTGAGCAACAAGTTTCGCATCATGACTTCAAATTGTGGAAGATTACTGAAAACCAATAGATTATTATTTAAACAAAGAAGTAGAGATTAGGAGCGATAAATAATGTCTGAAAAAATCTTAAGCCTTGAAGAAATCAAGCAAATTGAGCTTGGAATTCTAGAATACTTACACCAAGTTTGTGAAAAACATGATATCAAATATTTTATCGATTTTGGCACTTTATTAGGTGCAGTTCGTCATAAAGGTTTTATTCCTTGGGATGATGATACAGACATTTCTTTAGCTAGAGATGAATTTGAAAAGTTATATGCAGTTCTAAAAAATGATAACCACCCATACTATAAGCTGATTTCTTTTAGAGAAACCAAGGGATATCCATATAGTTATATGCGAGTTTACGATATTCGAACACGGAGAGATTCGAATCTTTTAGATTCAAGTGTTGTTCTTGGAACTTGTGTAGATGTCTTTCCGTATGATGGTCTTGTTACAGACGAACAAGATCGTAAGAAAATGAAGCTCTATAAGCAATTAATTCGTCTATCGTCGTTAAACTTTAAGGGAATTAAATATGAAAACGGAGGAATTAAAAATCTTCCTCGTTATATTGCATCAGCAATATTTAGATTTTCTTCTCCTCAATTATGGAATCAAAAACTTGAACAACTTGCATTAAAATATAGTGTTGATAATTCTACAGACTTAGTTTGTTCAACTTATGACTCTTACTATCCAGCTGGTATTAAAAAAGAATGGTTGTATGATACAATTGATATGACGTATGAAAATCTAATTTTAAAAGTACCAAGAAGATACCATGAGGTTCTTGTCTATGAGTTTGGTGAAGATTATATGACCCCACCCCCTGTTGACCAACAGACACCAGGGAATGAAAACAATTATTGGATTGATTAATGAAAGAGTATATAAAAAAGAGAAAGTTGAATGCCTTATGAAAACTATGAAAAAATCAATATTACTTAGTGCCTTGATCTTATCGGCATCAATAATTCAAGCACAAACAGTGAATGCAGATACTATTTCAACAGGTTCAGGGAATCGTATCCACTTTATCAATACAAAAGCTAACTCTGGAAGTGATGCTATTTTACTAGAAAGTAATGGCCACTATGCTTTGATTGATATGGGAGAGGATTATGATTTTCCGGATGGAACGGATACACGTTATCCAAATCGATGGGGAATTTCTATTAACAATTATCAAGTTTTGGAAGATCGGTTGATTCGCCACCTTGATCAATTAGGTGTCAAGAAATTAGATTTTATATTAGGAACTCATGTTCATAGCGACCATATAGGTGGAGCAGATGAAATTCTTAATCGCTATCAAGTCGATAAATTCTATTTGAAAAAATATTCGGATCAACGAATTACAAGTACTTGGGGATTGTGGGATAACCTCTTCAATTATGATAATGCTCTTCGTGCTGCACAGAATAAGGGAGTTACACTTATTCAAGACATAAAAGATGAAGATAGCAAGTTCAAATTTGGGGACATGGATATTCAGCTTTATAATTATAAAAATGAATATGATTCTGATGGGAACTTAAAAAGAGTTCTTGATGATAATTCCAATTCAATTGTTGCAGTAGTAACTGTAGCAGGAAAAAGAATTTATCTTGGTGGTGATTTGGATAATGCTGAGGGAGCTGAAGATAAATTAGGGCCTGTTATTGGAAAAGTAGATATGATGAAATGGAATCACCACTACGATGCCAAGGTTTCTAATACAATTGGTTTCATAGATCACCTTTCTCCTAGTATGATTATCCAAACAACTGGAGGAGATATTAACCTCGCTTCAACGAGAGACTATCTAAAAAATAAAAATATTCAAGTGATTCATGCATCAAGTAAAACTCAGGATGCAACTGTATTTGATATTAGTGATAAAGGTTTTACAAATGTTTCAGGAGATTTTCCGAATATTCCTACTGTTGATGAGAAATGGTATCAAGAAGATGGTTACTGGAAGTATCGTTTAAAAGATGGTCAGATGGCTATCGGTTGGCAAGATATTGCTGGTGCTACATATTTCTTTAACGGAAAAGGTCAAATGCAGAGTGGTCGTTGGCTCCGTATCACTGACGAATGGAATGGAGAACCAAAATTTAATGACTACTATCTAAACAATGATGGTAAAATGCAGACGGGTGGTTGGTTCTATCATGATAATACTTGGTACTACATCCAGTCAAACGGTGCAAGACGTTACAATGAACTAGCTGAAATAGGTGGCAAAAAGTACCTATTTGATAAAGATGGTAAAATGCTTACTGGCTCACAAGTCTTTAATGGTAAGAAAATGTTCTTTGCAAGTAGTGGGGCATTACAGTCAGATGAGACAGGCTCTGGATGGCAAAAAATTGAATCAAACTGGTACTACTTTGATGAAGATGGAAAACAAATAGTTGGTAAAAAGGAAATCAATGGAGTAAACTACTACTTTGATAATAAGGGAGTTATGCAAACCGGTTGGGTCTCGATTGAAGGACATTGGAGCTATTTTGCAAGTTCCGGAGCAATGAAAACAGGCTGGATCAAGGATAAAGATACTTGGTATTACTTAGATAAAGAAGGAATCATGCAAACAGGCCTTCAAAAAATAGAAGGTACTCACTATTATCTAAATGCAAGTGGAGCCATGCAAACAGGTTGGAAATGGTTCGATAATCATT
>NZ_KV815325.1:0-64978 GCF_001814215.1 Streptococcus sp. HMSC062D07
TTCAGTAGTTGTTGGGGCTTCAGTAGTTGTTGGGACTGCAGTAGTTGTAGGAGCCTCAGTAGTTGTTGTAGTTGGTTTGTTTGATGTGTTGACGACCTTAATCACGTTTGCATCATCAATTTTTTCAACCTTAGAAGTGTAACCTTCAGGTGTATTTGTTTCCACTACTGAGTACTCAATCTTCTTACCGTCTTTGATACCTGGTAATTTAGTAAATTCTGCTTTCCAACCAGAAGCTTTTGTAAGAGTTTGTGTCAACCCTTCTAAGGCTTGGCCGTCAGCATACAATTGAACAGTGATATCTTTACGGTCAGATTCTTCGTCACCAACCCACTCTTTCTGAACGGTCACAGTTGTATCACCAGATACCCAGAATTTCAACTCATTATTGTTCCAGAAAGCTGGATCAGTTTGAGGTGTTGTGATTTCATCAGCTGTCAAGGTTGCATTGTTGTCAACACGGATGGTTGTTTTAGGAATTAATGTTTGGTATTCAACGATTAATTCTTCGTCCGTAGCTGTTTTGAAAACATCACTTACGTCTGATAAATTAACGGTAAATCCATTTCCGTCTGCATCGAATTTAACATGTTTCCAGAAATCCCATCCTGAAGCAACCACTTGTCCACCTTTTCTTAAAGTGAAGGATGGTTTCAAGTAAGTTCCTACAAAGAATTCATTTGCAGCGTGGTTTGCAGCAGGAGCAAAAGTGATTTTTGAGTAATCGACGGCTGGAGCTTGGATTTTATCTGATACAACAGGGTTTGTGATGGCTTGTTTTTTACCATCTCCATTGATACGGATAAACCATTTTGTTAGATAGTAGTCATCTCCAACATTCATCCAAGCATAGTTTTCAGAAACATCCAATTTGAATGTCTTAGATACATAGTCACCTGTAAGGTTGTATTTATTCAAGACTGATTCAAATACGCCAGGTCCATCAGGGCGTGTAATGATGACAGATTCTGAACCGACTTTAGAAGTGGCGGTCTTGTTTCCAGGATTTCCTGGAGTGCTATCCCACACTGCTCGGTATTGGAATCCACCCTTAACATTTTGGTTCATGGCTTCGATTGCTTTTTTAAAAGTAAAAGTAATCTTCTTGTTTGTCATTGACAAGGTAGCTACTTCAGCACCGTTGGCTTGAAGTGATTGCGTTGCGAGTTCTGTGATATTTAAACCTTCGGGAGCGTCGATGGTAAAAGTATCTCCTTCTTTAACAGATTTACCTGTTAAATCCCAGTCAAAAGAAAATGTGACCTTTTGACCAGATGTATCTGCTTTAAGGTTTGTAATAGTGGGAGTGACAGTTGCTGCAGAAACTGGCTTGATGATTGACAAACCAAGAGCAACTACACTGAACATTGTTACAAACGCGAATAATTTTTTATAGAAAGTTTTCACTTGTTCCTCCATTCCTTTCTTCCATAAAATCTTCTTGTTTGGTAATAACACCCAAAATGTTGATTGATATCATTTAATAAAATTGACAGTCCTATTCTGACGAAAAATCCTTTCTTTATTGCAGTTTACTCCAGCTCCATTGAAGATAAATTAATGCAATAGTTTTAAGACTCCGTATGTTATTAACTAATTTACATTTAGAGTGACTTTTTAACGTAAAAGGGATTTTCTGCTAGTTTATTTCATGGACGTGAATCCAATATTTAAAAAATAACCAATGAATTTTTTAAATATTGGATTCACTTCTGAAGAAAACTAATAATAGAAGTGCAATATATTAAAAAAACATAATGATTGTCATAGATTAAGTATTAATATACCAAACACACTAATTTTAGCACTAACGTATGCATTAGTCAACGAAATAGGTGCGAATTTCCTATAAATTTTGGAGTCTTTTGACTTTTTTTGACAAAATACCAAAACAGGCTTAAAATATAGAAATTCTAGGTGTTAACAAAAATATTTTCTTATTATTTTGGTTAAAAAAGACAATAATTATATAAATGAACTTTCAAAGCTTTTTTCTGACTTAAAATATGATAAAATAGGTATGTTTGAACTAGAGCATATGCTCAGAAATTTAGAATAGGAGAATATGATGCAAGCAGTAGAACATTATATCGAAACATTTGTTCCTGAACATTATGATTTATTTTTAGACTTGAGTCGTGAGACCAAGACGTTTTCAGGAAAAGTAACCATTACTGGTCAAGCTAAAAGTGACCGTATTTCCCTTCACCAAAAAGACTTGGAAATTGCTTCAGTTGAAGTAGCAGGTCAAGCTCGTCCATTTACAGTTGATAACGAAAATGAAGCCCTTCATATCGAACTTGCAGAAGCAGGTTCAGTTGAATTGGTTATTGCTTTTTCAGGTAAAATCACAGACAACATGACAGGAATCTATCCATCATACTACACAGTTGATGGTGTCAAGAAAGAAGTTTTGTCTACGCAGTTTGAAAGCCACTTTGCCCGTGAAGCCTTCCCATGTGTGGATGAGCCAGAAGCGAAAGCAACCTTTGACCTAGCTCTTCGTTTTGACCAAGCAGAAGGCGAACTTGCCTTGTCAAACATGCCTGAGATTGACGTTGAAAATCGCAAAGAAACTGGCATCTGGAAGTTTGAAACTACACCTCGTATGTCCTCTTACTTGCTAGCTTTCGTAGCTGGTGATTTGCAGGGGGTAACTGCTACAACTAAAAACGGTACCTTGGTAGGTGTATACTCAACCAAGGCCCATCCACTTTCAAACCTTGATTTCTCACTAGACATCGCTGTTCGTTCTATCGAATTTTACGAAGACTACTACGGAGTCAAGTACCCAATCCCTCAATCTCTTCACATCGCCCTTCCTGACTTCTCAGCAGGTGCTATGGAAAACTGGGGTCTCGTGACCTACCGTGAAGTCTACTTGGTTGTGGATGAGAACTCTACCTTTGCCAGCCGTCAACAAGTAGCCCTCGTCATTGCCCACGAGCTTGCTCACCAATGGTTCGGTAACCTTGTTACTATGAAATGGTGGGATGACCTCTGGCTCAACGAAAGCTTCGCCAATATGATGGAGTACGTCTGTGTGGATGCCATTGAGCCAAGTTGGAATATCTTTGAAGATTTCCAAACAAGTGGAGTGCCAGCCGCACTTAAACGTGATGCGACTGATGGTGTTCAGTCTGTTCACGTCGAAGTCAAACACCCAGATGAAATTAATACTCTCTTTGACTCTGCTATCGTTTATGCCAAAGGAAGCCGTCTCATGCACATGCTTCGTCGTTGGTTAGGAGATGCTGATTTTGCTAAAGGTTTGCATGCTTACTTTGAAAAACACCAATACGGAAACACTATTGGTCGTGACCTTTGGAATGCCCTTGGTCAAGCATCAGGCCGTGATGTAGCAGCCTTTATGGATTCTTGGTTGGAGCAACCTGGTTATCCAGTTTTGACTGCTACAGTTGAAAATGATGTCTTGAAGATCTCACAAAAACAATTCTTCATCGGTGAGCATGAAGACAAGAACCGTCTCTGGGTAGTACCCCTTAACAGTAACTGGAAAGGTTTGCCAGATACACTCGAAACTGAAAGCATCGAAATTCCAGGTTATGCAGCCCTTCTTGCTGAAAACAAAACAGCGCTTCGTCTCAACACTGAAAACACTGCCCACTACATTACTGACTATCAAGGTGAATTACTGGATGCTATCCTTTCAGAATTAGTTGAACTTGATAACACAAGTAAGCTTCAAATCGTCCAAGAACGTCGTTTGCTTGCTGAAGCAGGACATGTATCATATGCAGACTTGTTGCCAGTACTTGATAAACTTGCTAAGGAAGAGTCTTACCTGGTTGTTGCTGCAGTTTCTCAGGTTATTGGTGCCCTTGAGCGCTTTATCGATGAAGGAACAGAAGCTGAGAAAGCCTTTAACACTCTGGTTGCTAAATTGGCCCGTCACAACTATGAACGACTTGGTTTTGAAGCTAAAGACGGAGAATCAGATGAGGATGAATTGGTTCGTCAATTGACCATTTCTATGATGATTCGTTCAAATGATGAGAAAGCTAGTCAGGTAGCAAGTCAAATCTTTGCAGCCCATAAAGAAAATCTTGCAGGACTTCCAGCAGCCATTCGTGCTCAAGTCCTTATCAATGAGATCAAACACAATGAGACTAAGAACTTGGTTGCAACTTATCTAGACCTATACACTCATGCAACAGATGCCGTTTTCAAACGTCAATTAGCAGCTGCGCTTGCATACAGTACAGATGCAGAAAACATCCAAACTCTTCTTGCAACTTGGAAGGACAAATTTGTCGTGAAACCACAAGACCTTTCAGCATGGTACCTCCAATTCCTTGGACACCAAGCTACCCAAGAAACTGTTTGGGTTTGGGCTCGTGAAAACTGGGATTGGATCAAGGCAGCCCTTGGTGGAGATATGAGCTTTGATAGCTTTGTTATCTTCCCATCACACATCTTTAAAACAGAACAACGTTTGGCAGAGTATAAGGCCTTCTTTGAACCACAACTTTCTGATCTTGCCCTTAGCCGTAATATCAGCATGGGTATCAAGGATATCGCAGCGCGCGTTGAATTGATTAAACGTGAAAAAGCAGCGGTTGAAGCAGTTGTTGCACAATATGGCAAGGCTTAAAAACTTCTTGACTAAATAGTATATAAAAACTCAACTTTCTCTTAGAAAAACAAGGAAAGTTGAGTTTTTTTTAAGATATTTTTGCTATAATGGATATAATAAGGAGGAATTTTTGATGATTAAAATTCTATTAGTGGAAGATGACCTAGGCCTGTCAAATTCAGTCTTTGATTTTTTGGATGATTTTGCAGATGTTATGCAGGTATTTGATGGCGAAGAAGGTCTCTACGAGGCTGAAAGTGGCGTCTATGATTTGATTCTCCTTGATTTGATGTTACCTGAAAAAAATGGTTTCCAAGTCTTGAAAGAACTACGTGAAAAAGGTGTTTCGACTCCTGTTCTCATCATGACAGCCAAGGAAAGTCTCGATGACAAAGGACATGGGTTTGAGCTGGGAGCAGATGATTATCTAACCAAACCATTTTATCTAGAAGAACTCAAGATGCGTATTCAGGCCCTCCTCAAACGCTCAGGGAAATTTAACGAAAATACCTTAACGTACGGTGATTTGACAGTCAATCTATCTACGAATGAAGTTAAGGTTCAAGATGCCTCTGTTGAGCTACTTGGTAAAGAATTTGAACTCTTGGTCTATTTCCTCCAAAACCAAAATGTCATCTTACCAAAAACCCAAATCTTTGACCGTTTATGGGGATTTGACAGTGACACAACCATTTCCGTTGTAGAAGTTTATGTATCAAAAGTTCGTAAGAAATTGAAAGGTTCAGCCTTTGCTGAAAATCTCCAAACTTTGCGTAGTGTTGGGTATATTTTAAAACATGTTTAAGAAATTAAAAAAGAATTGGTACGCAGAAGATTTTAGCTACTTTATCCGTAATTTTGGTGTTTTCACCCTAATTTTCTCTGCCATGACCTTGATTATCTTGCAGGTTATGCACTCCAGTCTCTACACATCAGTGGATGAGAAACTGCTATCTCTCAGCAACAATCCTCAGGACATCATTCAATTGGCGGTCAATCGTGCAACTGAAGATGTTAAGGATTTAGATAGTGGCAGTGTCGCTTCAGCATCTGATAAAAAACCAAATGTGAGTTCCAATACTGAAGTGATTTTGCTAGATTCAAATTTGAATCAATTAGTGACTGGCAATCGCTTTTTGGGATTAGACAGAATAACGTTCAATAAAAAGGATTTAAACCATATCCGACAGCTTCATGTTGTGAATAGCTACGGCCAGGATGAGATTTATCGGGTGGTCTTAACGGAAATGAATATTGATTCTGTTTCGACTAATATTAAGTATGCTGCTATCCTGATTAACACAAGCCAACTAGAGCAAATTAGTCAAAACCACGAGCAGTTAATCGTGGTGGTGATGGCAAGTTTTTGGATTCTATCTATCTTAGCCAGTCTCTATCTTGCACGTGTCAGTGTTAAACCCTTACTTGAAAGTATGCAAAAGCAGAAAAGCTTTGTGGAAAATGCCAGTCATGAATTACGGACTCCGTTGGCAGTTCTTCAGAACCGTCTGGAAACTCTTTTTAGAAAACCAGAGGCGACTATTATGGAGTCAAGTGAGAGCATCGCTTCTAGTTTGGAAGAAGTTCGAAATATGAAGTTTCTAACGACTAACCTTCTCAATCTGGCACGTAGAGATGATGGAATCAAGCCTGAGTTTGGAGAGGTAGAGCCAGACTTCTTTAATACAACCTTTACTAACTATGAGATGATTGCGTCCGAGAATAATCGTGTTTTTCGTTTTCAAAATCGTGTTCATCGCACCATTATCACGGATAAACTCCTCCTCAAGCAATTGATGACCATTCTGTTTGACAATGCGGTCAAGTATACAGAAGAAGAAGGAGATATATATTTTGAGATTTCAACGAAAGAACGAAGCCTTTATCTAACGGTAGCTGATAATGGGATCGGTATTTCTGCAGCCGATAAAAAGAAAATCTTTGATCGTTTTTATCGTGTTGATAAGGCACGTACACGGCAAAAGGGTGGTTTCGGTTTAGGCTTGTCTTTAGCTAAGCAGATCGTCTATGCCTTAAAAGGCTCTATCAGTGTGAAAGATAACAAACCTAACGGAACAATTTTTGAAGTCAAGATAGCTATCACAACACCATCAAAACGAAAGAATAAATAAAAAAACCTTCGATTCATCGAAGGTTTTTATTTGAATTTTTTCTTGATAAAAGTGCGCTGAAATTGTAAAGCTACAAGACTGAGGCCGATAGCCAAAGCAAATGATAAAACAGTGTTCAATTTAAGCGATAAGAACATAAAGCTAAAGATAGCTAAAAAGACACAGAAGCAAGCAATGTTTACAAAAAATAGGACTTCCTTTACACTAGCAACAGAAGTATTTTCTGGGATATAATCTTGAAACTGAGTAGTTTTTATACTTTCTTGTTCTAACTCATACGGGTGTAGTTTTCTTGCGGGCATATTTCTCTCCTTAACAGTACATTACTATTTTATCATTTTTTAAAGAGAGAATTATTACAGGATTGTTACAAATTGCATAAAATCTGTTATCAATGCCAATTTCGGTTTTCTTGACATGCTGATGGGAAAATGATAGGATGAGTAAACCGTTTAAACTTTATTATTTTTCTCTTATTTCAACGAGGGGAAATTTGATGGTTAAAACGAATAAAAATCATACACAGATGCAAATAAATTCAATTTTGAAGTAAGGACAGGATTCTTTTAAATTGATTCTAGTTGTTCATGTCGAGATAGTTTTCTATCTTTAGTGCTATGGTAAAGAGGAGATTTGTTCCCTCGACAACAGAATACTTAAAGGAGATTGGCATGTATCTTGCTATCAAAGAAATTTTACAGAATAAACTGCGTTACAGTTTAATTCTAACAACTATTTTTCTCATTGCTTTTATGGTCTTTTTTATGACCAGTTTGGCTCTCGGGCTTGTTCGAAATAACAGGGCTGCTATTGATAATTGGCAAGCAACAGGAGTTGTGCTATCCGATTATGCAAATGATAATTTGACTGCATCCTTTATACCAGAAAAAGACTACAAAGATAAAGTGTCTGGGGATGCTGTTCCTCTAAGCTACATGTTTGCCGTGACAAACCTTGTCGATAGTAGTGACAAGATGAATGTCTCTATTTTCGGTCAAGAGTGGGACAGTTTTATCTCTCCGTCCTTGATTGAAGGGCGTTACCCAGAAAATGACCAAGAAGTTGTTGTGGATCAGTCTTTTGAAAATTACGGCATCAAACTTGGGGACGCAATTCAACTCAACGGAAGTGAGACAAGTTTTAAGATTGTAGGTTTGACAAAAGGAAATAAATTTTTCACAGAACCTGTTGTTTTTACGAGCCTAACAACCTATTGGAATTTACAAGGAACAACAAAAGCTAATCGCTCTATCTCTGCATTGGTATTGCAAAATGATGTAGAAGTGACTGGCGATGGCTTGAAGCAGATTTCTATTAAAAAAATGATTTCGAAAATTCCTGGCTATACCCCTCAGGTCAATGTATTCTCAGGAATGATTCTGGCTATGATTGTCATTACAGGTCTGATTGTAGGCATTTTTATCTACATCATTACCATTCAAAAATTAGGCCTCTATGGCATTATGCGAGCGCAAGGGATTCAGATAAAATCTATCGTATGGTCCCTTTTCTGTCAGATTTTTCTTCTATCTGGTTTGGGTATTGGATTGGCCTTAGTAGCCATTTGGGCTGTCATCTTAGTTTTACCTGCAACCTTCTTTTTCTACTCTAGTTGGTTGGCATACTTTATGCTAAGCCTGGTCATTTGCTTGATGGCACTACTAGGTGGCGTCATTTCGCTTCCGCGTATACTTAAAGTAGATCCAATTACAGCGATTGCAGAATGATAAGGAGAATGATATGACGACATTAATTGAGATGGTTCAAGTGACAAAAACTTATGGCGAAGGCAATATGAAAGTTACAGCTCTCCATGAGACCAATTTTCAGCTAAACGCTGGGGAGTTTGTAGCGATTGTGGGGCCTTCTGGATCAGGTAAAACAACCTTTTTAACGACTCTAGGCCAACTTCAGGAAGCTTCAAGTGGAAAGATCCTAGTAAAGGGAAAAGAGACTGGGCATTTATCTGAAAAAGAAAAAACGGATTTGCGCTTTAGTGAATTTGGTTTTATCCTCCAGGCTTCAAATCTGATTCCCTTTTTAACGGTTAAGGAGCAATTAGATTTAATTGACCGTTTGGATAAAAAGAAATCTATAAAAAGTGACCGACAAGAGTTGTTCAGTTTGTTGGATTTGGAAAAGGTTCAAAATCACTATCCCAAAGCTCTCTCTGGTGGTGAACGCCAACGAGCTGCAATTGCTAGAGCCCTTTATAATAATCCTAGTATCGTACTTGCAGATGAGCCGACAGCTAGCTTGGATACACAACGTGCTTATCAAGTGACGGATATGTTGGCTTCAATTGCCCATGAGCAAGGTAGGGGTGTTGTCATGATTACACATGATACTCGCTTACTAGATAAGGTTGACCGTGTTTATGTGATGAATGACGGACGACTTGTTGAAAAGACACAGGCATAAATCTAAAAAGTGAACTGTTATTGGTACGGTTCACTTTTTTTAAAAATTTGGACTAACAAGACCCACTTTTCTATATAGCTGATTTTTTGGAAATGTGGTATAATTTTCTCTATGGAAAAGATTATCATTACAGCAACTGCTGAAAGTATTGAACAAGTAAAACAGCTACTTGAAGCTGGTGTCGACCGAATTTATGTCGGTGAGAAAGATTTTGGTCTTCGTTTGCCAACGACCTTTAGCCATGAAGAATTGCGTGAAATCGCAAAAATTGTTCATGATGCCGGTAAGGAATTAATCGTTGCGGTCAATTCTCTTATGCACCAAGACATGATGGACCGGATCAAGCCCTTCTTGGACTTTTTAGAAGAAATCAAAACGGACTATATCACAGTTGGAGACGCAGGTGTCTTTTATGTGGTTAACCGTGATAACTATTCTTTCAAAACGATTTACGATGCCTCAACCATGGTCACAAGCAGTCGTCAGATTAACTTCTGGGGACAAAAAGCAGGAGCGTCAGAAGCTGTTTTGGCGCGTGAAATCCCATCTGCAGAACTCTTCAAAATGCCTGAAATTTTAGAAATTCCTGCTGAGGTCTTGGTATACGGTGCTAGTGTCATCCACCATTCTAAGCGTCCACTCTTGCAAAACTACTATAATTTCACACAGATTGATGATGAAAAATCTCGTCAACGTGACTTGTTCTTGGCTGAGCCAAGTGACCCAGAGAGCCATTATTCTATTTTTGAAGACAATCATGGGACTCATATCTTTGCTAACAATGACCTTGATTTGATGACCAAGTTGACTGAACTAGTAGAACATGGTTTCACTCATTGGAAGCTTGAAGGTCTTTATACACCTGGCCAAAATTTTGTAGAAATTGCAAAACTCTTTATCCAAGCGCGCAATTTGATTCAAGAAGGTAACTTTACACATGACCAAGCCTTCTTGCTTGATGAAGAAGTTCGCAAGCTCCATCCTAAAAATCGTTTCTTGGATACTGGATTTTACGACTATGACCCTGATATGGTTAAGTAAACATCACAAAACCCGAAATAAAATGTTCGGGTTTTTCTAGTGTAAGGATGAATTTGAAGCGTATTCATGATATAATAGAAGTAGCTTTATTTGGAGGTGTATAAGTGGAAAATCTGAAAAAAATGGCAGGGATTAAAGCTGCCGAGTTCGTCAAAGATGGTATGGTTGTCGGGCTTGGAACAGGCTCAACTGCCTACTATTTCGTAGAAGAAATAGGTCGTCGTATCAAGGAAGAGGGCTTACAGATTACAGCTGTAACGACCTCTAGTGTGACCAGCAAGCAGGCAGAAGGACTCAATATTCCTCTTAAGTCTATTGATCAAGTGGACTTTGTAGACCTGACAGTTGATGGTGCAGATGAAGTAGACAGTCAGTTTAACGGAATCAAAGGCGGTGGTGGGGCCCTTCTCATGGAAAAGGTTGTCGCAACTCCATCTAAAGAATATATCTGGGTTGTTGATGAAAGTAAGCTAGTAGAGAAACTTGGTGCCTTTAAATTACCAGTAGAGGTTGTTCAATATGGTGCTGAACAGGTCTTCCGTCGATTTGAACGAACTGGCTATAAACCGAGCTTTCGTGAAAAAGATGGTCAACGTTTTGTGACGGATATGCAAAACTTTATCATCGATTTGGCCCTGGAAGTGATTGAAGACCCAATTGCTCTGGGACAAGAATTGGATCATGTCGTTGGTGTCGTCGAGCATGGGTTGTTTAACCAAATGGTGGATAAGGTCATCTTTGCTGGACAAGAGGGCGTTCAGATTTTAACTTCAACAAAAGCAAAATAATCAAAATAAAAAGGAGACACACTATGCCAAAATTTAATCGTATTCACTTGGTGGTACTAGATTCTGTAGGAATCGGTGCAGCACCAGATGCTCATAACTTTGTCAACGCTGGTGTTCCTGATGGTGCATCAGACACGCTTGGACACATTTCAAAATCAGTAGGTTTGAATGTTCCAAATATGGCAAAACTTGGTCTTGGGAACATTCCTCGTGAACAAGCCTTGAAGACTGTTCCAGCTGAGAGCAATCCAACTGGTTACGCTACGAAGTTAGAAGAAGTCTCTCTTGGAAAAGATACCATGACAGGTCACTGGGAAATCATGGGTCTTAATATTACAGAACCGTTTGATACTTTCTGGAATGGATTCCCAGAAGAAATCTTGACAAAAATCGAAGAATTCTCAGGTCGCAAGGTCATCCGCGAAGCCAACAAACCATACTCAGGAACAGCTGTCATCGATGACTTTGGACCACGTCAGATGGAAACTGGCGAGTTGATTATCTATACATCAGCTGACCCAGTTCTTCAAATCGCAGCTCACGAAGACATCATTCCTTTGGATGAACTCTACCGTATCTGTGAATACGCTCGTTCGATTACTTTAGAGCGTCCAGCTCTTCTCGGACGCATTATTGCTCGTCCTTATGTTGGTGAGCCTGGAAACTTCACTCGTACGGCTAACCGTCGTGACTTGGCTGTATCTCCATTTGCTCCAACTGTATTGGACAAATTGAATGAAGCCGGTATTGATACATATGCAGTTGGTAAGATTAACGATATCTTCAACGGTGCTGGTATCAACCACGATATGGGTCACAATAAGTCAAATAGTCATGGAATTGATACACTATTGAAGACTATGGGACTTCCTGAATTTGAAAAAGGGTTCTCCTTCACAAACTTGGTAGACTTTGATGCTTTATATGGACACCGTCGTGATCCACACGGCTATCGTGATTGTTTGCATGAGTTTGATGAGCGCTTGCCAGAAATTATGGCAGCAATGAGAGAAGACGACCTTCTTTTGATTACTGCTGACCACGGAAATGACCCAACCTATGCTGGTACTGACCATACTCGTGAATATATTCCACTTTTGGCATACAGTCCATCCTTTAAAGGCAATGGATTAATTCCAGTTGGACACTTCGCCGACATATCAGCAACGGTTGCGGATAACTTTGGAGTTGAAACTGCCATGATTGGTGAAAGTTTCTTAGATAAATTAGTTTAAGATGATTCGCTACGCTCTACTTGTTAGAGGTATTAATGTCGGTGGAAAGAACAAGGTGGTCATGGCTCAACTGCGTCAAGAATTGACGGAGTTGGGATTAGAAAATGTAGAAACCTACATCAATAGTGGTAATATTTTCTTTAATAGCATTGTGCCTAGAACTAAATTAATAGAGAATTTACAGGCTTTCTTTGAAAGACGCTATCCATTTATTCAGAGTTTTTCCTTGCTGAGTCTTGAAGACTATGAAAAGGAGCTTAGAAATCTTCCTGATTGGTGGAATCATGAGATGGCTCGCAAGGATGTGCTCTTTTACACTGAGAGCTTGGATGTGGATCAAGTCATCGAGAAAGTGAACAGTTTGGAACTGGTCGATGAAGTACTTCATTTTGGGAAATTAGGGATCTTCTGGGGTAAATTGTCAGAAGCTAGCTACTCTAAAACAGCTTATCACAAGCACTTGCTTAAGATGCCTTTCTATCGCAATATTACCATTCGTAACGCTAATACCTTTGACAAAATTGGTCAATTTTTAAAACATAAAGAAGGAGATACCTAATGACATTATTAAATAAAATCAATGAAACAGCAGCATTTTTGAAGGGCAAAGGAATCGAAGCTCCTGAGTTCGGTTTGATCCTTGGTTCAGGTCTTGGAGAATTGGCTGAAGAAATCGAAAATGCAGTCGTAGTAGACTACTCTGACATTCCAAACTGGGGTCAATCCACAGTAGTCGGACATGCTGGGAAATTGGTTTATGGTGATCTTGCTGGACGTAAAGTCTTGGCTCTTCAAGGTCGTTTCCACTTCTACGAAGGAAATCCTCTTGAAGTGGTGACTTTCCCAGTTCGTGTCATGAAAGTTTTGGGATGTGAAGGAGTGCTTGTAACCAACGCTGCTGGAGGTATCGGCTTCGGTCCTGGTACCTTGATGGCTATTACTGACCACATCAATATGACTGGTCAAAACCCATTGATTGGTGAAAACTTGGATGACTTTGGTCCACGTTTCCCTGATATGTCGAAAGCTTACACTCCAGAATACCGTGAGACTGCTCATCAAGTAGCAGACAAATTGGGCATTAAACTGGATGATGGGGTTTATATCGGTGTGACAGGTCCAACTTATGAAACTCCAGCTGAAATCCGTGCATATAAGACTCTTGGTGCAGATGCTGTCGGTATGTCAACTGTTCCTGAAGTTATTGTGGCAGCCCACTCAGGCTTAAAAGTTCTAGGAATTTCATGTATCACTAACCATGCTGCTGGTTTCCAAGAAGAACTCAACCACGAAGAAGTAGTGGAAGTGACAGAACGCGTCAAAGGCGACTTCAAAGGATTGCTGAAAGCGATTCTTGCTGAATTATAATCATGGTACATAAGTTGAGGAGGAGTCTTCAGAAGATCCCATATAACCTCAAATTAGTCCTAGCGGTTATCATGCTGGGGCTAGTTACAGGTATATTCGGAATTTTGCTCCATTATCTTTTAGAGCTGGTTGAAGGGATTGCTTTTGGTCAGACAGAGCATAACACTGGATTCTTGACAGATGGTGTTGCCTCATCACGAATAGGCTTCAGTTTAATCATCGTGGGTGTCAGTTCTGCCTTGGTCTGGTATTTCTTGCAAAGAAAAGCAAAGATTTTTTCCATCAAAGCGCAGATGAAAGATGAAACGTCACAATATAAACTTCATTTTTTAAAACAGCTAGTTCATTCAATTTGGCAGATTGTTGCAGTTGGAGGAGGAGCTCCTATCGGTAAGGAAGCTGCGCCGCGGGAGATTGGAGCTTTATTTGCAAGACCTATTGCCAATATTTTTTCTCTCTCCGTGAAGGACCAAATCTTTCTCATTGCCTGTGGAGCTAGTGCGGGTTTAGCAGCTGTCTATCAGGTTCCGTTAACGAGTGTGTTTTTCGTTTTTGAAACCTTGGGAATTGCTTTATCTGTCAAACGTTTTTTCTTGGTCGGTCTGACTACATATGTATCAGCCTTTACAGCAGGCTTTGTTGTTTCAGATCATGCTCTCTACCAGATTCCAGCTTTGACTTGGTCACTAGGTGATATGTGGCTTATTCCCTTATTAGTTCTTTTCCTGACTCCACTCGCTTGGCTTTTTAGTCGCTTCAACAAACAAGTTTCTTCAAAGAGAATAAAGGACAAGCGGATACTCTATACTCTGCCTGTAACATTCCTTTTCCTTGTTGGATTGGCTAACCATTTGCCTCATCTACTTGGTAATGGGCGTATGATGGCTCAGGAAATTTTAAACGGCAGTAATGCCAAGACGGTAATCCTCTTATTTGTCTTGAAAGCCTTGGTCGTTTTAGTTACCCTTTGGGCAGGTGCCTATGGCGGTACCTTGACCCCATCTTTTGCCTTAGGGATGGCAGGAGCTGCACTCTTGACCATGATTCTAGGAGGTGGCAACCAGCCAGCAGTCTTACTATTAGGTTCGGTTTGCTTTTTAGCTGTGACCTTGAAGGCACCCCTGTCTGCAACTGGATTGGTAATGGGGTTCACTGGTCAATCATTAGAGGCTATACCTTTTCTTTTGGTGACTGCTTACTTGGCATTTGGTTTTGCTAAAATGCTGGACCGAATCCCTTGGGAGAAATACTTACGACCAAAGACAAGGATAAAAGAAAATTAATAAGAATACTCTAGTTTTTCTAATCCAAAGTATATTTTAAATTTATAATCAATATCATTTAATAAAGAAAGGCAGAGCATGTGTTCAGATTTGAACACGAGCGGAAAGCTCGGAAAATAGATAATCTGACTGAGAAATCAGGATTTCTCGTCAGATTCCTAATTTTCAGTCGCTTTCTGGTCGCTCTTTGTATCATAAACTATGTCTATCCATATTGCTGCTAAGCAAGGTGAAATTGCTGATAAAATTCTTCTTCCTGGAGATCCTCTTCGTGCGAAATTTATCGCTGAGAATTTCCTTGAAGATGCTGTTTGCTTTAACGAAGTCCGTAACATGTTTGGTTACACAGGTACTTACAAAGGTCACCGTGTATCTGTTATGGGAACAGGAATGGGGATGCCATCCATCTCTATTTATGCGCGCGAGTTGATTGTCGACTACGGAGTAAAGAAATTGATCCGTGTGGGAACGGCTGGTTCTTTGAATGAGGATGTTCACGTCCGTGAATTGGTCTTGGCTCAAGCAGCTGCAACCAACTCAAACATCATCCGCAACGATTGGCCTCAATACGATTTCCCACAAATCGCTAGCTTTGATCTTTTAGATAAGGCTTATCATATTGCCAAAGACCTTGGTATGACTACTCACGTCGGAAATGTCTTGTCATCAGACGTTTTCTATTCAAACTATGGTGAAAAGAACATCGAGCTTGGTAAATGGGGTGTGAAAGCTGTAGAAATGGAAGCAGCAGCTCTTTACTATCTTGCTGCCCAACACCACGTCGATGCTTTAGCTATCATGACCATTTCTGATAGCTTGGTTAATCCAGAAGAGGACACTACAGCAGAAGAACGTCAAAACACCTTCACTGATATGATGAAGGTTGGTCTAGAGACTTTAATTGCAGAATAAGAAAAAAGGTTTCCTTAATAAGAAACCTCTTTTTTATGAAGAAAGCCATCTAGTTCTTTTTGATTAGTGATTATGGTTACCTTGTCAGCATAGTCTGAACAGATCTGTTGATAATGGTCTTTGTGAGAAGAGTTACGTCCATCCCAAAGAATCCAGCGGATAAACTCCCAGTCAAAACGTTCAGGACAACCATCTGCCATACTTTCTCTAACTTTTCCTCTGTATCTTAGATAGCGTTTAAAGGCTCTTGCTAAACAATTCCATGCTGAGAAGTTTAAAAAGATAATCTGATCAGCTTGCACCATTCTTTCCTCATAGCAACACCAGCTATAGTTGCCGTCGATAACCCAATCCTCATGTTTAGAAAGGAAAGTCTTCATCTCCTTTAACATCCAATCACGATCGCTATCTTGCCACCCAGGCTGAAATTGCAATCGGTCTATATGGAGTTTAGGAATGGAGTAGTAGTTGGAAAGTTTTTCTGCCAGAGTAGATTTACCTGAGCCTGAATATCCTATAATAGCAATTTTCATGATAACCTCCAGAAAAATGTGTACAAAAAAAGCTCCGAAGAGCTCATTTTGTATCCAGTTAAAGATTAACCAAGTTTAGCTGCAAGACGTGCTTTATCACGGTTAGCTTTATTCTTGTGGATCAAACCTTTAGTTTCTGCTTTATCGATGGCTGAGCTAGCAGCACGGTAAAGTTCTTCAGATGGGTTTGCTTCAAAAGCTTTGATAGCAGTACGCATAGCTGATTTTTGAGCTGAGTTCTTTTCGTTTTGTTTAACGTTCAATTCAGCGCGTTTGATAGCTGATTTAATGTTTGCCAATGTTCTTACCTCCATATTTACTAACTATACCATTATATCTGAAAACTATTATTTTGACAAGGGGAAATCACTTTTTTAAATAAATTTCATCAATTTCATGATTTTTAGATTTATGAAGAATGACTTCAGCCCGATTTCTGGTCGGTTCGATGTAGTTTTGTAGATTGGTCAAATTAATACTTGTCCAAACCTGATGGGCAAAATCTTTGACTTCACTAATTGGTTGCTGGGTGAAACGATAGTAATAGTTGTTTGGATCATCTTGTGCAAAGCTAAGGAGTTTCAAGAAACGGTCCAAATACCAGCTCTCGATATCCTCAACTGCAGCATCTACATAGATTGAAAAATCGAAGAAGTCTGTAATATAAAGACGGCTGTTATGTGGTGTTTGAAAGACGTTGATACCCTCTACGATGACAAAATCCGCTGCTTGGACTCTTTGTGTTTTATCAGGTACGATATCGTAGATTTCGTGAGAATAAACGGGAATATCTACATCCTGCCCGTTTTTAAGTTGATCAAGGAAATCGAGCAAGCTTTCCATATCATAACTCTCAGGGAAACCTTTTCGATTTAGGATATTTCGCTCATTTAAGATACTGTTGGGATACAGAAATCCATCAGTTGTCACTAATTCAACACTTGCTTCTGGAAAAATACGGGAAAGCAAAATTTGTAAGAGTCGGCTAGTAGTTGATTTGCCAACAGCGACACTACCTGAAATTCCGATAATAAATGGCTGATTTTTACTCTCCCTTTGGAGGAAAATCCCTTTTGAAAAGGCTAGGTCTTCTTTGGAGCGTTTGTAAATTTGAATCAGATGAGCTAGCGGCAGGTAAATATCAGTTACATCTTGGAGACTAATCTGGTCATTAAAACTCTTAATCGAATCCAATTCCTCCTCGGTTAAAGGAGGTGTAGTTTTACGATGTAAAGATTGCCAAGTTCCGCGACTGATTTTTTCATAATGTATAAATTCGTTGGTCATAAAATTTCCTCGTTTGATACCTCAGTATACCATAATTTACAAAGAAAGACATCTGAATCATTTGAGAAAAAGCGCTCTCTTTGTTAGAATAGAAGTAGAATAAACATCAAAAGAGGTGGTGTTATGAGACTAGTGGTGAGTGATAAAATTCTAAAACTGACTAGCTTACTAGCAGTGATTCTGTGGTTATCTCCGACTTTGATTGAGTTTACCGTTAGTTTAGGAAGTCAAACCTTTAGCTGGTCTGCCTTTGTCTTGTTGTTCTTGCTACCAATTATTGGTTTTATCTACTTGATTCTCGCCATTTTAACAAGAAAATGGTGGCTTTTCTTGTTTGGTCTAGCCTGTATTTTTTCCTTTGCTATCACTATGGCATTGGGTTCTTACTTGCTCGGTCCTTAAAAGGAAATTCAACTTATATTATTTTTCAATAAATCGATGGCAAAGAAAAGCCTTTGTTGTCATGTAAACGATTTACAATTAACTTATTTATGTGGTAAAATGAAACTATGAGTAAAATGTATTATGCAGAAAATCCAGATGCAGCCCATGATGTTCATGAACTTAGAGTTGACCTACTTGGGCAAAAGATGACCTTTTTGACAGATGCTGGTGTCTTTAGTAAAAAAATGATTGATTTCGGAAGTCAGTTATTGTTAAGATGTCTAGATGTCGAAAAAGATGAAAAAATCCTTGATGTTGGTTGTGGCTATGGTCCCATCGGCTTGTCTTTGGTTAAAGCTTATGGTGCCCAAGCGACCATGGTGGATATCAATAATCGTGCCCTGGATTTAGCCCAGCAAAATGCAGTAAAAAACAATGTTCAAGCGACTATCTTCCAGTCCAATATTTATGAGCAGGTAGAAGGTCAATTCGATCATGTTATTTCGAATCCGCCCATTCGTGCAGGCAAGCAGGTCGTTCATGAAATCATCGAGAACAGTATTGATTATCTTAAGGATGGTGGAGATTTGACCATTGTCATCCAAAAGAAACAGGGAGCTCCTAGTGCTAAAAACAAGATGGAAGAAGTCTTTGGTAATTGTGAGGTCGTGAAGAAAGACAAGGGATATTATATCCTTAGAAGTGTGAAAGAATGAGAGCAGTAGATCTAATCCAGAAAAAAAGAGACGGTCAAGAACTGACCTCAAGTGAAATCAAATGGCTGGTAGAAGGCTATGTAGCTGGAACTGTTCCAGATTATCAAATGTCTGCTTTTGCTATGGCTGTTTATTTTAAAGGCATGACCACACGTGAGATTTCTGATTTGACTATGAACATGGTCAAGACAGGTCAGGAATTTGATTTATCCGCTATTGAAGGTATAAAGGTCGATAAACACTCTACCGGGGGAGTAGGAGATAAGGTTACCTTGATTTTAGCTCCATTAGTCGCTAGTTTTGACGTACCAGTTGCCAAGATGAGTGGTAGAGGTCTGGGGCACACCGGAGGTACTATCGATAAATTAGAATCTATCAAAGGTTTTCAAGTCGAACGCAGTCAGGATGACTTTATCAAACAGGTTCAGGATATCGGGGTTTCAGTTATTGGTCAATCTGACCAACTAGTCAAAGCGGATAAGTTGCTCTATGCACTACGTGATGTGACAGCAACAGTTGATACTATTCCACTGATTGCTAGTTCTGTCATGAGTAAAAAGATTGCAGCTGGAGCGGATGCTATTTTGCTTGATGTTACTGTCGGTGAAGGTGCCTTTATGAAGACAGTCGACGAAGCGCGTGAACTAGCTCAAACCATGGTGAATCTCGGGAAAGCTGTTGGTCGCAAGACAGTAGCAGTCATTACGGATATGAGTCAACCTTTGGGACGTGCCATTGGGAATCGCTTGGAAATTCTAGAAGCTCTGGAAATTCTTCAAGGTAAAGGCCGTCAAGATATTAGCCACTTTATCTGTGAGTTAGCCCAGATTATGCTTTCTCTGGCAAATGTTGAAAAAACAGTCGAGGAAGTAAGGCAACATCTTGAAAATGGTCAGGCGCTTAAGAAGTTCGAAGAGATGGTTGCCGCTCAAGGTGGAGATTTAGAAGATCTTTATCGACCTGTAACTGCTGATCATGTGGTAGAAATTCCTGCTCAGGAAGATGGTGTTATTGAGGCACTGCCAGCCATGGAGTTAGGTCTTTTCGCTATGAGATTAGGTGCTGGTCGTGCAGTCAAAACAGATGCTCTTGATTATGAGACAGGAATTGTTTTTGAGAAGAAAGTTGGAGAATCAGTCAAAAAAGGTGAAATTGTCGCAAAAGTATATGCAAATGGCAAAATTTCTCCGGAACTAGTTACAGATTTCCAAAAATATGTTAAAATTAAAATAAGTGATGAAACGCTTAAAACGCGTGAAATCATCGAAATCATCTCCTAATTTAAGGAAAATCCGAAATGAAATTAAATAAATACA
This sequence comes from Streptococcus sp. HMSC062D07, assembly GCF_001814215.1. Classification (NCBI taxonomy): domain Bacteria; kingdom Bacillati; phylum Bacillota; class Bacilli; order Lactobacillales; family Streptococcaceae; genus Streptococcus; species Streptococcus sp. HMSC062D07. Next base: position 20,014 of record NZ_KV815325.1, read on the forward strand.
TTGATCATACGCTTTTAAAGCAAGATGCGACCGAACAACAAATCGATCGTTTGCTATCTGAAGCAAGAGAGTACGATTTTGCCAGTGTTTGTGTGAATCCTTGCTGGGTTTCTCATGCAAAAGCTGGTCTAACAGATACTTATGTCAAGGTTTGTACAGTTGTAGGTTTTCCTCTTGGAGCTACAACTTCAGCTGTCAAAGCCTATGAAACCAAAGAAGCCATCCAAAACGGTGCTGACGAAATTGATATGGTTATCAACGTTGGAGCGCTTAAGTCCGGGAATGCTGACTTGGTCGAATCAGATATTCGAGCAGTTGTTGAAGCAAGTGGAGACAAATTGGTTAAGGTTATTATCGAGGCTTGTTTGTTAACGGATGAAGAAAAAGTTCTGGCTTGCCAACTTGCTCAAAAAGCTGGTGCAGACTTTGTCAAGACTTCTACAGGTTTCTCAACAGGTGGAGCAACTTTGCCAGATGTTCAATTAATGCGTCAGACAGTTGGACCTGATGTGGGGGTCAAAGCAGCTGGTGGAGCTCGTTCTTATGCAGATGCAGTTGCCTTTGTTGAAGCAGGAGCTACTCGTATTGGAACATCTTCTGGTGTTGCAATCTTAAAAGGAGAATTAGCTGATGGCGACTACTGAGTTGATTGAATTAGCAATTGAAACTAGTAAGAAAGCTTACGTTCCCTACTCACATTTTCCGATTGGCGCTGTTTTGGTAGCCAAGGACGGAAGTATCTATACAGGGGTTAACATTGAAAATGCTAGCTACCCCTTGACCAACTGTGGCGAAAGAACTGCAATCTTTAAGGCGGTCTCTGAAGGACAACGAGACTTTTCAGAATTGATTGTCTATGGTCAAACTGAAAAACCAATTTCGCCTTGCGGTGCTTGTCGGCAAGTTATGGTCGAATTTTTTAAACCAGATCTAAAGGTGACTCTAGTCGCCAAAGATAAAACGACGGTCGAGATGACGGTCGGGGAATTACTTCCATATTCTTTTACAGACTTGCAATAGTCTGTGTCACTCTCTGAGTGGCAAGGGTCCTCGTGACCAATCAATTCATACTTGCAACTTAGTTGCGCATCTTATTTAGGAGGTTCAGTAATGAACAAGAAACAATGGCTAGGCCTTGGTCTAGTTGCAGTAGCAGCATTTGGACTTGCTGCATGTGGCAATCGCTCTTCTCGTAACGCAGCTTCATCTTCTTCTGATGTGAAGACTAAAGCAGCTATCGTTACAGATACTGGTGGTGTTGATGATAAATCATTTAACCAATCAGCTTGGGAAGGTCTTCAAGCTTGGGGTAAAGAACACAACCTTTCAAAAGACAATGGTTACACTTACTTCCAATCAACAAGTGAAGCTGACTACGCTAACAACTTGAACCAAGCAGCTGGAAGCTACAACTTGATTTTCGGTGTTGGTTTTGCTCTTCACAACGCTGTTGAAGAAGCAGCAAAAGAACATTCAGATAAAAACTATGTTTTGATTGACGATGTGATTAAAGATCAAAAGAACGTTGCTAGCGTTACTTTCGCAGATAACGAAGCAGCTTACCTTGCAGGTGTTGCAGCTGCTAAAACTACAAAAACTAAACAAGTTGGTTTTGTAGGTGGTATGGAATCTGAAGTTATTTCTCGTTTCGCAGCTGGTTTTAAAGCTGGTGTTGAGTCAGTTGACCCATCTATCAAGGTTCAAGTAGACTATGCTGGATCATTTGGTGATGCGGCTAAAGGTAAAACAATCGCTGCAGCTCAATACGCTGCAGGTGCAGACGTTATCTACCAAGCAGCTGGTGGTACTGGAGCAGGTGTCTTCTCTGAAGCTAAATCATTGAACGAAAGTAAAAATGAAAACGAAAAAGTTTGGGTTATCGGTGTAGACCGTGACCAAGTTGATGAAGGTAAATACACTTCTAAAGACGGTAAAGAAGCTAACTTCGTGCTTGCTTCTACATTGAAACAAGTTGGAACAACAGTTAAAGACATCTCAAACAAGGCTGAAAAAGGTGAATTCCCTGGTGGTCAAGTTATCGTTTACTCATTGAAGGATAAAGGTGTTGACTTGGCAGTGACAAACCTTTCTGAAGAAGGTAAAAAAGCTGTTGAAGATGCAAAAGCTAAAATCCTTGATGGTAGCATCAAAGTTCCTGAAAAATAATTGAAGGAAGTCATTTCTTAGGAAGCGGCCAGTGGCCGCTTCTTTAAGGATTGAGACAAATGGTTTTGTCTCAATAGAGCTTGCTAAATTTCTTTAGCAGGTTTTATTGAAACAAAATATAATTCTGAAAGGAAGAGCACATGGCACACGAAAATGTCATTGAGATGCGTGAAATTACCAAAGTTTTTGGTGAATTTGTCGCTAACGACAAGATTAACCTTGAACTTCGTAAAGGTGAAATTCATGCACTTTTAGGAGAAAATGGAGCTGGTAAGTCCACTCTTATGAACATGCTAGCGGGGCTTCTAGAACCAACTAGTGGTGAAATTGTGGTCAACGGTCAAGTTGTAAAGCTAGATTCGCCATCAAAAGCGGCTAGCTTAGGAATTGGGATGGTCCACCAACACTTTATGTTGGTAGAAGCTTTCACTGTTGCTGAAAATATCATTTTGGGGAGTGAATTGACCAAAAATGGTGTGCTAGATATTGCTCGTGCAACTCGAGAAATCAATGAGTTGTCTGAACGTTATGGTCTTGCTGTGGATCCTTCTGCCAAAGTTGCAGACATCTCTGTCGGCGCTCAACAACGTGTTGAAATCCTAAAGACACTTTATCGTGGAGCTGATATTCTTATCTTTGACGAACCTACTGCTGTTTTGACGCCATCAGAAATTGATGAGTTGATGGCTATCATGAAGAACTTGGTTAAAGAAGGTAAATCAATTATCTTGATTACCCATAAGTTGGATGAGATTCGTGCTGTATCAGATCGTGTTACAGTTATCCGTCGTGGTAAATCTATTGAAACAGTTGAGATTGCTGGTGCGACTAATGCTGACTTAGCTGAGATGATGGTAGGACGTTCTGTTTCCTTTAAAACTGAGAAACAGGAAGCTCAACCTAAAGAAGTTATTCTGTCTATTAATGACCTAGTAGTAAACGAAAACCGTGGTGTTCCTGCTGTTAAAAATCTCTCACTCGATGTTCGAGCTGGTGAGATTGTCGGAATTGCCGGTATTGATGGAAATGGTCAATCTGAATTAATCCAAGCTATCACTGGTCTTCGTAAGATTGAGTCTGGTAGCGTGGAGTTGAAAGGCCAGTCTATCGTAGGTTTACACCCTCGTCAAATTACAGAAATGAGTGTAGGCCACGTTCCAGAAGATCGCCACCGTGATGGTTTAGTTTTAGAAATGATGATTTCTGAAAATATCGCTCTTCAAACCTACTATAAGGAACCTCTTAGCAAGAAGGGAATCTTAAACTACACCAATATCATCGGGTACGCTAAACAGTTAATGCAAGAATTCGATGTGCGTGCTGCTAGTGAGATTGTTCCAGCATCAGCTCTTTCTGGAGGAAATCAACAAAAAGCAATTATCGCTCGAGAAGTCGATCGAAATCCTGATCTCCTAATCGTCAGTCAACCTACTCGTGGTTTGGACGTCGGTGCTATTGAGTACATTCACAAACGCTTGATTCAAGAACGTGATAATGGGAAAGCTGTCCTTGTAGTCAGCTTTGAACTAGATGAGATTCTAAATGTCTCTGATAGAATTGCTGTTATCCATGATGGTAAGATTCAAGGGATTGTAACGCCAGAAACAACCAACAAGCAAGAGCTTGGTGTCTTGATGGCTGGTGGTGAATTGGAAAAGGAGAAGAGTGATGTCTAAAAAATTACAACAAATTTCGGTTCCTTTGATTTCTGTTATTTTAGGAATTCTACTCGGAGCCATCGTCATGTGGATTTTCGGCTACGATGCTATCTGGGGCTATGAAGAACTGTTCTACACAGCATTTGGTAGTGTTCGTGGAATCGGTGAAATCTTCCGTGCTATGGGACCTTTAATTCTGATTGCTCTCGGATTTGCAGTTGCAAGTCGTGCTGGTTTCTTTAACGTTGGTCTTCCAGGACAAGCTCTCGCAGGTTGGGTTATGAGTGGCTGGTTCGCTCTGTCTTTCCCAGATTTGCCACGACCATTGATGATTCTTGCGACGATTATAATTGCCTTAGTTGCAGGAGGGATCGTTGGTGCTATTCCTGGTATCTTAAGAGCCTACCTTGGGACATCTGAAGTTATTGTAACCATCATGATGAACTACATTGTTCTTTATGTGGGCAATGCCTTTATTCATCACTTCCCTAAAGAAATCATGCAAAGTACTGACTCATCCATTCGAGTAAGTGCAAATGCAACTTATCAGACACCATGGCTTGCTGAGTTAACTGGAAACTCTCGTATGAACATTGGGATTTTCTTTGCTATCATAGCAGTAGCGGTTATCTGGTTCTTGCTCAAGAAAACAACTCTTGGATTTGAAATCCGTGCAGTTGGTCTCAATCCAAATGCTTCTGAATACGCAGGTATTTCAGCGAAACGCACCATTATTCTATCAATGATTATTTCTGGTGCCCTTGCAGGACTTGGTGGCGCAGTAGAAGGACTTGGTACCTTCCAAAACGTTTATGTTCAAGGTTCATCATTAGCAATCGGATTTAACGGTATGGCAGTAAGCCTACTTGCTTCAAACTCACCAGTTGGAATTCTATTTGCAGCCTTCCTTTTCAGTGTTCTTCAAGTTGGAGCCCCTGGTATGAATGCTGCACAAGTACCATCTGAGCTTGTAAGTATCGTTACAGCCTCAATTATCTTCTTTGTCAGCGTTCACTACATCATCGAACGCTTTGTCAAACCAAGAAAACAACTTAAAGGAGGTAAATAAGGATGTCGATTACAACAATGTTAACCCTTATGGTTTCTTCGATGTTGATTTATGCAGCACCACTTATTTTCACAAGTATCGGAGGAGTTTTCTCAGAACGTGGTGGAGTTGTTAACGTTGGTCTTGAAGGAATCATGGTCATGGGTGCCTTTTCTGGAGTTGTTTTTAACCTTGAATTTGCTCAAGATTTGGGAGCATTAACTCCTTGGTTAGCTCTTCTAGTTGGTGGATTAGTCGGAGCTATCTTCTCGCTCGTTCACGCAGTAGCTACAGTTCATTTCCGTGCAGACCATGTTGTCAGTGGTACTGTGCTTAACTTGATGGCGCCAGCCTTGGCAGTTTTCTTGGTGAAGGTGCTTTATAATAAGGGACAAACGGATAACTTAACACAAACTTTTGGTCGTTTTGACTTTCCGGTATTAGCTAATATCCCTGTTATCGGAGATATCTTCTTCAAGTCAACTAGTCTACTAGGTTACCTAGCAATTGCTTTCTCATTCCTAGCTTGGTTTATCCTCTTTAAGACTCGCTTTGGACTTCGCCTTCGTTCAGTTGGTGAACACCCACAAGCAGCAGATACTTTGGGTATCAATGTCTACAAGATGAGATATCTTGGAGTTGTGATTTCAGGCTTCCTTGGAGGAATCGGAGGAGCTATTTACGCTCAGTCAATCTCCGTCAACTTCTCAGTTACAACTATCGTAGGACCTGGATTTATCGCTCTTGCAGCCATGATCTTTGGTAAATGGAATCCTGTTGGTGCTATGCTTTCAAGTCTTTTCTTTGGGCTATCACAAAGTTTGGCAGTTATTGGTTCTCAGCTTCCATTCTTGCAAGGAGTACCAGCCGTTTACTTGCAAATCGCACCATATCTCTTGACCATTATCGTCCTAGCAGCCTTCTTTGGTAAAGCTGTTGCGCCGAAGGCAGATGGTATCAACTATATCAAGTCTAAATAACATAAAAAAACGTCAGTTGAAACTGACGTTTTATTTTTTTGGTTCTTGGTGCGTTAGGTTAAGTCCCCAAGGAATGAGATTTTCTGTTTTACTTTGGATACGTTTGATATTGTCCTTGTGTCGAACAATCACCAGACTAGCAAGACCGATAATAATCACAGTGAAAAGTAGGTCATAACTAGTTAAAATAAATCCAAAGAGAGGAAACAGAAGGACGCCAATAATTGCAGCAATAGCAGCTGAAATACTAGAGAGGGAAATCATACTTCCTAGATAAAGGATTCCAAAGAAAATAACTGCAAGGTAAAGACAAAAGAGAGGAGAAAAACCAAAAATAACTCCAGCACTGGTTGCAACAGCCTTACCACCCTTAAATTTGGCAAAGACAGGGAAGGTGTGGCCAATGACTGCTAAAAGTCCAAAGACGATTGGTGAAATACCTTGCACATGGAAGATTAGTGGAAGTAAAGTGGCCAAAGTACCTTTAAAGAAATCAATTACAAAGGTTGCCATTCCAGCTTTTTTACCTAAGATTCGGAAGGTATTGGTCGTTCCAGTATTACCAGATCCATGTTCTCTTAGATTGATGTTAAAGAATATTTGTCCAATCCACAAACCTGAAGGAATTGAACCCAATAAATAAGCTAAAATTAATAATACTATTGTCATCATGTTTCTATTATACCATGAATTAGGAGAGAAACGAAACTGAATCTGTTTACTAGCTGTGACATCTGATACTTTATCAAAGTTGATAAGTTTATCATGAGTACCATTTTTATTCAAAAATAAAGGCTAAAGTTTTAAAAATTCATGAAAGTTTCTGAAAGACTTGTTTTTGTGTTTATTTATGCTATAATAGGAACAATTATTTTTAGGAGGTGGAGTATGTCTTACTTATTTGAGATATTACCTAGTTTATTGAGCGGTGCGACAATGACTTTACAAGTATTTGCACTGGTCTTACTCTTTTCAATTCCTTTAGGTGTTTTGGTTGCCTTTTGCCTACAGGTGCATTGGAAACTCCTCCATTACATGATTGATGTTTATATCTGGGTGATGCGTGGGACACCGTTACTCTTGCAGTTGATATTTATTTATTATGTCCTCCCAAGTATCGGAATTCGACTAGATCGAGTACCAGCTGCGATTATTGCCTTCACGCTTAATTATGCAGCTTATTTTGCAGAAATATTCCGTGGAGGGATTGCAACCATTCCTCAAGGACAATATGAAGCAGCTAAGGTTTTGAAATTCAAACCTATCGATACCGTCCGCTATATTATGTTGCCACAAGTAACCAAGATTGTTTTACCAAGTGTATTTAACGAGGTTATGAGTTTGGTTAAAGATACTTCTTTGGTCTATGCACTCGGTATTTCAGATTTAATCCTAGCTAGTCGTACTGCTGCCAATCGTGATGCGAGCTTGATTCCAATGTTTTTAGCAGGAGCTATCTATCTTCTCATGATTGGTATTGTTACGATTATAGCTAAGAAACTTGAGAAAAAGTTTAGCTACTATAGATAGGAGGTTATCCATGTTAGAGTTAAAAAATATCAGCAAAAAATTTGGAAAAAAAGAAATTCTATCCAATTTCAATTTAACAATTCCTGAAAAGCAAATTTTGGCCATCGTTGGACCTTCTGGTGGTGGGAAGACAACCTTGCTTAGAATGTTGGCTGGACTTGAAACCATTGATTCAGGTGAAATTTTTTATAATGGAGAATCCTTACCTTTAGATGAACTTGAAAAACTCCACTTGTTAGGTTTTGTATTTCAAGATTTTCAGCTTTTTCCTCACTTATCCGTTATGGAGAACTTGATTTTATCACCTATCAAGACTATGGGGATGTCTGAAGCAGATGCTAAGAAGAAGGCGGTCGACTTACTCACTCGTCTGGGTCTCGAAGCTCATGCAGATGCCTATCCATACTCATTATCGGGTGGTCAAAAGCAACGGGTTGCCTTAGCACGCGCTATGATGATAGATCCTGAAGTGATTGGGTATGACGAACCAACTTCAGCCCTTGACCCTGAGTTGCGTCTCGAGGTTGAAAAACTGATTCTACAAAATCGAGAATTAGGCATGACTCAGATTGTCGTGACTCACGATCTCCAGTTTGCAGAGAATATTGCTGACCAGATTCTCAAAGTAGAGCCTAAGTAGGAGGTATCTATGAATCGAAAGAAAATCAGCCTTGTTTTGGTATTCTTTATGGCTTTTTTCCTGGTAGGATGCACACAAAAAGCTAGTGATCCCAAAATCGATAATTGGGACAAATACCAAGAACAGGGTACAATTACCATCGGGTTTGACAATACCTTTGTTCCCATGGGCTTTGAAGAAAAGAATGGGCAATATGCTGGATTTGACATTGATTTAGCACAGGCTGTTTCTGAGAAACTTGGTTTCAAGGTACAGTTTCAACCCATTGATTGGGATATGAAGGAAACAGAACTTCAAAACGGCACCATTGATGCTATCTGGAATGGATATTCCGCAACAGATGAACGCCGTGAGAAGGTTGCTTTTAGCATCCCTTACATGGAAAATCAGCAGGTTCTTGTCTCTAAGAAATCACAAAATATCCAAACAGTGTCTGATATGACAGGTAAGATTTTGGGTGCTCAGGCAGGTTCTTCTGGCTATCTAGACTTTGAAGCTCAGCCTGAACTCTTGAAAAATATCGTAAAAGATCGAAAGGCTAACCAGTATCAAAGTTTTAATGAAGCCTTGATTGACCTGCAAAATGATCGGATTGATGCCCTTTTAATTGACCGTGTGTATGCCAACTATTATCTTAAAACTGAAGGGATATTAGACCAGTATGAGATTTTCCCAGCTGGTTTTGAGAGTGAATCCTTTGCAGTTGGAGTGAGACCGGCTGATAAGACCTTACTAGAAAATTTAAATAAAGCTTTTAAGGAACTCTATCAAGAAGGGAAATTCCAAGAAATCAGCCAGAAATGGTTTGGTGAAGACGTGGCTACAAGCCAAATTAAAGGAAAAGAAAACTAAGATGTATATCTTGGTTTCTTTTTTTGGTGAAGATGGACGATTTTTTGCTAAAAAGGACTTGTGAATAGGCTTTTTAACTAGAAAATTTTGCAAAATCCTTCGAAAACCTGTAAAATAGAAAAGATGAATAAATAGGAGGTTCCTTGTGTCAAAAAAGGAAATCAATATTAACAATTATAATGATGATGCCATTCAAGTGCTAGAAGGGTTGGATGCGGTCCGAAAACGTCCAGGGATGTATATCGGATCGACCGATGGTGCAGGTCTCCATCACCTAGTCTGGGAAATCGTCGATAATGCGGTCGATGAGGCCTTGTCTGGATTTGGTGACTGTATCGATGTGACCATTAATAAAGACGGAAGTTTAACGGTTCAAGACCACGGACGTGGAATGCCGACTGGAATGCACGCTATGGGAATTCCAACGGTTGAGGTTATCTTTACCATCCTTCACGCCGGAGGAAAATTCGGTCAGGGTGGTTATAAGACATCAGGAGGTCTCCACGGAGTTGGATCTTCTGTCGTCAATGCCCTCTCTAGTTGGTTAGAGGTAGAAATTACTCGTGATGGAGCAGTTTATAGACAACGTTTTGAAAATGGAGGCAAGCCAGTAACAACTCTTGAAAAGGTTGGAACGGCACCTAAGTCAAAAACAGGTACCAAAGTGACCTTCATGCCAGATGCCAGTATCTTTTCTACGACAGACTTCAAGTACAATACCATTTCAGAGCGTCTTAATGAGTCAGCATTTCTCTTGAAGAATGTAACCTTGTCATTAACGGACAAGCGAACAGATGAAGCAATCGAGTTCCATTATGAGAACGGGGTACAAGACTTTGTTTCCTACCTCAACGAAGACAAGGAAACCTTGACGCCAGTCCTTTACTTTGAAGGGGAAGACAATGGTTTCCAAGTAGAAGTAGCCCTCCAGTATAATGATGGATTTTCAGATAATATCTTGTCCTTTGTCAATAACGTCCGTACCAAAGACGGTGGGACGCATGAGACAGGACTTAAGTCAGCCATCACCAAGGTTATGAATGACTATGCACGTAAGACGGGGCTTCTCAAGGAAAAAGATAAAAATCTTGAAGGTTCAGATTACCGTGAAGGATTGGCGGCCGTTCTTTCTATCTTGGTTCCGGAAGAACATCTGCAATTTGAGGGACAGACTAAGGACAAACTTGGAAGTCCACTAGCTCGTCCAATCGTTGATAGTATTGTTGCTGAAAAACTGACCTTCTTCCTTATGGAAAATGGAGAGTTGGCTTCTAATCTGATTCGTAAAGCTATCAAGGCGCGTGATGCCCGTGAAGCAGCACGAAAAGCGCGTGATGAGAGCCGGAATGGCAAGAAAAACAAAAAAGACAAGGGATTGCTTTCTGGTAAATTAACGCCAGCCCAGTCTAAAAACCCAGCTAAGAATGAACTCTACCTAGTCGAGGGTGATTCTGCCGGTGGCTCTGCAAAACAAGGTCGTGACCGCAAGTTTCAGGCTATTTTGCCTCTTCGTGGTAAGGTCATCAATACAGCCAAGGCCAAGATGGCAGATATCCTCAAAAACGAAGAAATCAACACCATGATTTATACCATCGGTGCTGGTGTGGGGGCAGACTTCTCTCTTGAAGATGCTAACTATGACAAGATCATTATCATGACCGATGCGGACACCGATGGTGCCCATATCCAGACCTTGCTCTTGACATTTTTCTACCGTTACATGCGTCCGTTAGTTGAGGCAGGCCATGTCTATATTGCCCTTCCTCCTCTTTACAAGATGTCCAAAGGTAAAGGCAAGAAAGAAGAAGTGGCTTATGCTTGGACAGACGGAGAACTGGAAGAACTCCGCAAGCAGTTTGGCAAAGGAGCCACCCTTCAACGCTACAAGGGACTTGGTGAAATGAATGCCGATCAGCTCTGGGAGACGACTATGAATCCTGAAACCCGTACCCTTATCCGTGTTACCATCGAAGACTTAGCACGCGCAGAACGTCGCGTAAACGTCCTCATGGGTGATAAGGTTGAACCACGCCGTAAGTGGATTGAAGATAATGTCAAGTTTACGCTGGAAGAAGCGACTGTGTTTTAAGTAGATTTTCCTTCTTAATAATCTTGGCTCTTTAAAAGAGGTATACATCATGATAAGTTTATTGTATCATACTCCTTTTCTTGCGATAGTTTTAGCTATAGGTGCAGTTATGTTTATAACAGCTAAACAAGGAAAACCTGAGAAAATTCGCTTTCTTGAATTCTTACTATTAGCTATAGTAACCGCCTGTGTCTTTTTATTTGATAATCCTTTTAGATCCAATCCTTATGCAGGTTTGCTATTCTATACTTTTGACATTTTTATTTTCACACCAGCTAGCTTAGCTTTTGGATTTACAGCTATTTATAAGAGCAATAAACATCTCAAACATTATCCTAGTAGTTACTCAAAATTTCTTAAGATAAATGCCTGGTTTTTAGAAATATTTTCAGTTATTAACTTCCTCTTTTTAATGCTGACGGAAGAAATGGGAATTATGTTACTACTACCACTTTTTGGAATTAGTTCTATCATTCAATTTATAGTCGGAGAGCTTGAAAGAAAAAGAGTTCAGAATCTTCTACAACAAAAGCAAGAAGATGTTCCTATCCCAGACTCAATTTCAAACGACGGTGACATAGATGAGAACTGAAACAGAAATACTAAATTTGCTCTTACAAGTTGCGAAAACCTTAAAAGTCGAAGCCGTGGCTCTATCTGGTTCAAGAGCAGAGGGTCAAGCGCCAAAAGATGAGTTTCAGGATTACGACGTGGTTTATGTCGTGGATGATTTAGACACTCTAACAAGAGATCTCGCTTGGTTGCACCAGTTTGGTACACGTAACATTGAGCAACATAATATCCTAGGAAACCGTCGTCTCTACCTCATGCTTTTCGAAGACGGCAACCGAATCGATTTAACCCTTTGCCCAAAAGAGCACATCCAAGAATGGGTGGATAGTGAGACAGGATTCACAGTTTTAGTAGATGAGAAGGGCTTGTTCGAGTCCTATTCTCCCAGTCCTCAGCGTTTCTGGACAAGCCCAGCTAGTGAGACGGATTTTGAAAAAACTTGTAATGAATTTTGGTGGGTGTCAGCTTACGTGGTCAAAGGAATTTGTCGTAAGCAAGTCATTTATGCGACTGACCATCTCTACGGTATTTGCCAGCAAGAACTCTTGAAAATCTTAGCTTGGAAGGTCGCAAGAGATAGAGGAGTAGTCGACATCGGTAAGAACTACAAGTATCTTTTCCAGTATTTACAAACAGAGAAAGAGAAGGAATTCTCTGCTCTTCTTGATTTATCAAGTTTAGACAAAATCACACAGTCTTTATTTGCTACCATGCAACTTTTTCATCAAGAAGCTCAAAGTCTTGCTCAAAAGATGGGATTTAAGTATGAAAAAGAAGTGGCTGATAAGATGATGAGATATGCTAAGGAAAAACTTCTAAATCACTAAGAAAATAAAGAACACAATTCAAAACTTTAAACTACAGAAAGGATAGTTTAGTTATATAAAGTAACTGAAATCCTTTTCTATAAAACCTACTCTACTTTTTTTGAAAGGAGTTGAACACGCCCTAAATGCTGTGTGAAAAAGATAAATTCTCTTGTGAGCATCGCTCACTGTAAGAATTTCCTATTTTCACTTTGCATTTTACGGGCTTTGTATCCTATATGAGTAATATCCAAAATATGTCCTTAGAGGACATCATGGGAGAGCGCTTTGGTCGCTACTCCAAGTACATCATTCAAGACCGGGCTTTGCCAGACATTCGGGATGGATTGAAGCCGGTTCAACGCCGTATCCTTTATTCGATGAATAAGGATGGCAATACTTTTGACAAGAGCTACCGTAAGTCTGCCAAGTCTGTCGGGAACATCATGGGTAATTTTCACCCACACGGAGATTCTTCTATCTATGATGCCATGGTCCGTATGTCTCAGGACTGGAAAAACCGTGAGATTCTAGTTGAAATGCACGGTAATAATGGTTCTATGGACGGAGATCCGCCTGCAGCTATGCGTTATACCGAGGCCCGTTTGTCAGAGATTGCAGGTTACCTTCTTCAAGATATCGAGAAAAAGACAGTTCCCTTTGCTTGGAACTTTGACGATACCGAGAAAGAACCAACTGTCTTACCAGCAGCCTTTCCAAACCTTTTAGTCAATGGTTCGACAGGTATTTCAGCTGGTTATGCGACAGATATTCCACCGCATAATTTGGCTGAAGTTATCGATGCGACAGTCTACATGATTGATCACCCAACTGCTAAGGTTGATAAGTTGATGGAATTCTTACCTGGGCCAGACTTTCCTACAGGAGCTATCATCCAAGGTCGTGACGAGATCAAAAAGGCCTATGAAACTGGTAAGGGGCGCGTGGTTGTTCGTTCCAAGACTGAAATTGAGAAGTTAAAAGGTGGTAAGGAACAAATCGTTATCACTGAGATTCCTTATGAGATTAATAAGGCTAACTTAGTCAAGAAAATTGATGAAGTTCGTGTCAATAACAAGGTAGCAGGTATCGCTGAGGTTCGTGATGAGTCCGACCGTGACGGTCTTCGTATTGCTATCGAACTCAAGAAAGATGCCAACACAGAGCTTGTTCTCAACTACCTTTTCAAGTATACTGACTTGCAAATCAACTACAACTTCAACATGGTTGCGATTGACAATTTCACCCCTCGTCAGGTTGGAATTGTGCCTATCTTATCTAGCTATATTGCCCACCGTCGTGAGGTCATCTTGGCACGTTCTCGCTTTGACAAGGAAAAGGCTGAAAAACGTCTCCATATCGTGGAAGGTTTGATTCGTGTCATCTCTATTTTAGATGAAGTCATTGCTCTTATCCGTGCTTCTGAGAACAAGGCTGATGCCAAAGAGAACCTCAAGGTCAGTTATGATTTTACTGAAGAGCAGGCTGAAGCTATTGTTACCTTGCAACTATACCGTTTGACCAATACAGACGTAGTTGTCTTGCAGGAAGAAGAAGCAGAACTTCGCGAAAAAATTGCTATGCTAGCGGCTATCATTGGTGACGAACGGACTATGTACAATCTCATGAAAAAAGAACTTCGTGAGGTCAAGAGACAGTTTGCGACACCTCGTTTGAGTTCTTTAGAAGATACAGCAAAAGTGATCGAGATTGATACAGCTAGCCTTATCGCAGAGGAAGATACCTATGTCAGCGTGACGAAGGCTGGCTATATCAAGCGTACTAGCCCTCGCTCTTTCTCAGCTTCAACGTTAGAGGAAATTGGTAAACGGGATGATGACCGATTGCTATTTATCCAATCTGTTAAGACAACTCAACATCTCTTAATCTTTACGACACTAGGAAATGTTATCTACCGTCCTGTCCATGAATTAGCAGATATTCGTTGGAAGGATATCGGGGAGCACTTGAGCCAAACGATTACCAACTTTGAAACCAATGAAGAAGTGCTATACGTTGAAGTTGTGGATCAGTTTGATGATGCGACGACCTACTTTGCAGCGACTCGCCTTGGACAGATCAAGCGTGTCGAACGAAAAGAATTCTCTCCATGGAGAACCTATCGTTCTAAGTCTGTCAAATATGCTAAGTTGAAAGACGAGACTGACCAGATTGTAGCTGTTGCACCAATCAAACTTGATGATGTTTTGTTGATTAGTAAAAATGGATATGCCCTTCGCTTTAATATCGAAGAGGTTCCAGTTGTTGGAGCCAAGGCTGCAGGTGTTAAAGCTATGAATCTGAAAGCAGATGATGAGCTTCAAGCTGCCTTTATCTGCAATACTTCATCTTTCTATATTTTGACACAACGTGGAAGTTTGAAACGCGTTTCAACAGAGGAAATTCCAGCAACCAGTCGTGCTAAGCGTGGTCTTCAAGTTCTGAGAGAATTGAAGAGTAAACCACATCGCGTCTTCTTGGCCGGTGCTGTCTCAGAACAAGGATTTATCGGAGATCTCTTCAGTACAGAAGTAGAAGATGGTGAACAAACTCTGGTTGTTCAATCAAATAATGGAACAATTTACGAATCAATCTTGCAAGATTTGAATCTATCAGAGCGCACAAGCAATGGAAGCTTTATCTCAGATACTATTTCAGACGAGGAAGTTTTCGATGCCTACCTCAAAGAAGTCTTTAAAGAAGAAAAAGATAATTCATAAGAAAATCAGTCCTAGTGACTGATTTTTTATAAGTAAAATTTTCAGAAAATTACAAATAATACTTGAATTTTTAGGAGAATAGTGTAGAATAGAACACAAAGCTTGATTAGAATAAAGGAGATTGTCATGACCGTTACGATTGATTGGGAAAATCTCGGTTTTTCCTATATGAAACTACCTTATCGTTATATCGCTTATTTTAAAAATGGACAATGGACTCAAGGAGAATTAACAGAAGATGCAACCTTGCATATTTCAGAATCATCTCCAAGCCTTCACTATGGACAGCAAGCGTTTGAAGGATTGAAAGCCTATCGTACAAAAGATGGCAGTATTCAACTCTTCCGTCCAGATGAAAATGCTAAACGTCTGCAACGTACCTGTGATCGTCTCTTGATGCCACAAGTGCCAACAGAAATGTTTGTAGAGGCTTGTAAGTCAGTAGTTCGAGCTAATGAAGAATACGTACCGCCTTACGGAACTGGTGGAACCCTTTACCTTCGTCCGCTCTTGATTGGTGTCGGAGACATCATCGGGGTAAAACCAGCCGAGGAGTATATTTTTACCATCTTTGCTATGCCAGTTGGAAATTACTTTAAGGGTGGATTGGTTCCAACAAACTTCTTGATTCAAGATGAGTATGACCGTGCTGCACCAAATGGAACAGGAGCTGCCAAGGTTGGTGGTAACTATGCAGCTAGTCTACTGCCTGGAAAAGTGGCTAAATCACGTCATTTCTCAGACGTTATTTATCTCGACCCATCAACCCACACCAAGATTGAAGAAGTTGGTTCAGCAAACTTCTTTGGAATTACAGCTGATAATGAGTTTGTAACGCCATTGAGTCCATCAATCTTACCATCGATTACCAAGTACTCTTTGCTTTACTTAGCAGAACATCGTTTAGGATTGAAGCCTGTCGAGGGGGATGTACCAATTGATAGTCTGGCTCGATTTGTAGAAGCAGGGGCCTGTGGAACAGCAGCAGTAATCTCACCTATTGGGGGAATCCAACGCGGTGATGATTTCCATGTTTTCTACAGCGAAACAGAGGTTGGTCCAGTGACTCGTAAACTATACGATGAATTGACAGGTATCCAATTTGGTGACATTGAAGCGCCAGAAGGTTGGATTGTAAAAGTAGATTAAACATTATTAAAGGAGATCTTTATGAAAACGAAAAAGTGGATGTTAACAGCAGGAGTTGTCCTGAGTACAGCAGTTCTTCTTGTGGCTTGTGGTAAAGCTGATAAAGAAGCAGATGCACCTACAACCTTCTCTTATGTCTATGGAGTAGACCCATCATCTTTGGACTACAGTATTGCAACTCGTACTTCAACAACGGATATTATTGGTAACGTCGTTGATGGTTTGTTGGAAAACGATGAATATGGGAATTTGATTCCTTCCCTCGCTGAGGATTGGAGTGTCTCACAAGACGGTTTGACTTATACTTATAAACTTCGTAAAGGAGTTAAATGGTATACCTCAGAGGGTGAAGAATATGCTGAAGTAACTGCGCATGACTTTGTTACTGGACTAAAACACGTAGCAGATGGTAAATCAGACGGTGTTACTCTTATTCAAAACTCCATTAAGGGATTGAATGAATATATGACTGGTGAGACTAATGACTTCTCTACAGTTGGGGTTAAGGCATTGGATGACTACACAGTCCAGTATACTCTTAATGCACCTGAAAGTTTCTGGAATTCGAAAGTAACTTCAGCAACTATGTTGCCGGTAAACGAGGAATTCCTCAAAGCTTCAGGTAAGAACTACGGAGCAGTAAGTCCATCTGGTATTCTTTATAACGGTCCGTATATCCTGAAGACATTGACTTCAAAATCTTTAATCGAATACGAAAAGAACCCAAATTATTGGGATAAAGAGAAGGTTAAAATTGAGAAAGTAAAATTGACCTACTATGATGGCTCAGACCAAGAATCATTAATCCGTAGCTTCTCTTCAGGTGTTTATACAACAGCTCGTATCTTCCCAAGTAGCTCAAACTTTGCTTCTACATTGGAACAATACGGAGATAAAATCACATACAGTCCACAGGATTCAACTAGTTACTACTTTACCTTTAACGTAAACCGTCAATCTTACAATAAGACTGCGAAAACAAGTGAAGAACAGAAAACTTCTACAAAAGAAGCGATGTTGAACAAGGACTTCCGTCAAGCAATCAACTTTGCCTTCAACCGTCATTCTTATGCTGCACAACTCAATGGTGAAGATGGTGCGGACAAGATTATTCGTAACAGTCTAGTTCCAGATAACTTTGTACAATCTGGCGGTAAAAACTTTGGTGACATCGCTCAAGCAGAATTGGTCAACTATGGAGACCAATGGAAAGGCGTTGAGCTTGTAGACGGAAAAGATACTATCTACAATCCTGACAAAGCTAAGGCTTCATTCGAGAAAGCTAAGAAAGAATTGGAAGCAAAAGGTGTAACCTTCCCAATTCATTTGGATGTTCCAGTTGAACAGACAGATACAATCGCCGTTCAACAAAGCAATTCCTTCAAACAATCAATCGAGTCAACTCTTGGTTCTGAAAATGTCGTGATTGATGTCCTTCAGATGACCGATAACGAAAAGGAAAGCATTACATCGCAAGCGCGTGTTCCAGCACAAAAAGACTATGACTTGAACAGTACTGGATGGGCTCCAAGCTACCAAGACCCAGCAAGTTATCTCAATATCATGGATCCTAAGACTGGTTCTGCTATGAAACACCTTGGTATTACGAAAGGTAAAGACAAGGAAGTAGTAGCTCAACTTGGTCTGGATGAATATAAGAAACTCTTGGATGATGCAGTTTCTGAAACAAACGATTTGGACAAGAGATATGAAAAATATGCTAAAGCGCAAGCTTGGCTCACTGATAGTTCTCTCTTGATGCCAACAGCTTCATCAGGTGGTTCACCAGTTGTCAGCAACGTTGTTCCATTCTCTAAACCATACTCACAAGTAGGTATTAAGGGTGATCCATATATCTTCAAGGGAATGAAATTGCAAAAAGAAATTGTATCTGCTAAAGAATATCAAGCAGCTCTTGAAAAATGGCAAAAAGAAAAATTGGAATCAAACAGTAAATACCAAAAAGAACTAGAAAGTCATGTCAAATAAAACAGACTAGTATTTTTGGAATAAAGGGGCCTATATGGAATGGATTAAACTAATAGGGATAGTTATCATTGTGGTTGGTTTTATCTATAAATTAGATACCATCGCAACGGTAGTCTTAGCTAGTTTAGTTACAGCTCTAGTTTCTGGAGTTTCTCTTGTTGAGTTCTTGGAAATTTTAGGAAGAGAATTTAGCAATCAACGAGTTCTTACGATTTTTATGGTAACCTTGCCCTTGGTTGGTTTATCTGAAACTTTTGGCCTCAAGCAACGTTCGATTGACTTGATTCAAAGGATAAAGGGGCTGACCGTAGGAAGTTTTTATACCGTTTATTTCTTTTTTCGGGAACTCGACAGCTTCTTTGCCATTCGTATCGGAGGGCAGCCACAGTTTGTAAGGCCTCTGGTTCAACCCATGGGACAAGCAGCGGCAGAGTCACAATTAGGTAGAAAATTAACGGAGCAGGAGAGCGAAGCGCTAAAAGCGCGTGCAGCAGCAAATGATAATTTTGCAAATTTCTTTGCTCAGAACACTTTCGTTGGTGCAGGTGGTGTCCTCTTAGTTGGGGGCACTCTGGACCAATTAGGTTACGAAAGTAATTATGCAGGGATCGCTTCGGATTCTCTTATTGTTGCAGGAGTTGCCCTACTTGTGGTAGGGATTTACAATTACTTATTTGATAGAAAACTGCTAGCGAATAAGCTTAGTAAAGGAAAAGAAGAATGACCAATCTAGCAAGACAGTTATTAGAGTTAACCTATATTGTGATTGGTTGTCAATTTCTTCACACGGCCTATTGTAGCTACAAAGACAAAACAAACCCAGTTCGATATGGAACAGCTGGGTTTTGGGCTTTATTGGGAATCAGTTTTATTGGTGGTTCCTATCTACCATCTATCTGTATTGGAATTATCGTAGTGCTCTTAGCCCTACTAACACTCTTTAAACAGGTTCGTATCGGAACCTTGCCGTCTCTGAATGAAGTCAAGGCAAATATTGAAGCTAAACGGTTGAAGAATAAAATTTTTATTCCGGTCATGTTGATGGCTTTGATTGCTTTAGTATTAGCAAAAATGATCCCTGAGTTTAGTAAGATTGCTATCAGCCTTGCAGCATTTCTTGCAACCATCTCTCTTTTATTGATTACTAAAAGTTCTCCTAAAAGCTTGCTGGCAGAAAATAATCGCATGGTTCAGCAAGTCTCAACTAGTGGGATTGTGCCCCAACTTTTAGGGGCTTTGGGAGCGATTTTTACCGTAGCAGGAGTTGGAGATTTAATGTCACATCTGATAAGTGGTTTTGTTCCTTCGGGGAGTCGGTTGATGGGTGTAGTGGCTTATGTGTTGGGAATGGTTCTATTTTCAATGATTATGGGAAATGCCTTTGCGGCCTTTACTGTCATTACTGCTGGAATTGGTGTGCCCTTTGTATTTTCCTTGGGAGCAGATCCAATTATGGCGGGTGCTCTTGCTATGACAGCAGGTTGTTGTGGGACTCTATTAACCCCAATGGCTGCTAATTTCAATACTCTACCTGTAGCCCTTTTGGATATGAAAGATCCAAATGGCGTTATCAAAGCACAAGTAGGAGTAGCTATTGTCATGATTATCATACATGTATTTCTGATGTACTTTTTGGCATTTTAGTAAAGGAAATAAAATGAAAATATTAGTTACAGGATTTGATCCTTTTGGTGGTGAAAAGGTCAATCCAGCTCTAGAAGCTGTTAAATCATTACCGTCTGAAATCAATGGTGCAGAGCTCCATTGGGTAGAAATCCCAACGGTCTTTTATAAATCAGCAGAGGTTTTAGAAGCAGAAATAAATCGATACCATCCAGATGTTGTGCTTTGCATCGGACAAGCAGGAGGAAGAGCTGCTTTAACTCCTGAGAGAGTTGCTATCAATCAAGATGATGCTAGAATTCCAGATAACCAAGGAAATCAACCGATTGACACTCCAATTCGCCTTGATGGAGAAGCCGCCTATTTTAGCACACTCCCTATCAAAGCAATGGTACAAGCCATAAAAGAAGAAGGGCTACCTGCTACAGTATCCAATACAGCTGGAACCTTTGTTTGCAATCATCTGATGTATCAGGCTCTCTATTTAGCGGATAAGAAATTTCCCAATATGAGAGCAGGATTTATGCATATTCCCTATATGACAGAGCAAGTGGTAAATAAGCCTAATACTGCATCCATGTGCTTAAGAGATATTGTCCGAGGTATCGAAGCTGCTATTGGTGCTATCGTGGACCATAAAGATAAAGATTTGAAGTTGGTCGGAGGGACGACTCACTAATGATTCAATTTTCAAATTAAAAAAATATTCCTTAAACTCTCTGTCAAGATAAGCATGGTAGAGAGTTTTTTCTTGCTAGATTAGGGAATTTCTTGTAAAATAGAAAAAGTGAAAAGAGGTATGGTATGAGCAAAAAGGATAAAAAAATTGAGATTCAATTGTCAGATGCTAAAGTAGTAGTTGGAAAAGATAAGTACGCTGGTTATACTTTAATGATTGGTAAAAAGTTAATCGGCGAAATTGCCGAACTAGACAACCAATTTGCAATCATAAAGAATGGAAATGTCGATAGTTTTTACAAGAATCTTGAAAAAGCTGTGGAAATATTGATTGAGAACTATAATTTAGCAAAATAATGCTTGTTTTTTGCAAATTTTCATGATATAATAGTTTTCGTTGATTGTCGGAGAGATAGCGAAGAGGCTAAACGCGGCGGACTGTAAATCCGCTCCTTCGGGTTCGGGGGTTCGAATCCCTCTCTCTCCATATCATCAATGGGGTATAGCCAAGCGGTAAGGCAAGGGACTTTGACTCCCTCATGCGTTGGTTCGAATCCAGCTACCCCAGTTCTTAGGTAATAAATTCAAGATAAAAAGAAAAATATCTTAGGGTATTTTATTTTTATAATTGAAGGACGTTCGAGATGTTCATGTCGTTGCGGGTGCTTAGGAAAAAAATTATAAGTATGTCAAGTTAAAAAGACTTGATTGTTGGAGGATTTTTTAGATGAATGAATTTGAAGATTTGCTAAATAGCGTTAGCCAAGTTGAACCTGGTGATGTTGTTAGTGCTGAAGTATTGACAGTTGATGCTAATCAAGCTAACGTTGCAATCTCTGGAACTGGTGTTGAAGGTGTCTTGACTCTTCGCGAATTGACAAACGATCGCGATGCAGATATCAATGACTTTGTAAAAGTAGGTGAAGTATTTGATGTTCTTGTACTTCGTCAAGTAGTTGGTAAAGATACTGATACAGTAACATACCTTGTATCTAAAAAACGCCTTGAAGCTCGCAAAGCATGGGACAAACTTGTAGGACGCGAAGAAGAAGTTGTTACAGTTAAAGGAACTCGCGCTGTTAAAGGTGGACTTTCAGTAGAATTTGAAGGTTTGCGTGGATTTATCCCAGCTTCAATGTTGGATACTCGTTTCGTACGTAACACTGAGCGTTTTGTAGGTCAAGAATTTGAAGCTAAAATCAAAGAAGTTGACCCTAAAGAAAACCGCTTCATCCTTTCACGTCGTGAAGTTGTAGAAGCAGCTACTGCAGCAGCTCGTGCAGAAGTTTTCGGTAAATTGGCTGCTGGTGATGTAGTAACTGGTAAAGTTGCTCGTATCACAAGCTTCGGTGCTTTCATCGACCTTGGTGGTGTTGACGGATTGGTTCACTTGACTGAATTGTCACACGAACGTAACGTTTCACCAAAATCAGTTGTAACTGTTGGTGAAGAAGTAGAAGTGAAAATCCTTGACCTTAACGAAGAAGAAGGACGTGTATCACTTTCACTTAAAGCAACAACACCTGGACCATGGGATGGCGTTGAGCAAAAATTGGCTAAAGGTGACGTTGTAGAAGGTACAGTTAAACGTTTGACTGACTTCGGTGCATTTGTTGAAGTATTGCCAGGTATCGATGGACTTGTTCACGTATCACAAATTTCACACAAACGTATTGAAAATCCAAAAGAAGCTCTTACAGTTGGTCAAGAAGTTACTGTTAAAGTTCTTGATGTTAATGCTGATGCAGAACGTGTATCACTTTCTATCAAAGCTCTTGAAGAACGTCCAGCTCAAGAAGAAGGACAAAACGAAGAAAAACGTGCTCCACGTCCACGTCGTCCAAAACGTCAAGAAAAACGTGACTTTGAACTTCCTGAAACTCAAACGGGATTCTCAATGGCTGACTTGTTCGGAGACATCGAACTTTAATCAATCAGAACTAATTATAAATCCTTTGTTGTAAAACAAGGGATTTTTCTTTTTTCAACTAGTATTTTTTGATATAATGGATTTATGTTACATTCCGAAAAAGAATCAATTTACCAAATTGTAAATGAACAACTCTCTAGTCTTTTAGAAGGGGAGACCAATGTGGTGGCTAATCTATCGAATGCCAGTGCTCTCTTAAAAATGAACTTTCCTCGTACTGTCTTTGCAGGTTTCTATTTATATGACGGAAATGAGCTTATTTTAGGCCCTTTTCAGGGTGGAGTCTCATGTGTTAGAATCGCTCTCGGAAAAGGAGTTTGTGGTGAGTCAGCGGCTAGCCGTCAAACAGTTATCGTTGGTGATGTCAAGACTTATCCAAATTATATTTCTTGTGATAGTAGTGCTCGTAGCGAGATCGTACTTCCAATGGTAAAAAATGGACAGCTTCTGGGTGTATTAGATTTGGACTCATCTCATGTTGATGATTATGATGAAATTGATCAACGCTATTTAGAAGAGTTTGTGTCCATTTTACTAGATAAGACAGAATGGAATTTTTCAATGTTTGAGGAGAAAGCATAATGTATCAGGCGCTTTATCGAAAATATAGAAGTCAAAATTTTTCACAGTTAGTGGGCCAGGAAGTTGTTGCTAGAACTCTTAAACAGGCTGTGGAACAGGATAAGATTAGTCACGCCTACCTATTTTCAGGGCCTCGTGGAACTGGTAAGACTAGTGTGGCTAAGATTTTTGCTAAGGCTATGAACTGCCCTAATCAAGTAGGGGGAGAACCTTGTAATAACTGTTATATCTGTCAAGCTGTTACGGATGGAAGTTTAGAAGACGTTATCGAAATGGATGCTGCTTCTAATAATGGGGTTGATGAAATTCGTGATATTCGTGATAAATCAACTTATGCTCCAAGTATAGCTCAGTATAAGGTTTATATCATTGATGAGGTTCATATGCTTTCGACAGGTGCCTTTAATGCCCTTTTGAAAACACTGGAAGAACCAACTCCAAATGTAGTTTTTATTTTGGCTACGACTGAGCTTCATAAAATTCCTGCAACTATTTTGTCTCGTGTACAACGATTTGAGTTCAAGTCCATTAAGACTCAGGATATTCGAGATCATATCTTCCAGATTTTAGAAAAAGAAGGGATTGATTACGAAACAGAAGCTGTTGAAATTATTGCTCGCCGAGCTGAGGGTGGTATGCGGGATGCCTTGTCAATTCTAGACCAGGCATTAAGCTTAACCCAAGAAGCTACATTGACAACTGCAGTCTCAGAAGAAATCACTGGTACCATTAGTTTAAGTGCCTTGGATCATTACGTAGCTGCTTTAGCTCAAAAGGATGTACCGGGAGCCCTTCAAAATCTTGATCTGATTTTTGAGAATGGAAAGAGCATGACACGTTTTGTAGTCGATTTGCTGCAATATCTACGTGATATCTTAATTGTTCAAGCAGGCGGAGAAAATACACATCATAGTGATGCATTTGAGAAAAACTTAGCTCTTCCGCAGGATGTCTTGTTTGAGATGATTAGTCTTGCTACTAGGAGTCTAGCTGATATTAAGGCAAGCCTACAACCTAAAATTTATGCCGAAATGATGACTATTCGTTTAGCAGAAATTGATTCTCAACCAGAACTTTCAGGTGAGGTGGCTGAGGAATTGTCTTCTCTTCGAGAAGAAGTTGCACGATTGAAACAAGCTCTTGCTAATGTTGGTTCTAATCCCAAACAAACTGTTTCTACACCAAGTCGTCCGACTAACAGTAAATCAATCTATCGTGTAGATCGAAATAAGGTACAGTCTATTCTTCAAGAAGCAGTAGAAAATCCAGACTTAGCCCGTCAAAACTTAATCCGTCTTCAGAATGCTTGGGGAGAAGTCATTGAAAGCTTATCTGGTCCAGATAAGGCACTCTTGGCTGGTTCTAAACCAGTTGCTGCTAATGAACATCATGCGATTTTGGCTTTTGAATCGAATTTCAATGCTGGTCAAACCATGAAACGAGACAATCTAAACACTATGTTTGGCAATATTCTTAGTCGCGCTGCTGGATTTTCTCCAGAGATTCTTGCTATTTCTATGGAAGAATGGAAGGAAGTTCGAGCTGCATTTTCAAGCAGAGCTAAAGGTTCTCAAGGACAAGTCGTGAAGGATGAGACTGAGGAGTCAATTCTTCCTCAAGGCTTTGAATTTTTAGCAGATAAAGTGACTATAGCTGAAGATTAAAGGGAATTGGTGGTAAAAGACTATGAACAGACAACAATTTATTATCATGGCCTTATTTACTGCTGCTGAGACTTATTTCTTTAATGAATCCATCATGGAGCAACGGTATATCGTGGCCTTGCTTTGGGCTATTTTGATCCTGAGAAATTTTCGCGTGAGTTATATCATGGGTAAAATTGTGAGCGCTATAGATGATCATTTTCAAGGGAAGAAGTAGCTCCTAGCTTCTAGACAAAATCAAAGCCTTTTAGGCTTTTTTTTGTTATACTATTAAGGTATATTTATTGACATTTTACTGTGTTTTTTTAGGGATTTAAAAAGGTTAAATTTCAGGTAAATACAGTAAAAAGGATGAAAAGAAAGGAACAATCATGTCAGTATTAGAGATCAAAGATCTTCACGTTGAAATTGAAGGAAAAGAAATTTTAAAAGGGGTCAATCTGACTCTTAAAACAGGGGAAATTGCAGCCATCATGGGACCAAATGGTACCGGTAAGTCTACTCTTTCAGCTGCTATTATGGGGAACCCAAACTATGAAGTCACTAAAGGTGAAGTCTTGTTTGACGGTGTAAACATCCTTGAATTGGAAGTGGATGAGCGTGCGCGTATGGGACTTTTCCTTGCCATGCAATATCCATCAGAAATTCCTGGGATTACCAATGCTGAGTTTCTTCGTGCAGCTATGAATGCTGGTAAAGAAGATGATGAGAAGATTTCAGTTCGTGAATTTATCACTAAGTTAGACGAAAAAATGGAATTGCTCAACATGAAAGAAGAAATGGCAGAGCGTTACCTCAATGAAGGTTTCTCAGGTGGTGAGAAAAAACGTAACGAAATTCTTCAACTCTTGATGTTGGAACCAACTTTCGCCCTCTTAGATGAGATTGACTCTGGTCTTGATATTGATGCCCTTAAAGTTGTCTCTAAAGGTGTGAATGCTATGCGTGGTGAAGGTTTTGGTGCTATGATCATTACTCACTACCAACGTCTCTTGAACTATATCACGCCAGATGTAGTACACGTGATGATGGAAGGTCGTGTTGTTCTTTCTGGTGGTCCAGAATTGGCTGCACGCTTGGAACGTGAAGGATACGCGAAACTAGCTGAAGAACTTGGCTATGACTACAAGGAAGAATTGTAATTCCCTCGTATCTTTTAGGAGAAGTAAATGACTAAAGAAACTATTAAACTTTTTTCAGAAATGCACGCTGAACCAAGCTGGTTGTCAGACCTCCGTCAAAAAGCTTTTGATAAGATTGAGAGTTTGGAATTGCCAGTCATTGAGCGTGTAAAATTTCACCGTTGGAATCTTGGTGATGGTACCATCACAGAAAGTGAACCATCAGCAAATATTCCTGATTTCACTGATTTAGATAATCACTTGAAATTGGTGCAGGTTGGAACTCAAACAGTTTTTGAGCAAATTCCAGTTGAGTTGGCTGAACAAGGAGTGGTCTTTACAGACTTCCATTCGGCTTTAGAAGAAATTCCGGAACTCGTAGAAGAATTTTTCATGTCATCAGTAAAATACGACGATGACAAATTGGCAGCCTACCACACAGCTTACTTTAATAGTGGTGCTGTTCTCTATATTCCAGACAATGTAGAAATCACAGAACCAATCGAAGGAATTTTCTACCAAGATAGTGATAGTGATGTGCCATTTAACAAGCATATTCTGATCATTGCAGGTAAAAACTCTAAAATCAGCTACCTCGAACGTTTAGAATCACGCGGTGAGGGTAGCGCTAAGGCGACTGCTAATATCACTGTTGAAGTGATTGCACGTTCTGGTGCTCAAGTGAAATTTGCTGCAATTGATCGTCTTGGTGAGAATGTTACTGCCTACATTAGCCGTCGAGGTAAACTAGGTAACGATGCAAGTATTGACTGGGCTATCGGTGTCATGAACGAAGGAAATGTTGTTGCTGACTTTGATAGTGATCTACTTGGAAATGGTAGCCATGCAGACCTCAAGGTCGTAGCTCTTTCAAGTGGTCGTCAGGTGCAAGGGATTGATACTCGAGTAACTAACTATGGTTGCAACTCTATCGGTAATATTCTTCAACATGGTGTTATTCTTGAAAAAGCAACTTTGACTTTCAATGGTATTGGCCACATCATCAAGGGTGCTAAGGGAGCAGATGCCCAACAAGAAAGCCGTGTTCTCATGCTTTCAGACCAAGCACGTTCCGATGCCAACCCAATTCTTTTGATTGATGAAAATGATGTCACTGCAGGTCACGCGGCTTCTATTGGACAAGTTGATCCAGAAGACATGTACTACCTCATGAGCCGTGGCTTGGATAAGGCAACTGCAGAGCGTTTGGTTGTCCGTGGTTTCCTTGGATCTGTTATCGTTGAGATTCCAGTCAAAGAAGTTCGTGATGAAATGATTGCGACGATCGAAGAAAAATTGTCAAAACGCTAAGGGGAAGCCTATGTTAGATGCAGAAGCTATTCGCAAGGATTTTCCAATTTTAGATCAGATTGTTAATGACGAACCTCTGGTTTATTTGGATAATGCTGCGACGACACAAAAACCACTAGCTGTTCTGGAAGCCATTAACCGCTACTATGAACAGGACAATGCCAATGTCCACCGAGGTGTTCACACCTTGGCAGAGCGTGCAACAGCATCTTATGAAGCTGCTCGCGAAACCATTCGCAAGTTCATCAATGCAGGTTCGACAAAGGAAGTACTCTTCACTAGAGGAACTACGACCAGTCTTAACTGGGTGGCGCGTTTTGCTGAGGAAATCTTGACTGAGGGAGATCAGGTCTTGATTTCTGTCATGGAACACCATTCCAATATTATTCCATGGCAGGAAGCTTGCCGAAAGACTGGGGCAGAGCTTGTTTATGTCTATCTCAAAGATGGAGCTCTGGATATGGATGACTTGCGTTCTAAATTGACTGACAAAGTCAAATTTGTTTCACTAGCTCATGCATCAAACGTTCTTGGAGTGGTTAATCCTATCAAAGAAATCACACAAATGGCTCACCAAGTTGGAGCCATCATGGTGGTAGATGGTGCTCAATCTACGCCTCATATGAAGATTGATGTACAGGATTTGGATGTGGACTTCTTTGCCTTTTCAGGTCACAAGATGGCTGGTCCGACTGGCATTGGTGTTCTTTACGGTAAAGAAAAATATCTGGAGCAAATGTCGCCTGTTGAGTTCGGTGGCGAGATGATTGATTTTGTTTACGAGCAATCTGCTAGTTGGAAGGAATTGCCTTGGAAATTCGAGGCCGGAACTCCCAATATGGCAGGTGCCATTGGACTTGCAGCGGCCGTGGATTATCTTGAAAACATTGGCATGGATGTCATTGAAGCCCATGAACAAGAACTAATTGCATACGTCTTTCCAAAATTGCAGGAAATTGAAGGATTGACCATTTACGGTTCGCAAGATTTGGCTCAACGTTCAGGTGTCATTGCCTTTAACCTAGGTGACCTTCATCCTCACGACCTTGCGACAGCTCTGGATTATGAAGGTGTAGCAGTTCGTGCCGGTCACCATTGCGCTCAACCCTTGCTCCAGTATTTGGATGTTCCAGCAACAGCTCGTGCAAGTTTTTATATCTACAATACCAAGGCTGATTGCGACAAGCTGGTCGATGCCTTACAAAAGACAAAGGAGTTTTTCAATGGCACTTTCTAAACTAGATAGCCTTTATATGGCAGTGGTAGCAGACCATTCGAAAAATCCCCATCACCAAGGGAAATTAGAAGATGCTGAGCAAATTAGTCTCAACAATCCGACCTGTGGTGATGTGATTAATCTCTCTGTTAAGTTTGGTGCTGACGATCGTTTGGAAGATATCGCTTTTCTAAACTCAGGCTGTACCATTTCAACGGCCTCTGCTAGTATGATGACAGATGCAGTTTTAGGAAAGACCAAGCAAGAAATCCTAGATCTTGCGACCATTTTTTCTGAAATGGTTCAAGGTCAAAAGGATGAGCGTCAAGATCAACTTGGAGATGCAGCTTTCTTATCAGGAGTTGCTAAATTCCCTCAGCGAATCAAATGCGCAACCCTAGCTTGGAATGCCCTTAAAAAAACAATTGAAGACCAAGAAAACAAATAAGACAAGCTTTCTTTGTCTTATAAATCATTAGAAATAAAGAATGAAAGAAAGGATATTATGGCTGAAGAAAGAGTAGAACCAAAACCAATTGACCTTGGTGAATATAAATTTGGTTTCCATGACGATGTAGAGCCTGTCCTATCGACAGGAAAAGGATTGAATGAAGATGTCATTCGTGAACTATCAGCAGCTAAGGGAGAACCTGAGTGGATGTTGGAATTCCGTTTGAAATCTTATGAAACCTTCAAAAAAATGCCCATGCAAACTTGGGGAGCAGACTTGTCAGAGATTGACTTTGATGACTTGATCTACTACCAAAAACCATCTGATAAACCAGCCCGTTCCTGGGATGATGTACCTGAAAAGATTAAAGAGACCTTTGAACGGATTGGGATTCCAGAAGCTGAGCGTGCCTATCTAGCTGGAGCTTCTGCCCAGTATGAGTCAGAAGTGGTTTACCATAACATGAAGGAAGAATTTGAGAAGTTAGGAATTATCTTTACAGATACAGATTCTGCCCTCAAGGAATACCCAGACTTGTTTAAGCAATACTTTGCGAAGTTAGTACCGCCGACGGATAACAAGTTGGCTGCCCTCAACTCAGCAGTATGGTCTGGTGGAACCTTTATCTATGTACCAAAAGGTGTCAAGGTAGATATTCCACTTCAAACCTACTTCCGTATCAACAATGAAAATACTGGTCAGTTTGAACGTACTTTGATCATCGTTGATGAGGGAGCAAGTGTTCACTACGTGGAAGGATGTACAGCGCCAACTTATTCAAGTAACAGCTTGCACGCAGCTATTGTAGAAATCTTTGCTTTGGACGGAGCTTATATGCGTTATACAACCATCCAAAACTGGTCTGATAATGTCTATAACTTGGTAACAAAACGTGCCAAAGCTTTGAAAGATGCGACAGTTGAGTGGATTGATGGAAACTTAGGTGCCAAAACAACTATGAAATATCCATCTGTTTACCTTGATGGAGAAGGAGCGCGTGGTACCATGCTTTCGATTGCCTTTGCCAATGCAGGGCAACACCAAGATACTGGTGCCAAAATGATCCACAATGCTCCACATACGAGCTCGTCTATTGTCTCTAAATCTATCGCTAAAGGTGGAGGTAAGGTAGACTACCGTGGACAAGTAACCTTTAATAAAAACTCTAAGAAATCTGTTTCTCACATCGAGTGTGACACCATTATCATGGATGACTTGTCAGCATCTGACACCATTCCATTTAATGAAATCCACAACTCGCAAGTTGCACTTGAGCACGAAGCTAAGGTATCTAAGATTTCTGAAGAACAACTCTATTATCTCATGAGCCGTGGCTTGTCAGAGACTGAAGCAACTGAGATGATTGTAATGGGATTTGTAGAGCCCTTCACCAAAGAACTTCCAATGGAATACGCAGTTGAGCTCAACCGCTTGATTAGCTACGAAATGGAAGGATCAGTTGGGTAAAACCCAAAAGGAGAAGCAAATGGGATTCTTAAAGCGATTGTTTGGAACGATTGAAAAAGTGAATAAGGGAGAAGCACCGATTGAAGAGTTGGATCAGGCATTTGTTTTTGATCTTGAAGCAGAAGCAGATGATTATTGGAGACAAACGGAAGAGCTTCTCTTGATAAACGCTGTAAAAGCTGCTGGTGGTCCAGAGGCAGTGGAACGTGCTTTTGTTCTTACCAATTTTAAGAAAAATCAAGAAACCTTTGAGCTCTTTTATCAGGTAGATGGTCAATTACTTTCTTGGCGAGAGATGGACGCAAGTGCTGTAGATAAAATCAGCAATCAACTTCTTCCACAAGCATCAGAAGTTGCCCAAGCAGTAAATGAAAATTATGAAGAGGCAAATGTACCAGTAATCCAGTACGCTATGCTTCAGTTTGAAACTGCAACCATGGCTTGGTTTGGACGGAAGCTTACAACAGCTTCTCCTGAAGCTCAATTGACTTTTGAAGAATTGGTATCTGGTTGGCGCGCTATTTTGGAAAAAGAAATATCAAATCGTCCATTAGATAGTGACCGTCCTTTCCCATACTACGAAATTTAAAGAACTGATAAGTAATCATTATGAATAAAAACTGAGCAAATTCTAAATTTGTTCAGTTTTTTTGATACAATTTTATAAATATTCACAAAAACCATTATTTATGGTAAAATAAAACAATTATAGTTAGTGGAGATGAAGAATGAATATTTTTAGAACAAAAGACTTCAGTCTAAGTAAAACAGAGATGCATCGTCATTTAAAATTATGGGATTTAATTCTCTTGGGAATTGGTGCCATGGTAGGAACAGGTATCTTTACTATTACAGGAACAGCTGCAGCAACATTAGCGGGTCCTGCCCTTGTTGTATCTATCGGAATTTCAGCTATCTGTGTTTCCTTATCGGCGCTCTTTTTTGCAGAATTTGCTTCTCGTGTTCCAGCAACTGGTGGGGCATATAGTTATTTATATGTGGTTTTGGGAGAATTTCCAGCCTGGATTGCAGGTTGGCTAACTATCATGGAATTTATGACAGCAGTCTCTGGTGTGGCTTCAGGTTGGGCTGCCTATTTTAAGGGTTTGCTTAGTCATTACGGAATTACCTTGCCACAAGCCTTTAATGGAACTTTTAATCCTGAGCATGGTACTTATATTGATTTTTTGCCAATTTTAGTAATTATGCTTGTTACAGCAGTCGTCCTCATGAATTCGAAAGCAGCTCTTCGTTTTAATTCTATTCTTGTTGTTTTAAAATTTTCTGCTCTTGCCTTATTTATCCTAGTTGGTATTTGGTACATTAAACCTGAAAATTGGTCAGATTTTGCACCATTTGGTTTTGGTCAGATTTATGGAGGAAGCACTGGAATTATGGCAGGTGCTTCACTCATGTTCTTTGGATTCTTAGGTTTTGAGTCCATTTCTATGGCAGTTGATGAAATTCAAAATCCACAAAAGAATATTCCACGTGGGATTGTTTTATCCTTAATCATTGTAACTATTCTATATGCCATGGTTACCTTGATATTGACAGGTATCGTTCACTATAGCAAGCTCAATGTTGATGATGCAGTGGCTTTTGCGCTGAGAAGTATCGGTATTGGTTGGGCAGCTAATTATGTTTCACTTGTTGCAATTTTTACCTTGATTACGGTATGTATTTCAATGACCTATGCCTTGTCACGAATGATTTATAGCTTGGCCCGCGATGGACTATTGCCTCAAAGCTTCAAACAAGTAACCAAGATTAGTCGCGTTCCAAAGAATGCAACCATTTTAACAGGTGGAGTTTCAGCGATTGCAGCGGGTATCTTCCCTTTGGCAAGTATCGCAGCTTTTCTCAATATCTGTACCTTAGCCTATCTTATTCTCTTAGCCTATGGAATTATCAAATTGAGAAAAGATAAGGGTATGCCCAAAGAGGGAGAATTTAAAACGCCCTTGGTTCCTTTTCTACCAATCTTATCGATTCTGATTTGTCTGTCCTTTATGCTTCAATACAATCTTGAAACTTGGATAGCATTTGTATTAGCCTTAGTAGTAGGAGTTATTACTTACTTTACTTATGGCTATAAGCATTCGATTGTAGCTGAAAATGAATAAAGAAAAATCGCGAGTTATCGCGATTTTTTTATAATTTTTCATTGACGAATCGGATGAAGCGATTCCACCAAACTTTTAAGAAGAAGGCTTTCTCTACATTTTTATCAGAAATCATTTCAAAGGTTGGTTTGTCAGTGGTGATATAACCTTGACCAACTAAGTCCTTGTCATCATAGGTCAGATGTCCAACGACTGTACCTGCTTCAAGTGGTGCAGTATGCTCAGTACTATCAGGTGTGTAAGTAACAGATGACTGTGCTCGACTACCGAGACGCTGAACAATTTTTATATCTTCTTTAGCAACTGCTGTAACCGTATCTTGCTTTCCGTCATAAACTGGAGATTTGCTATCTTGGTAGCTTTCTCCTTGATTGACGATTGTTTGAAGAGCGAAATTAGATGAGATATAATCTAGAAGAGCTGAAGTTGCTGTGAAACGAGCGTAGGGATTGGTATCTTGGTTGTCAGCGTTTAAAACAACAGTGATGATACGCATTCCTTTTTCTACAGTCGTACCTACGAAGGATGCTCCAGCTTTATCAGTCGTACCAGTTTTAAGGCCATCAACACCACCACGATAGGCAGGTAATCCCTCTAACATATAGTTTGTAGAATGAATAGTCATCCCTGAAAAAGTAGAAGAAGGTTTCTTGGTGATTTCTAGAACCTGAGGGTATTTGAGAATCAGATTACGAGCGACGATCGCAACATCATAGGCACTCAGTTTGTTTTCATCATCTTTCTTAGAGCCGGGATAGATATTATCTCCAAGAGTCTCATTATTTAGACCAGTTGTATTGACGAGGGTAGCATCTTGAATCCCCCATTCAAGAAGTTTGGCTTTCATCATATCGACAAAGTCTTTTTCTGATCCAGCAACCTTTTCTGCCAACGCGATAGCTGCACTATTGGCACTAGAAACCAATGTTGCTTCTAACAACTCTTCAACAGTATAGTTACGAGCTTCCATAGGAACGTTACTTGCCGCAGAATTGGTTGTCAACTGGTAGGGATAATCTGAAATTTCTACCGGAGTGGAAAGAGTGATTTTCCCTTGTTCTAGGGCCTCATAGACCAAGTAAACAGTTAGCAACTTACTGATAGAGGCAATCTCTACAGGTTGAGTGGCATCTTTTTCATATAAAATCTTACCAGTATTAGCTTCAACAGCGATGGCGTGTTTTGCTGCGACATCAAAATCCTGAGCAAAAACAGTAGTAGCCGAACCAAATGAAATAAGTGTTAGTAATGTTAAAAATAATTTCTTCATAGTAATTGTATTCTATCATAAAGACAAAAAATATTCTTGTTTTTATAATGAAGGTTATCAATCTTTTTCGAAATATGGTAAAATAGGAAAAAGAGGAGGTGGCTTATGTTTCGGAGAAATAAATTGTTCTTCTGGACCACTGAGATATTATTAATTACCTTAATTTTCTACTTATGGAGAGAAATGGGTGCTATTATTACACCGTTTGTAAGTGTCGTAAATACAATCATGATTCCCTTTTTACTAGGTGGATTTCTATACTACTTAACAAATCCAATCGTCATCTTTTTAGAGAAGGAATGTCGCATTAATCGAATCATTGGGATTTTGTTAACCCTTTGTGTCCTCATTGGTTCTCTGGTGATAGGTGTAGTATATCTTTTACCGATTTTAATCAATCAGTTGAGTAGTTTGATTAATTCTAGCCAAGGTATTTATGGTAGACTCCAAGATTTAGTAATAGAATTATCAAAATATCCTGCTTTTCAAGAGCTAGATATTCAACAAACAATCCAACAATTAAATCTTTCCTACATCGATATTTTGCAGAATATCTTGAATAGTGTGACAAATAGTGTGGGAAGTGTCCTTTCAGCTTTGGTAAGCACTGTTTTAATTATCATTATGACACCGGTTTTCTTGATTTATTTCCTTTTAGATGGTCATAAATTCTTACCGATGCTAGAAAGAACTATTTTAAAGCGAGACAAACTTAATATATCTGGCTTAATAACAAACTTGAATGAGACTATTTCCCGTTACATAAGTGGAGTATCAATCGATGCATTCATTATCGGGTGTTTGGCTTTTATCGGTTATAGTGTGATTGGCTTAAAATATGCATTAGTATTTGCTATTTTCTCAGGTTTAGCAAATTTGATTCCTTATGTTGGACCGAGTATTGGACTAATTCCGATGATTATTTCAAATCTGTTTACGGATCCTCAAAAGATGATTATAGCAGTTATCTATATGCTGATTATCCAACAAGTAGATGGGAATATCCTATACCCTCGTATTGTTGGTGGAGTCATGAAAGTTCATCCGATTACAATTCTCGTGCTATTATTGTTGTCAAGTAATATCTATGGTGTCGTAGGTATGATCGTTGCCGTTCCTACCTACTCAATTCTCAAAGAAATATCCAAATTCCTAGTCCGACTTTATGAAAAACATAAAGAAGTACAAGAAGTGGTAGAAAAATAAAGATTTTAAAAAGAAACGGATTCATCTGTTTCTTTTTTTATCAATAAATCGACAACTTATAGTAAGAACAAGAATAATTAATAAAAACTTTGTAAAACACTTGCAATTTAGCTAAAATTTGATAAAATAGTAAGGAAAGTTAGACTGTATTGCCTACTGTCTATCTATAAAATATATTTTATTGGAGGCTTTTACTCAAATGGCAAAAGAAAAATACGATCGTAGTAAACCACACGTTAACATTGGTACTATCGGACACGTTGACCACGGTAAAACTACCCTAACTGCAGCTATCACAACTGTTTTGGCACGTCGCTTGCCTTCAGCAGTTAACCAACCTAAAGACTATGCGTCTATCGATGCTGCTCCAGAAGAACGCGAACGCGGTATCACTATCAACACTGCGCACGTTGAGTACGAAACTGAAAAACGTCACTACGCTCACATCGACGCTCCAGGACACGCGGACTACGTTAAAAACATGATCACTGGTGCCGCTCAAATGGACGGAGCTATCCTTGTAGTAGCTTCAACTGACGGACCAATGCCACAAACTCGTGAGCACATCCTTCTTTCACGTCAGGTTGGTGTTAAACACCTTATCGTCTTCATGAACAAGATCGACTTGGTTGACGACGAAGAATTGCTTGAATTGGTTGAAATGGAAATCCGTGACCTTCTTTCAGAATACGACTTCCCAGGTGACGATCTTCCAGTTATCCAAGGTTCAGCTCTTAAAGCTCTTGAAGGTGACTCTAAATATGAAGACATCATCATGGAATTGATGAACACTGTTGATGAGTACATTCCAGAACCAGAACGTGACACTGACAAACCATTGCTTCTTCCAGTCGAGGACGTATTCTCAATCACTGGACGTGGTACAGTTGCTTCAGGACGTATCGACCGTGGTACTGTTCGTGTCAACGACGAAATCGAAATCGTTGGTATCAAAGAAGAAACTTCAAAAGCAGTTGTTACTGGTGTTGAAATGTTCCGTAAACAACTTGACGAAGGTCTTGCAGGAGATAACGTAGGTGTCCTTCTTCGTGGTGTTCAACGTGACGAAATCGAACGTGGACAAGTTATCGCTAAACCAGGTTCAATCAACCCACACACTAAATTCAAAGGTGAAGTTTACATCCTTACTAAAGAAGAAGGTGGACGTCACACTCCATTCTTCAACAACTACCGCCCACAATTCTACTTCCGTACTACTGACGTTACAGGTTCAATCGAACTTCCAGCAGGTACTGAAATGGTAATGCCAGGTGATAACGTGACAATCGACGTTGAGTTGATCCACCCAATCGCCGTAGAACAAGGTACTACATTCTCTATCCGTGAGGGTGGACGTACTGTTGGTTCAGGTATGGTTACAGAAATCGAAGCTTAATTCGATTTAGTTCCCAGAAGAACAATTATTTAAGTCAGACATTAAAAGAATCTTGCTATGCAAGGTTCTTTTTTTCTAGTTATACAAAGACAAAATAAGACAGTATGGTAGTTGATTACGAATATAGAAACTTAATTAAATATTTATCTTATTTATTAACGAATGTATATCCTAGTTTTTCAGAATAAATTTTTATTAGGTTAAAAAGCTTTTCACAAATGCCTGTTTTTTTGATAGAATAGAAGGAAGAAAAAAAGAAATGAGTTCGTCATGTCAAAAGGATT
This sequence comes from Streptococcus sp. HMSC062D07, assembly GCF_001814215.1. Lineage (NCBI taxonomy): Bacteria > Bacillati > Bacillota > Bacilli > Lactobacillales > Streptococcaceae > Streptococcus > Streptococcus sp. HMSC062D07. Next base: position 56,539 of record NZ_KV815325.1, read on the forward strand.
TTTAGTCTCTTTAGAGGGGCCAGAGGGAGCTGGTAAAACGAGTGTGCTTGAAGCTATCCTCCCTTTGTTAGAAGAAAAGAATATTGAGTTTTTAACAACACGTGAGCCAGGTGGTGTTTTGATTGGTGAGAAGATTCGAGAAGTCATTTTAGATCCTAGTCATACTCAGATGGATCCAAAGACAGAGTTGCTTCTCTATATTGCAAGTCGTAGACAGCACCTAGTAGAGAAGGTCTTGCCAGCACTTGCAGCTGGAAAATTGGTCATCATGGATCGTTTTATTGATAGTTCAGTTGCTTATCAAGGCTTTGGTCGTGGTTTGAATATTGAAGCTATTGACTGGCTCAATCAATTTGCGACAGATGGTCTTAAACCAGATTTGACACTTTATTTTGATATTGAAGTAGAAAAGGGGCTTGAACGAATCGCGGCAAACAGCGATCGCGAAGTCAATCGTTTAGATTTGGAAGGTTTAGACCTGCACAGAAAAGTTCGTCAAGGCTATCTTTCCCTTCTTGAGAAAGAAGGTGAACGTATTGTTAAAATCGATGCGAGTTTACCACTAAATCAAGTGGTTGAAAATACTAAACAAGTTTTATTTGACAGAATGGGGCTGACAGAATGAATCAAGAGCAATTAAAAGCTTGTCAACCCCAGCAATTTGACCGTTTTGTTCATATCTTGGAACAAAAACAACTCAATCATGCCTATCTCTTTTCAGGGTATTTCGGAAGCATGGAGATGGCCTTATTTCTGTCTAAGAGTTTGTTCTGTACAGAAAAGCAGGGTGTCTTACCTTGCGAGTCTTGCCGAAATTGTAAGTTGATTGATCAGGAAGAATTTCCTGATGTCACCATTATTCGTCCGATGAATCAAATCATTAAAACGGAACGAATCCGAGAATTAGTTGGCCAATTTTCTCAATCAGGAATCGAAAATCAACGTCAGGTTTTTATTATTGAACAAGCAGAAAAAATGCATGCCAATGCCGCCAATTCACTACTAAAGGTCATTGAAGAACCGCAAAGTGAAATCTATATTTTCTTTTTAACCAATGATCAAAAACAGATGTTACCAACTATTCGAAGTCGGACACAAATTTTCCAATTTAAGAAGCAAGTCGAAAGCCTTAGGAATCGACTTGAACAAGCAGGATTGGTAAAAAATAAAGCAAGGCTTTTAGCTGAGTTTAGTCAATCGCAAGCAGAAGCCGAAAAACTGACAAATCAAACAAGTTTTTGGACTCTAGTTGAAGAAAGTGAACGATTCTATAGCTGGTTGGAGAATGGGAAAAAGGAATCCTACTTACAGGTTGCAAAATTAGCTAGCTTAGCAGATGACAAAGAAAAACAAGACCAAGTCTTTAGAATTTTAGAAGTTTTAGCAGGTCAAGAGGTTCAAAAAAATGTAGCACGTACAATATTGCAAAACCTTCTCGAAGCCAGAAAAATGTGGAAAGCAAATGTGTCTTTCCAGAATTCTTTGGAATACCTAGTTTTACAATAAAATGAACATGAAAACAGAAAAAGAAAGGGCTGTTCATGAACAAGAAAGAATTATTTGATGCCTTAGATGATTTTTCTCAACAGTTGTTGGCAACCTTGGCAGATGTCGAAGCCATCAAAAAAAATCTCAAGAGTGTTGTAGAAGAGAATACAGCTCTTCGCTTAGAAAACGATAAACTGAGAGAGCGCTTGAGTGAGGAAGAAGAAACAGCTCCAACTAAGACCAAGCATGTTAGAGAAAATGTGAGCCGAATCTATGACGACGGTTTTCATGTGTGTCGCGACTTTTATGGCCAACGTCGTGAACAAGATGCAGAATGTATGTTTTGTGATGAATTGTTGTTTAGGGAGTAAACATGCAGATTCAAAAAAGTTTTAAAGGGCAGTCACCATATGGTAAGTTATATCTTGTCGCAACTCCGATTGGGAATCTAGAAGATATGACCTTTCGTGCTATTCAGACTTTGAAAGAAGTGGACTGGATTGCTGCCGAGGATACTCGTAATACTGGTCTATTGCTGAAGCATTTCGATATTTCAACAAAACAAATCAGTTTTCATGAGCACAATGCCAAGGAAAAGATTCCAGATTTGATTGGTTTCTTGAAAGCAGGACAAAGTATTGCTCAAGTTTCGGATGCGGGTTTACCAAGTATTTCTGACCCAGGTCATGATTTGGTCAAGGCGGCAATTGAAGAAGATATAGCAGTTGTCACAGTTCCAGGTGCTAGCGCAGGAATTTCTGCCTTGATTGCCAGTGGTTTAGCTCCACAACCCCACATTTTTTATGGATTCTTACCTCGAAAATCGGGACAACAAAAGCAATTTTTCGAATCAAAAAAAGACTATCCTGAGACCCAGATTTTCTATGAATCTCCTCACCGTGTAGCAGATACGTTGGAAAATATGCTAGAGGTCTACGGTGATCGTTCAGTTGTCTTAGTTCGAGAATTGACTAAGATTTATGAAGAATATCAACGTGGAAGTATTACTGAATTGTTAGAAAATATTTCTCAAACACCGCTCAAAGGCGAATGCCTTCTGATTGTGGAAGGTGCTAGTCAAGAAGTAGTAGATAAGGATGAAGAGGATTTGTTCTCTGAAATACAAGAGCGCATCCAAGAAGGTGTTAAGAAAAATCAAGCCATTAAGGAAATCGCTAAGATTTATCAGTGGAACAAAAGTCAGCTCTACGCTGCCTACCACGAATGGGAAGAGAAACAAGAAAACGACTAAACAGGGAAGTTTTCCTTCTTCCCGAAATAGAAATAACAATCATAAACATTTTTAAGCGATGATGCAATTAGGAAGCTTTATATTAAAAACTCAGTTGAATTGGACTCCTTTGACTCCTATTATTCTTTGAAACCGAAAGAAGAATATAGTGGCAACCCTAAACCCCGTCTTGAAGAGAGAGATAAAAGAGAAGCAATTTTGAAAACGGATATAGAAGAACTTACTCCCTTAATTGAGGACCTAGACCCAAGTAGAGTCAACAATCTTGATGAAGAGACGCTTGTTCGCAATCGAGATCTACTTTTAAAAAGGGTTGCTGACAATCGTTCGACTTTTAGTATTGACATAGATATTGATATAGAACAGGTACGAAGACAAAATCTTCAATTAGCTAATGAGGATATTGACAACTGGACAGACTCTGATTTTCAATATTTACTTGCTCAAATAGTTGAAATTGAAAACTTGCCTAGAAATACAGAAGTAGGCTTTGGCATAACTTACAAAGACAAAAGTAATCGGTATGCTTTTAAATCTTTCAGTTTCAATAAAGAATAATTTTTTAAAGACATTCAGGAATCCTCCTGTCTGTCTTTTTACTTAGCTTTTTGGTATAATGAACCAAGTAATAATTTAGAAAGATTTGTGGGTTTCAAACAGTCCAGTAGCTTGTTTTGATATGAACTTAGGTTCCACCCAAAGAGGTATTAGTGTCATGTCTCAATCTTATATCAATGTTATCGGTGCTGGTTTAGCAGGTTCGGAAGCAGCTTACCAAATCGCAGAGCGTGGTATTCCGGTTAAACTCTATGAAATGCGTGGTGTCAAATCAACACCTCAGCATAAAACAGATAATTTTGCAGAATTAGTGTGTTCCAACTCATTACGAGGGGATGCTCTTACAAATGCTGTCGGGCTCCTCAAGGAAGAAATGCGTCGTCTTGGTTCTGTGATTTTAGAATCAGCAGAAGCAACCCGTGTTCCTGCAGGTGGAGCGCTAGCGGTTGACCGTGACGGTTTTTCTCAAATGGTTACTGAAAAAATTGCCAATCATCCTTTAATTGAAGTGGTTCGTAATGAAATTACAGAATTGCCGACAGATGTTATTACGGTTGTCGCTACTGGTCCCTTGACTAGCGATGCCCTGGCTGAGAAAATTCATGCCCTTAATGACGGCGATGGCTTTTATTTCTACGACGCGGCAGCGCCTATTATCGACGTCAACACCATCGATATGAGCAAGGTCTATCTCAAGTCTCGGTATGACAAGGGAGAAGCAGCCTACCTCAATGCTCCGATGACCAAGCAAGAGTTTATGGATTTCCATGAAGCCTTGGTCAATGCAGAGGAAGCACCCCTTAATTCTTTTGAAAAAGAAAAGTACTTTGAAGGTTGTATGCCAATTGAAGTTATGGCTAAACGTGGCATTAAAACCATGCTTTATGGCCCTATGAAACCAGTTGGTCTAGAGTATCCAGATGACTACACAGGCCCTCGTGATGGTGACTTTAAAACCCCTTATGCAGTTGTTCAGCTTCGTCAGGATAATGCTGCAGGTAGTCTCTATAACATCGTTGGTTTCCAAACTCACCTCAAATGGGGAGAGCAGAAGCGTGTCTTCCAAATGATTCCAGGTCTTGAAAATGCTGAGTTTGTTCGCTATGGCGTCATGCATCGTAATTCCTATATGGATTCGCCAAATCTTCTTGAACAGACATACCGTTCTAAGAAACAGCCAAATCTTTTCTTTGCTGGTCAGATGACTGGTGTAGAGGGCTACGTTGAGTCAGCTGCATCAGGATTGGTTGCTGGAATCAATGCTGCTCGTCTTTTCAAGGGAGAAAGCGAGGCTATTTTCCCAGAGACAACAGCTATCGGAAGTTTAGCTCATTATATCACTCATGCTGATAGCAAACACTTCCAACCCATGAATGTTAACTTCGGGATTATCAAGGAGTTAGAAGGTGAGCGTATTCGTGATAAAAAGGCTCGTTATGAGAAAATTGCAGAACGTGCCTTATCTGATTTAGAGAAAATTTTATCTGTCTAATTTTTTTGAAAGAATTGTTCATGATACTATAAAAATCCTTGAAATTGTGATAAAATAGGTAGGATGAAAAAAGGAGAGAGAAAATGGTAGAACCTAAGTATAAACGTATCCTAATCAAGCTATCTGGTGAAGCCCTTGCTGGCGAACGTGGTGTCGGTATTGATATCAAAACCGTCCAAAGTATGGCCCAAGAAATCAAGGAAGTTCACGAGCTAGGAATTGAAATCGCCTTGGTTATCGGTGGTGGGAACCTTTGGCGTGGAGAACCTGCAGCAGAAGCTGGTATGGATCGTGTTCAAGCGGATTATACTGGAATGCTTGGGACAGTCATGAATGCTCTTGTGATGGCAGATTCATTGCAACAAGCTGGTGTTGATACTCGCGTACAAACAGCTATTGCCATGCAACAAGTAGCAGAGCCTTATATTCGTGGACGTGCCCTTCGCCACCTTGAAAAAGGACGTATCGTTATCTTTGGCGCGGGAATTGGTTCACCTTACTTCTCTACAGATACAACAGCGGCTCTTCGTGCGGCTGAGATTGAAGCGGACGCTATTTTGATGGCTAAGAATGGTGTAGACGGTGTCTACAATGCGGATCCTAAGAAAGATAAAACGGCTGTTAAATTTGAAGAATTGACTCACCGTGATGTTATTAATAAAGGACTCCGTATCATGGATTCAACAGCTTCAACTCTATCAATGGATAATGACATTGACTTGGTTGTCTTTAATATGAACCAACCTGGCAATATCAAACGTGTTGTATTTGGTGAAAATATCGGAACAACTGTTTCAAACAATATCGAAGAAAAGGAATAAGAAAAATTATGGCTAACGCAATTGTAGAAAAAGCTAAAGAGAGAATGACTCAATCTCACCACTCACTTGCTCGTGAGTTTGGTGGTATCCGTGCAGGTCGTGCTAACGCTAGCTTGCTTGACCGTATTACTGTTGAATACTATGGTGTCGAAACACCTCTTAACCAAATCGCTTCTATCACAATTCCTGAAGCGCGTGTCTTGTTGGTAACACCATTTGATAAATCTTCATTGAAGGATATCGAGCGTGCTTTGAACGCTTCAGATCTTGGTATTACACCAGCTAACGATGGTTCTGTTATTCGCTTGGTAATCCCAGCTCTTACAGAAGAAACTCGTCGTGACCTCGCTAAAGAAGTGAAAAAAGTTGGTGAAAATGCTAAAGTAGCGATCCGTAATATCCGTCGTGATGCTATGGATGAAGCTAAAAAACAAGAAAAAGCTAAAGAAATCACTGAAGATGAATTGAAGACTCTTGAAAAAGATATTCAAAAAGCGACAGACGATGCTGTTAAACACATCGACGACATGACTGCCAATAAAGAAAAAGAAATCTTGGAAGTCTAAGAAATAAACAGAAAAACTCAGTTGGCATTGCTGGCTGAGTTTTATTCGAAAGAAGGAAACATGAATACAAATCTTGCAAGTTTTATCGTTGGACTCATCATCGATGAAAATGACCGTTTTTACTTTGTTCAAAAGGATGGTCAAACCTATGCTCTTGCTAAAGAAGAAGGTCAGCATACAGTTGGTGATACCGTTAAAGGTTTCGCCTATACGGATATGAAACAAAAACTTCGCTTGACAACTCAAGAAGTGACTGCGACTCAGGATCAATTTGGTTGGGGAACAGTAACAGAAGTTCGTAAGGATTTGGGTGTCTTTGTTAATACAGGGCTTCCTGACAAGGAAATCGTTGTGTCACTGGATATCCTACCTGAACTGAAAGAGCTTTGGCCTAAGAAGGGTGATAAACTTTATGTTCGTCTAGAAGTAGATAAGAAAGACCGTATCTGGGGAGTTTTGGCTTATCAGGAAGACTTCCAACGTTTGGCGCGTCCAGCATACAACAACATGCAAAATCAGAACTGGCCTGCAATCGTTTATCGTCTTAAGTTATCAGGAACTTTTGTCTATCTACCAGAAAACAACATGCTTGGATTTATCCATCCAAGTGAGCGCTATGCAGAGCCACGTTTGGGGCAAGTGTTAGATGTGCGTGTCATTGGTTTCCGTGAAGTTGACCGAACTCTTAATCTATCACTAAAACCTCGCTCTTTTGAGATGTTAGAAAATGATGCACAAATGATTCTGACTTACTTGGAAAGTAATGGTGGATTTATGACCTTAAATGACAAATCATCACCAGATGACATCAAGGCTACCTTTGGTATTTCTAAAGGTCAATTTAAAAAAGCGCTTGGTGGTTTAATGAAAGCTGGAAAGATTAAACAAGACCAGTTTGGTACTGAGTTAATATAGGGAAGCTTATGAGAAAATCATTTTATACTTGGCTTATGACAGAGCGTAATCCTAAAAGTCATAGTCCCAAAGCAATTTTAGCGGATCTTGCTTTTGAGGAGTCAGCCTTCCCAAAACATACGGATGATTTTGATCAAGTCAGTCGATTTTTAGAAGAACATGCTAGTTTTTCCTTTAATATGGGAGACTTCGATCGTATCTGGCAAGAATATTTAGAACATTAAAGATACCATAGGTGTTAAGGATAGCAATTTCTAATTGCCTTTGCTATAATAAAAAGAAATTAAAGAGTTAGAGAGGTTCTTTATTTGAAGGAACATTCAATAGACATTCAGTTAAGTCATCCAGATGACCTGTTTCATCTTTTTGGTTCCAATGAACGCCATCTTCGCTTGATGGAGGATGAGTTAGATGTTATCATCCATGCTCGTACAGAGATTGTACAAGTTTTGGGAGAGGAGTCTTCTTGTGAAGAAGCACGGCAAGTAATTCAAGCCTTGATGGTCTTGGTCAATCGTGGCATGACAGTAGGAACTCCGGATGTGGTGACAGCCATCAATATGGTTAGAAACAATGAAATCGATAAGTTTGTTGCCCTCTATGAAGAAGAGATTATCAAAGACAATACTGGTAAGCCAATACGTGTAAAGACACTGGGTCAAAAACTTTATGTAGATAGTGTTAAGAACCATGATGTTACCTTCGGGATCGGGCCGGCGGGGACAGGAAAAACTTTCCTAGCAGTGACCTTGGCTGTTACAGCTCTCAAACGTGGTCAAGTCAAGCGTATTATCCTGACTCGTCCAGCAGTAGAAGCTGGAGAAAGCCTAGGATTTCTACCTGGTGATTTGAAAGAAAAAGTAGACCCTTATCTTCGACCAGTATATGATGCCTTGTACCAAATTCTTGGGAAGGACCAAACAACTCGTCTCATGGAGCGAGAAATTATTGAGATTGCACCTTTGGCCTATATGCGTGGACGTACCTTGGATGATGCCTTTGTTATTTTGGATGAAGCTCAAAATACAACCATCATGCAGATGAAGATGTTCTTGACACGTCTTGGATTCAATTCTAAAATGATTGTCAATGGGGATATTAGCCAGATTGATCTGCCGCGTAATGTTAAATCAGGTCTGATTGATGCCCAGGAAAAACTTAAGAACATTCACCAGATCGACTTTGTACACTTCTCAGCCAAGGATGTGGTTCGCCATCCAGTCGTTGCTCAGATTATCAGAGCCTATGAACCTCGACCTGTCAAAGCTGAAGAAAATCAAGAAGAAACAGAATAAAGAAAAAGAGCAGTTGAAAAACTGCTCTTAATTTTTTTTTTTTTTTTTTTTTT
>NZ_KV815325.1:65078-204221 GCF_001814215.1 Streptococcus sp. HMSC062D07
TTTTTTTTTTTTTTTTTTTTTGAATTTCTTATTAGACAAGTTCACTGATAGGTGTGAAGTCACGTTCTAAACCTTCAGCAACTGGTTGACTTGTGAGTTGACCTTGATAAGTTGTTACACCTTCAAGCAAACCAGCATCTTCAAAGATTGCTTTCTTAAATCCTTTTCCTGCCAAGGCTTCGATATAAGGAAGGGTCACATTTGTAAGGGCGATAGTAGAAGTACGAGCAACTGCTCCAGGAATGTTAGCAACCGCATAGTGAAGGACACCGTGTTTCTCATAGACAGGCTCATCATGGGTTGTTACACGGTCAGCTGTTGCAATAACACCACCTTGGTCTACAGCAACGTCTACGATGACAGAACCAGGACGCATTTGTTGAACCATGTCATCTGTCACTAATTTTGGAGCTTTGGCACCAGGAATCAATACTGCACCGATAACAACGTCTGCCTCACGCACACTTGCTTCGATATTAAATGGGTTAGACATGAGTGTTTGGATTTGGTGACCAAAGACATCTTCAAGTTTAGAGAGACGTTTAGCGCTGATATCAAGAATAGTTACCTGAGCTCCTAAACCAAGAGCGATACGTGCTGCGTGTGTACCAACGACACCACCACCGATAATGGTTACTTTTCCTTTTGGTACACCTGGGACACCACCTAAAAGAACTCCAGAACCACCAGCTTGTTTCGTTAAGAAGTGAGCTCCGATTTGGACAGCCATACGACCTGCAACCTCACTCATTGGAACCAATAGAGGAAGTTGACCTTCAGTATTGCGTACAGTTTCATAAGCAACACCAGTTGTTTTCGCTGCAAGCATAGCATCCGCTAATTCTGGGGCTGCTGCCATGTGCAAGTAGGTGAAGAGAAGTAAATCGTCACGCAAGAACTGGTACTCACTAGCAAGGGGTTCCTTGACTTTAACAACTAACTCTGCAGCCCAGGCTTCAGCAGCAGTTGCGACAATCTCAGCACCTTGCTTTTCATAGTCAGAATCAGCAAAACCAGATCCAAGTCCCGCATTTGTTTCGATGAGGACACGGTGACCACGACCAACAAGACTCTGTACACCAGCAGGTGTCAAAGCAACACGATTTTCATTATTTTTAATTTCCTTTGGAATTCCAATTAACATAGAGATTAGCTCCTTATTTAACATCTAGGTTCTTATACGAAATCATCACAGGAAGAACCCAGTCTTTTCTTGTGATGTTTTTATTTTATATGAAACCGCTATAAATTGCAAGAAAAACTTGTAAACCTATTTCTTTTATGTTATTCTTTTACCAACTTATTTTAGGAGGTACAATCATGGAATTATTATTTATCAAACTAGCGAAGCATCAAATTATCGAAACAGAACGCTTAGTACTTAGACCAGTAACACTTGATGATGCAGAAGCCATGTTTGAATATGCTTCAGACAAGGAAAATACACGCTACACTTTTCCAACCAATCAAAGTCTGGAGGAAACCAAGAATAATATTGCCCAGTTTTATTTAGCCAATCCATTGGGCCGATGGGGAATTGAACTAAAAAGTACTGGAGAGTTTATCGGAACTATTGACCTGCACAAGTTGGATACTGTTCTTAAGAAGGCAACCATTGGTTATATTATCAATCAAAAATATTGGAATCAAGGTTTGACAACTGAAGCCAATCGAGCTGTAATTGAACTAGCTTTTGAAAAGATAGGAATGAATAAGTTAGATGCCTTTCATGATAAGGATAATCCCGCATCAGGAAAGGTCATGGAGAAATCAGGAATGCGTTTCTCTCACGAAGAACCATATGCTAGAATGGATAAAAATGAACCTGGAAGATTCGTAACAGATGTCCATTATGTCTTGACCAAAGAAGAATATTTTGCAAATAAGTAAGCAGTTGAAAAGTTTTTTCGGCTGTTTTTTCTTTGCCTTACGAATAAGATAAGAGAGGAGAAATTATGGAAGAACTTATTGAAAAAATCAAAGAATATAAAATCATTGTTATCTGTGCTATTTTGGGTTTAGTCTTGGGTGGATTTTTTCTCATAAAGCCAGTCGTTCAAACACCGGCTAAGGAAAGCAATTTGCAAACAGAAGTTACAACTGTTTCAAAGGATTCGACGGAGGAAAAGGAAGATAAAAATCAGAAGGAAGAAGTGGTGGAGCAAGATCTGATTACTGTTGATGTAAAAGGAGCGGTCAAATTACCTGGAATCTATGATTTGCCAGTTGGAAGTCGTATCAACGATGCTGTCCAAAAAGCGGGTGGATTAACAGATAATGCAGACAGTAAGTCTATCAATCTTGCCCAGAGAATTAGTGATGAAGCACTAGTTTATGTTCCGACTAAGGAAGAAGCTACCAGTCAAGAGGCGCATTCAAATGCTTCCAACACCAAAGAAAATAAGAAAGTCAATCTTAATAAAGCCAGTTTAGAGGAGCTGAAACAAGTCAAGGGGTTGGGAGCCAAACGTGCTCAGGATATCATCGACCATCGTGAGTCCAACGGTAAGTTTAAGTCAGTTGATGAGCTCAAAAAGGTTTCTGGTATTGGTGCAAAAACGATAGAAAAGTTAAAAGAGTATGTCACAGTGGATTAGTCGATTTCCCATCCCCAAAATCTATCTCAGTTTTCTCCTGCTTTGGCTCTACTATGCTATCTTTTCAGCAAGCTTTTTAGCACTTTTGGGCTTTGTCTTTTTACTGCTCTGCCTCTTTTTTCAATTTCCATGGAAGACTGTGGTCAAGGTTCTCTTTGTTTGTGGACTATTTGGTAGCTGGTTTATATTTCAAAAATGGCAACAAGAAGAAGCGAGTCAACATCTTGTTGACTCAGTTAATACGGTACGAATCTTGCCTGATACTATCAAGGTCAATGGAGATAGTTTATCCTTTCGTGGGAAGGCTGATGGCAGACTCTTTCAGGTCTATTATAAATTTCAGTCAGAGGCTGAAAAGGAAAGGCTTAAAGAGTTATCTGAACTGCATGAGATAGTAGTAAAAGGAAAGCTAGCTATTCCTCAGGGAGCAAATAATTTTGCTGGATTTGATTATCGAAACTATCTCAAAACGCAGGGGATTTATCAGACCTTAACTATATCGGAAATTGTCGAATTAAAGAAAGCATCCAGCTGGGATATAGGAGAAAATCTATCTAGCCTACGGAGAAAAGCAGTTGTCTGGATAAAAAGGAATTTTCCTGACCCCATGCGTAATTATATGACAGGTCTTTTATTAGGGCACTTGGACACCAACTTTGAGGAAATGAATGAACTCTATTCCAGTCTAGGGATTATTCACCTTTTTGCTTTGTCAGGGATGCAGGTTGGTTTCTTCATGAATGCTTTTAAAAAGTCACTCTTACGATTGGGTTTGACGCAAGAGAAGTTCAAATGGCTTGCCTATCCCTTTTCTTTGGTCTATGCAGGTTTGACAGGGTTCTCAGCTTCTGTTATTCGTAGTCTCTTACAAAAACTTTTGGCTCAACATGGGTTCAAGGGGCTGGATAACTTTGCTTTGACAGTCCTTGTCTTGTTCATCCTGATGCCGAATTTCTTCCTAACTGCTGGTGGAGTACTCTCCTGTGCCTATGCCTTTATCCTGACCATGACTGGTGAAGAAGTAGGAGGAATAAAAGGTCTAGTTAGAGAAAGTTTCATTATTTCCTTAGGAATTCTGCCAATTTTATCATTCTATTTTTCTGAATTTCAACCTTGGTCCATACTCTTAACCTTTGTCTTTTCTTTTTTATTTGATATGGTCTTGCTACCACTTTTATCAATACTCTTCTGTCTGTCATGGATATATCCTATTACCCAGTTTAACTTTCTCTTTGAATGGCTAGAGAACATCATACGCTATGTTTCTCAGCTATCTACTAGACCCTTTGTTTTTGGTCAACCGAATCTCTGGGTTTTGGTATGTCTATTAGTCTCTTTGGCGCTGATTTATGATTATCGTAAAAATTTGAAGAAGGCACCTTTGCTTATCCTATTTATCGTTTCCCTTTTCTTAGTAACCAAACATCCACTGGAAAATGAAATCACAGTTCTAGACATGGAGCAGGGACGTAGCATTTTCCTAAGAGACATGACAGGAAAGACAATATTACTGGATGTCGGTGAAAAGTTAGCAGTTGAGAAAAAAGAAGCTTGGCAGGAGAAAGTCACCTCGAGTGTTGCCAAACGGAGTTTAATTCCCTATCTGAAAAGTCGAGGAGTGGCAAAGATTGATCAGCTTGTTTTAACGGATAGTGAACCTAAGCAGCTAGATCATCTACTAGAAATTAGTAAAGCCTTCAATCTTGGAGAGATTCTAGTAACTGAAGAAACTCTTTCTAAAAGAGAATCTATGGATAAATTAAAGGAAAGTAACTTGAAAGTGCGTCCTATTAAAACAGGAGAGCAGTTATTTATTTTTGGGAGTAGTTTAGAAGTAATCGGAAATCAAAACAGTGATAGTAAAGCATCAATAACAATGTATGGAAAGCTACTAAACCAAACCTTTCTAGTTACTGGAGATATAGAGGATAAGTTCTTAACCAAGTCTTATCCAAAACTCCAAGCAGATATTGTGATAACTCATCAGCAAGCATCAAATAAAAAGACAGATGTAGAAATCCTCAAAACCTTACAACCTAAAGCCACTATCATTTCGGTAGACAAGAAGAAAAAATTCAAAGAAAAAAATGAGGAAAGTAACCAAGAACTTGGGAATTCGATTTATAAAACGGACCAAAAGGGTGCCATTCGTTTTAAAGGGTGGAGTAGTTGGAAAATAGAAACAGTTCTCTGAACTCATGAACGAGAATAACATTAAAATTGTCTAAACAATCAATCAAAACTTGATTTTAGAACCTTTTTGCTATAAAATGGTAAAGATTAGTGTCAAACTTTTATATTGCAAATAGGAGAAAACATGACAAAAACTTTGAAACGTCCTGAGGTTTTATCACCTGCAGGAACACTAGAAAAACTAAAAGTAGCTGTTCAATACGGTGCAGATGCTGTCTTTATCGGTGGTCAGGCCTATGGTCTACGTAGCCGTGCTGGTAACTTTACTTTCGAACAAATGGAAGAAGGAGTTCAGTTTGCGGCTAAGTATGGCGCTAAGGTATATGTGGCTGCCAATATGGTTATGCACGAAGGAAACGAAGAAGGGGCCGGCGAATGGTTCCGTAAATTGCGTGATATTGGGATTGCAGCAGTTATCGTATCAGATCCAGCCTTGATTATGATTGCAGCAACAGAAGCACCAGGACTTGAAATCCACCTTTCAACACAAGCAAGTGCGACTAACTACGAAACCCTAGAATTCTGGAAAGAACTTGGATTGACTCGTGTCGTTTTGGCGCGTGAGGTTTCTATGGAAGAATTGGCAGATATTCGCAAACGTACAGATGTTGAGATTGAAGCCTTCGTACATGGAGCTATGTGTATCTCATACTCTGGTCGTTGTACCCTTTCTAACCACATGAGTATGCGTGACGCCAACCGTGGTGGATGTTCACAATCTTGCCGTTGGAAATATGACCTTTACGATATGCCGTTCGGTAAGGAACGTAAGAGTCTCAAGGGAGAAATTCCTGAAGAATTCTCTATGTCTGCGGTTGATATGTCTATGATTGACCATATCCCAGATATGATTGAAAATGGTGTGGACAGTCTTAAGATTGAGGGCCGTATGAAGTCTATCCACTATGTTTCAACAGTAACAAACTGCTACAAGGCTGCTGTTGATGCCTATCTTGAGAGTCCTGAAAAGTTTGAAGCTATTAAGCAAGACTTGATTGATGAAATGTGGAAGGTTGCCCAACGTGAATTGGCTACAGGTTTCTACTATGGGACACCATCTGAAAATGAACAACTGTTCGGTGCTCGTCGTAAGATTCCAGAATACAAGTTTGTTGCTGAAGTAGTAGCTTATGATGCTGCAACTCAAACAGCAACTATTCGTCAACGTAACGTTATCAACGAAGGCGACCAAGTTGAGTTCTACGGTCCAGGTTTCCGTCATTTTGAGACATATATTGAAGACCTTCACGATGCTAAAGGAAATAAAATCGATCGCGCCCCAAATCCAATGGAACTTTTGACTATCAAGGTTCCTCAACCAGTAGAAGCTGGTGACATGGTACGTGCCCTGAAAGAAGGTCTCATCAATCTTTACAAAGAAGATGGAACAAGCGTCACAGTTCGTGCCTAGATAAGGAAAAATTAATGGTTCAAGCTCAGGGCTTACTAGTAGATCGTGAAAGCAGATGTGTTCATTACCATAGCGATAAGGATATCGTAGCCTTACAGTGTTATGAGTGTCAGAAATACTTTGCCTGTTATCAGTGTCATAATGAACTTGAGTCGCACATATTTTCTCCCTATCCTTTAAATCTGAAAGAGGATAGACCTATCTTATGTGGATCCTGTGGGAAAACACTAACGTATGAGGAATATACAGAGACGGGCACATGTCCATTTTGTAATGCTGCATTTAATCCAGCTTGTCAAAATCATCACTCAATCTATTTTAGATAAGAACTGACAAATCCGAGTTGTAAAACTCGGTTTTTTGTTTTCGGAAAACAAGGAAAGGTAGTGAAAGTGGTATGAAAAGACAATAAAATTTTCTATATAATTGTCTTGAAAATCGTAAAATTAGAAATAAATGATTTGAAACGCTTTCATTACTAGTAAAAAGTTGACAAAAGCAAATTTTAGGACTAAACTAGGAAGGTAAATTTAATTTAAAAAAGGAGAATTCATCATGAATTTAACATTTTTCGGACTTTGTCTTGCCTGTATGGGTGTATCTCTTGCAGAAGGATTTTTGATGAACGGTTTGTTCAAATCTGCAGCACGCCAACCAGATATCATTCCTCAATTGCGTAGTTTGATGATTATGGGGATTGCCTTTATCGAAGGAACATTCTTTGTAACCCTAGCGATGTCATTTGTCATTAAATAGACAACTCTATTTAGAAATGGAGGTGTCAAACCATGGAAGAAAGTTTGAATCCAACCGTTAATATTGGACCAATATCCTTTGATTTGACCCTGCTTGCCATGTCTCTTGTAACTGTTTTGATGGTTTTTGCCTTTGTCTACTGGGCAAGTCGAAAAATGACCATCCGTCCAAAGGGCAAACAAAATGCTCTTGAGATGATTTATGACTTTGTGATTAGTTTTGTAAAACCAAACATTGGAGATTCATACATCAAGGACTATTCCTTGTTCCTATTTTCTCTATTCTTGTTTATCTTGGTTGCCAATAATATTGGCTTAATGGCAAAAGTACAAACAACAAACGGTTATAACTTGTGGACTTCTCCAACAGCCAACCTTGGATACGATTTATCCCTCTCATTATTGATCACTTTGATCGCTCATGTAGAAGGAGTTCGTCGTAGAGGCGTTAAAGAATATTTGAGAGCATTTGTTACACCTGGCTTTATGACTCCGATGAACATTTTAGAAGAGTTCACCAATTTTGCCTCCTTGGCGATTCGGATATACGGAAATATTTTTGCCGGTGAGGTTTTAGCAGGATTGCTATTGGCCTTGTCACAACATGCCTTGTATTGGTATCCTTTTGCCTTTATTGCAAACATGTTATGGACAGCATTTTCGATTTTCATTTCATGTATTCAAGCTTATGTATTTACCATGTTGTCATCTATGTACATTGGTAAAAAAATAAATGAAGGGGAAGAGTAGGTAGAGGAGGATTAGAAGATGGATTTAACTATTAGTACCATTATTGGTGACTTTATTCTGATCGCTGGTTCCTTCCTTTTATTGATCTTTTTAGTGAAGAAATATGCTTGGGGAAATATTACCAGTGTCTTAGATGAACGCGCTGAAAAGATTTCTTCAGATATTGATGGTGCCGAAGAAGCCCGTAAAAAGGCAGAGGAGCTTGCTAGCAAACGCGAAGCTGAGTTATCAGGTAGCCGTACCGAAGCTAAAACGATTATCGAGAATGCAAAGGAAACAGCTGAGAAAAGTAAAGCTGATATTTTGGCCGAAGCTAAACTTGAAGCAGGGCGCTTAAAAGAAAAAGCCAACCAAGAAATTGCTCAAAATAAAGCTGAAGCTTTACAAAGTGTTAAGGGAGATGTGGCAGACTTGACAATCAGTCTAGCTGGAAAAATTATCTCTCAAAACCTTGACGGTCAGGCCCATAAAGAACTCATTGATCAGTATATCGATCAGCTAGGAGAAGCTTAATGGACAAAAAGACTCTAAAGGTAATTGAAAAATACAGCATGCCTTTTGTCCAATTGGTGATTGAAAGAGGAGAAGAAGACTCTATTTTTTCAGACTTGTCTCAAATCAAGCAAGTAGCTGAAGAAACAGGCTTACCTTCTTTTTTAGCTCAGGTGGCAGTAGATGAGTCGGATAAAGAAAAAACGGTTCGTTTTTTCCAGGACTCTGTGTCACCTTTAGTGCAAAACTTTATCGAGGTTCTACTTTACAATCACAGATCAAACCTGTTTTATGATGTGATTGTAGATTGCTTGAATCGTCTTGAAAAAGAAACCAATCGTTTTGAAGTGACTATTTTGTCTGCACATCCCTTGACTGACGAACAGAAAGAACGACTAATTCCTCTCATCGAGAAAAAGATGTCTCTAAAAGTTCGTAGTATTAAGGAAAAAATTGACGATAGTTTAATCGGTGGTTTTGTTATTTTTGCCAATTACAAGACAATTGATGTGAGTATTAAACAACAACTTAAAGTTGTTAAGGAAAATTTGAAATAGAAAGTGGTGTTCTTTTGGCAATTAACGCACAAGAAATCAGCGCTTTAATTAAGCAACAAATTGAAAATTTCAAACCCAATTTTGATGTGACTGAAACAGGTGTTGTAACATATATCGGTGACGGGATTGCGCGTGCTCATGGGCTTGAAAATGCCATGAGTGGTGAGCTGTTGATTTTTGGAAATGGCTCTTATGGTATGGCGCAAAACTTGGAATCAACAGATGTCGGTATTATCATCCTTGGGGACTTTACAGATATCCGTGAAGGCGATACAATTCGTCGTACAGGGAAAATCATGGAAGTTCCAGTTGGTGATAGCTTGATTGGACGTGTTGTCGATCCCCTTGGTCGTCCTGTAGACGGTTTGGGTCCAATCAACACAGATAAGACTCGTCCAGTTGAAGCACCAGCTCCTGGTGTCATGCAACGTAAGTCTGTCTCAGAACCATTGCAAACAGGTTTGAAAGCTATTGACGCCCTTGTTCCAATCGGTCGTGGCCAACGTGAATTGATCATCGGTGACCGTCAAACAGGGAAGACAACTATCGCTATTGACGCTATCTTGAACCAAAAAGGTCAAGATATGATTTGTATCTATGTTGCGATTGGACAAAAAGAATCAACAGTTCGTACACAAGTAGAAACACTTCGTCAGTACGGTGCCTTGGATTACACAATCGTTGTGACAGCCTCAGCTTCACAACCTTCTCCATTGCTTTTCCTTGCTCCTTATGCAGGGGTCGCTATGGCAGAAGAGTTCATGTACCAAGGGAAGCATGTGTTAATCGTTTATGATGACCTATCTAAACAAGCGGTAGCTTATCGTGAACTTTCTCTCTTGCTCCGTCGTCCACCAGGTCGTGAGGCCTTCCCAGGGGATGTCTTCTACCTTCACAGCCGTCTACTTGAGCGTTCTGCTAAAGTTTCAGATGAGCTTGGTGGTGGATCTATCACGGCTCTTCCATTTATCGAGACCCAAGCAGGAGATATCTCAGCTTATATCGCGACAAACGTAATCTCTATTACGGATGGACAAATCTTCTTAAGCGATAGTCTCTTTAATGCTGGTATTCGTCCAGCTATTGATGCGGGTTCTTCTGTATCTCGTGTTGGTGGTTCTGCTCAGATTAAAGCCATGAAGAAGGTTGCTGGTACTCTTCGTATCGACCTTGCTTCATACCGAGAGTTGGAAGCCTTCACTAAATTTGGTTCAGACTTGGATGCAGCTACACAGGCTAAATTGAACCGTGGTCGTCGTACTGTAGAAGTATTGAAACAACCTGTTCATAAACCACTACCTGTTGAGAAACAAGTAACCATCCTGTATGCCTTGACTCATGGATTCTTGGATACTGTATCAGTAGATGATATTGTTCGTTTTGAGGAAGAATTCCATGCCTTCTTTGATGCGCAACATCCAGAGATTTTGGAAACTATTCGTGAAACAAAAGACTTGCCAGATGAAGCAGTCTTGGATGCTGCGATTACCGAGTTTCTCAACCAATCCAGCTTCCAATAAGAATAGAGGTGTCAGATGGCAGTATCTCTAAATGATATTAAAACAAAAATCGCCTCAACGAAAAATACTAGTCAAATTACTAACGCCATGCAGATGGTTTCTGCAGCTAAGTTAGGTCGTTCTGAAGAAGCTGCACGCAACTTCCAGATTTATGCTCAAAAAGTCCGTAAACTCCTTACAGATATCCTTCATGGAGATGGTGCTGGCGGATCAACGAATCCAATGTTGATTAGTCGCCCTGTCAAAAAAACAGGCTATATCGTCATTACATCTGACCGTGGTCTCGTTGGAGGATATAACTCTTCAATCTTGAAGGCAGTTATGGAACTGCAGCAAGAATACCATCCTTCAGGTGATGATTTTGAAGTCATCTGTATCGGTGGTATGGGAGCAGACTTCTTTAAAGCTCGTGGTATTCAGCCAATTTATGAATTGCGTGGTCTAGCCAGTCAACCAAGCTTCGATGAAGTTCATAAGATTATTTCAAAAACCATTGAAATGTATCAAAATGAACTTTTCGATGAGCTCTATGTTTGCTACAACCACCACGTGAATACACTGACAAGTCAAATGCGTGTGGAGCAGATGCTTCCAATTGTCGACTTGGACCCAAATGAAGCAGATGATAACTATAGCTTGACATTTGAGCTTGAAACAAGTCGAGAAGAAATCTTGGAACAACTATTGCCACAGTTTGCAGAAAGTATGATTTACGGTGCTATAATTGATGCTAAGACAGCTGAAAATGCGGCAGGGATGACGGCTATGCAAACAGCTACAGATAATGCTAAAAAAGTTATCAATGATTTGACTATCCAGTATAACCGTGCCAGACAGGCGGCGATTACACAAGAAATTACAGAAATCGTAGCAGGAGCTAGTGCTTTGGAATAAAGTATCTTGCTCAGAGAAATGAACTTAGGACCTAGTCATACTAGGAACCGATAGTATCTTATACAGAATAGGAGAAGTAGATGAGTTCAGGTAAAATTGCTCAGGTTATCGGTCCCGTTGTAGACGTCATGTTTGCAGCAGGTGAGAAACTACCAGAGATTAATAATGCACTTGTCGTCTACAAAAATGACGAAAGAAAAACAAAAATCGTCCTTGAAGTAGCCTTGGAGTTGGGAGATGGTATGATTCGTACCATCGCTATGGAATCAACTGATGGCTTGACCCGCGGTTTGGAAGTATTGGACACAGGTCGTCCAATCTCAGTACCAGTTGGGAAAGAAACTCTAGGACGTGTCTTCAACGTTTTGGGAGATACCATTGACTTGGAAGCTCCTTTTGGTGAAGATGCAGAGCGTCAGCCAATTCATAAAAAAGCACCAACTTTTGATGAATTGTCTACCTCTTCAGAAATTTTAGAAACAGGGATCAAGGTTATCGACCTTCTCGCCCCTTACCTTAAAGGTGGTAAGGTCGGACTCTTCGGTGGTGCCGGAGTTGGTAAGACCGTATTGATCCAAGAATTGATTCACAATATCGCCCAAGAACACGGTGGGATCTCAGTATTTACTGGTGTTGGTGAACGTACTCGTGAAGGGAACGACCTCTACTGGGAAATGAAAGAATCAGGCGTTATCGAAAAAACAGCCATGGTATTTGGTCAGATGAATGAGCCACCAGGAGCACGTATGCGTGTTGCTCTTACTGGTTTGACAATCGCTGAATACTTCCGTGATGTAGAAGGTCAAGATGTTCTTCTCTTCATTGACAACATTTTCCGTTTCACGCAAGCAGGTTCAGAAGTATCTGCCCTTTTGGGTCGTATGCCATCAGCCGTTGGTTACCAACCAACACTCGCAACAGAAATGGGTCAATTGCAAGAACGTATCACGTCAACTAAGAAGGGTTCTGTAACCTCTATCCAGGCCATCTACGTGCCTGCGGATGACTATACTGACCCAGCGCCAGCAACAGCTTTTGCTCACTTGGACTCAACAACTAACTTGGAACGTAAATTGGTTCAATTGGGTATCTACCCTGCCGTTGACCCTCTTGCTTCAAGCTCACGTGCCTTGGCACCTGAAATTGTTGGAGAAGAGCACTATGCAGTAGCTGCTGAAGTGAAACGTGTTCTTCAACGTTACCATGAGTTGCAAGATATTATTGCCATCCTTGGTATGGATGAACTTTCTGACGAAGAAAAGACTTTGGTTGCTCGTGCACGTCGTATTCAGTTCTTCTTGTCACAAAACTTCAACGTTGCGGAACAATTTACAGGTCAACCAGGTTCTTATGTTCCAGTAGCTGAAACTGTTCGTGGCTTCAAGGAAATTCTTGACGGTAAATACGATCATTTGCCAGAAGATGCCTTCCGTGGAGTAGGTTCAATCGAAGATGTTATTGCTAAGGCTGAAAAAATGGGATTTTAAGAGGTGATCTATGGCACATTTAACTGTCCAGATCGTGACACCAGATGGCCTCGTCTATGATCACCATGCCAGCTTTGTATCGGTACGAACTCTGGATGGTGAGATGGGGATCTTGCCACGACATGAAAATATGATTGCGGTTCTAGCAGTTGATGAAGTAAAGGTTAAACGCATCGATGATGATACTCATGTGAACTGGATTGCAGTAAACGGAGGAATCATTGAGATTGCTAATAATGTCATTACCATTATTGCTGACTCAGCTGAACGTGCGCGCGATATTGATGTTAGTCGTGCAGAACGTGCTAAACTTCGTGCAGAACGCGAAATCGAAGAAGCACAAGACAAACACTTAATCGACCAAGAGCGCCGTGCTAAAATTGCATTGCAACGTGCTATTAACCGTATCAATGTCGGAAATAAATTATAAAATAAAAAATGAACTTGTTAAATCAAGTTCATTTTTTATGCCCTATTTATTGAAACTGATGCAGACTGCTTCAGGAACCTGAAATTCATTAGAGAGTTCTGCCAGTCTACCAGTTTCAGGATTGCGCTTAAAGACTGTCGCGTTATCAGAATCCTGGTGAACAGCGATAAGGAATTCTTGGTCAGGTGACAAATCAAAATCACGTGGATTTTTCCCATTGGTTGGAACAATCTCTAATAATTCCAAGCTTCCATCTGCTAAAATGCTATAAACAGCGATAGAATCATGACCTCGGTTAGAAGCGTAGAGGAATTTGCCATCTTTAGAAAGACGAATAGCCGCAGTACCATTAAAACCACTATAGTCATCTGGTAAGGTTGAAATGACCTGCATTTGTTCAAATTCTCCAACACCATCGTAAATCAATACTTCAATCGTACTATTGAGTTCACAGATGAGATAAGCAATCTTGTAGTGATGGTGGAAAACAAGGTGACGAGCACCAGCGCCGGGATTACAATTATAAGATGCTAGTTTCATCAACTTTCCTTCTAGATCGACATCATAGGTAATGACCTCGTCAGTACCTAAGTCACAAGTTACTAAATATTGGTCTGGTGTTAAATCGGTGTAGTGTACGTGGGGAGAAGCTTGGTTTTCATGTGGACCATGGCCAGTGTGTTGAACTTTGTCTGCCAATTCAAGACAGCCATCTTCTTTACGTTTATAGACTAGAACTTGACCTTTATGATAGTTGGCGCCATAAACTAGACTCCGTTTCTCATCAACTGCAACATAGCAGTGAGGAGCACCTTCTTCAACGACGTGATTCAGGAGGACACCATCAGTTTTGTATGCTGCGATTCCACCTTTGCCATCATGGCTTCCGACAGTATAGAGATGCTGATGCTGATCAAAGGCTAGGTAGGTTGGACTTGGTTCTGCTGCAAAGAGTTCTAGATTTGAGAGTTTGCCAGTCTCAGTATCAAAATCAGCCTTGTAAATCCCTTGAGAAATACGTCGTGTATAGGTTCCAAAATATACTATTTCTTTCATATTCATACCTCTAGAAAAAGATAATTCAATTATAACATAAAAAGACCTGCTAGATGAAAAATCTAAGTCAGAAAAAATAGCTCTTCCCTTGTCAAGAAGACAAATTTATCCCTTGCTAAAAGACTATAAAAAAAACTTATTTTTCTTAAAACATGGTATAATGTTAGGACAAAGGAAAGGAAGAAAAAATGGAACAAAAAGAGAAACACTTTACCTTATCTTGGTTTTTTAAATGGTTTTTAGACAATAAAGCGATCACTGTTTTCTTAGTGACCTTGTTATTAGGTCTCAATATTTTTATTCTCAGTAAAATTAGCTTTTTATTTTTCCCAGTTATAGACTTTTTATCAGTAGTGATGTTGCCGGTTATCTTATCGGGTCTACTTTTTTACCTCTTAAATCCACTAGTAGATCTGATGGAGAAGTACAAGATTAACCGTGTCTTAGCCATCAGTATTATCTTTATCATTATTGCCATTCTCTTGATTATTGGACTAGCCGTTGCAATTCCAAACCTTCAACGTCAAGTAGTCGTTTTTGCGCAAAATGTCCCAAGTTATCTCGAGGATGCTGACAGAGTTATTGATGATCTTGTTACCAAGCGTTTGCCGGATGACTTTAGACCACAATTGGAGCAAGTTTTAGCTAATTTTTCAACACAAGCAACTGCTTGGGCAAGTAATATTTCTTCTAAGGCTGTTAACTGGGTGAGTGCTCTTATCAGTGGAACGTCACAGGTCATTGTCGCTCTGATCATCATGCCATTTATGCTCTTTTATCTCCTTAGAGATGGAAAAGGACTTAGAGACTATATTACTCAATTCTTACCAAATAAATTGAGAGAACCAGTTGGTAAGGTTCTTTCAGAAGTCAATCAACAACTTTCCAATTATGTTCGAGGGCAAATTACAGTGGCTGTAATCGTCGCCATCATGTTTATTATCTTATTCAAGATTATAGGACTTCGTTATGCTGTTACTTTAGGTATTACAGCCGGTTTTCTCAATTTAGTTCCTTATCTAGGTAGTTTTCTTGCAATGATTCCAGCCCTTATTTTGGGTTTGATTGCTGGTCCTGTTATGCTCTTAAAAGTTATTATCGTTTTCATTGTAGAGCAAACTATAGAGGGACGTTTTGTTTCTCCACTGATTTTGGGTAGCCAATTGAATATTCACCCAATTACCATTCTTTTTGTACTGTTGACTTCAGGATCCATGTTTGGTATTTGGGGTGTATTGCTAGGTATTCCAATCTATGCTTCCGCAAAAGTAGTCATCTCAGCAATTTTTGATTGGTATAAAGGAGTTAGTGGACTTTATGAACCAGTAGAGGAGACTGAAGGTGAACAATAGTCAACAAATGCTCGAGGCCTTGGAGCAACAAGATTTATCAAGAGCTGATTCTTTTTTCCAAAATGCCCTAGAGGAAGATTCAGATGAAGTTCTTCTTGAACTTGCTGCATATCTCGAAGGGATTGGTTTCTATCCACAGGCAGCACAGATCTATGAGAAATTAGCGCCGAAATTTCCAGAAGTCTACATCAATCTAGCTGCAATAGCTGGTGAGGATGGACTTATCGAAGAAGCTTTTGATTATTTAGAGAAGATTGGTCCAGAAAGTGAATGGTACGTATCAGCTCTCGCCTTAAAAGCAGATTTATATCAGATGGAAGGATTGACAGATGTTGCGCGTGAGAAGCTCTTAGAAGCTCGTAGCTACTCTGATGACCCTCTCCTGATATTTGGACTAGCTGAGCTAGATAGTGAGTTAGGAAACGATTTAGAAGCCATTAAAGGCTATGCTCAATTAGATAATCGAGTTATCTACGATCAAACTGGAATTTCGACCTATCAGAGAATTGGTCTTGCTTATGCACGTTTAGGTAAGTTTGAATCTGCAATAGAATTTTTAAAAAAAGCCTTAGAATTAGAATATGATGACCAAACAGCCTTTGAGCTTGCAAGTCTTTATTTTGACCAAGAAGACTACCAGAAAGCCGTACTATACTTTAAACAACTAGACACTATTTCTCCAGATTTTGAGGGTTATGAGTATGGCTATAGTCAAGCACTGCATAAGGAGCATCAGACAGAAGAGGCTCTTAAAATAGCTCAACAAGACTTGTCAAAAAATCCTTTTGAAACTCGGCTCTTACTCCTTGCATCTCAGCTATCTTATGAGTTGCATCAACCTGAGCAAGCAGAAGCTTATCTGATTCAAGCACAAGAAAATGCTGATGACCAGGAAGAAATTTTGCTACGCTTAGCTACCATCTACCAAGAACAAGAAAGATACGAAGACATTCTAGCTTTAGCAGTCTATGAACCTGAGAACCTCTTGACTAAATGGATGATTGCTCGAAGCTATCAAGAGACTGAAGAATTAGATGCAGCATATGATCTCTATAAGGAACTTGCTACTGAACTCAAGGACAATCCAGAGTTTTTGGAACAGTTTATTTATTTGTTAAGAGAACTCGGTAAGCTAGAAGAAGCAAAAGACTACATTCAATCCTATCTACAATTAGTACCCGATGATTTACAAATGCAAGATTTGTATGATTATTTATCTTAAATACAAAAGATAATCACCAAGCAAAGGTGATTTTCTTTTTTTATTAAAAAGAAGTATAAATTGCTTTAAATTTAGATGGATTGAGTATGAACTTTTAGCATTTTTTTGATATAATTGTTATAGTTATAAGTTGAATAATCAACAATAGTAAAAATAGAAAGATTAGCAAAATGACAAAAGTAAAAATTGTAACAGATTCTTCGGTTACTATTGAACCGGAAGTGGTTAAAGAATTTGATATTACTGTTGTTCCACTATCTGTAATGATTGATAGCGTCCTTTATTCAGATGTAGATCTTGAAGAAGGAGAATTTCTTTGCTTGATGCAAGCTAGTAAAAATCTTCCTAAGACTAGTCAACCACCAGTGGGACTCTTTGCAGAAATTTTTGATGATTTGGGTAAGGATGGTAGTCAGATTCTAGCTATTCACATGTCCCATGCTTTATCAGGAACTGTTGAAGCGGCTCGTCAAGGAGCAAGTTTGTCAACAGCAGATGTCACTGTTTTGGATAGTTCATTTACAGATCAGGCCTTGAAGTTCCAAGTTGTGGAAGCTGCTAAACTAGCTCAAGAAGGAAAAGACCTTGAAACTATTCTAACCCATGTAGAGGACGTAAAAAATCACACTGAACTCTACATCGGTGTTTCAACTTTAGAAAATCTTGTAAAAGGTGGTCGAATTGGCCGTGTTACTGGTTTGCTGAGCTCTTTACTTAATATTCGAGTAGTTATGCAAATGAAAGACCATGAGCTTCAACCGATTGTCAAAGGACGTGGTTCAAAAACCTTTAAGAAATGGTTGGATGAGTTAGTAGCCACTCTTTCAAATCGTTCAGTAGCTGAGATTGGTATTTCTTATGCAGGTACAAATGAATTTGCAAACGAGATGAAAGCTGTTCTACAACCTTACGTTGAAAAACCGATTTCAGTCCTAGAAACAGGCTCAATTATCCAAACTCACACCGGAGAAAACGCCTGGGCGATCTTAATTCGCTATAATTCCTAAAAAAATGAAGAAAAATTGAGATAAAAGGTGTTTTTGACTTGACCTAAAAGGAATTTTAGGTTATGATTATAAGTGTTAATTAGAAATAATTTTGGAGGATTCATTAACATGGCAAACAAACAAGATTTGATCGCTAAAGTAGCAGAAGCTACAGAATTGACTAAGAAAGATTCAGCAGCAGCAGTTGACGCTGTATTCGCAGCTGTAACTGAATTCCTTTCAGCTGGTGAAAAAGTTCAATTGATCGGTTTTGGTAACTTCGAAGTTCGTAAACGTGCAGCTCGTAAAGGTCGCAACCCACAAACTGGTAAAGAAATCAAAATCAAAGCTTCTAAAGTTCCAGCATTCAAAGCTGGTAAAGCTCTTAAAGAAGCAGTTAAATAATGATTTTATAAAAAACCTATTAATCATGCGTCAAGCTTGGTTAGTAGGTTTTTTTTTGTTTTATAGAGGACTCGTTACGAAAGTAGAAGTAGAAATAAGAATTGGGACTATTATAAGCTATAAAAAAATTAAAGCTTGAAAAAATAAATGAAACAAAAAAACAACTCCGAATCGAAGTTGTTTTCGTTTAACCGTATACAAGTGATACGGTTGATTATTTGAGACCGTATTTTTTGTTGAAACGATCCACGCGTCCATCTGCTTGAGTGAACTTTTGACGTCCAGTGTAGAATGGGTGTGAGTCTGATGAAATTTCCACACGGATCAATGGGTAAGTTTCGCCTTCGAACTCAACTGTTTCGCTAGAGCGTTTTGTTGAACCGCTAAGGAATTTGTAACCAGTAGTTGTGTCCATGAAGACAACTGGGCGATATTCTGGATGGATATCTTTTTTCATTTTGCAATATTTCCTTTCTGCCATGGTCTCTTTGCGAGCCATAGATTGTTACTATACTAGTCTATCAGATTCTGAAAAGTTTGGCAAGCTTTTTATCTATTTTTCAGCAAGTTTTTTAATTTTTGGTAGATGAGCTTATTCTCTTCTAAACTATAGGAATTAGCTCCACTAGCAAGAGGATGGCCACCGCCATCATGTTCTTTTGCAACTTCATTGATTGGGACAAATTTACTGCGAAGACGTACGCGGTAGTGACCATCTGCTTGCTCCACAAAGATTCCCCAAAGGCTAACAGTATCAATACGGCCTGGAGCGCCAACGATGGCTGCTGTTTCCGCATCAGTAACGTCGTATTTCTTCAAGATTTCTTGGGTGAGAATAACACGTGCAGCACCATTTTCATCAACTTCTAAGTGGTCATAAACATAACCCTGGAGTTTGGCAATCTTAAAGCTCATAGTATCCATTTTACGAGTTAATTCAGCGTAGTCAAAGTTATGTTCTCTGAGTTGACTTGCGATACGAAGCGTACGTGCAGAAGTAGAAGGGTAGAGAAAACGGCCGGTATCACCAATAATTCCGGCGCAGAGCATTTTTGCAGCGTAGTCAGATAATTCTAAGTTAGTTGCTTCAGCAAAGAGAGCAATCATCTCACTCGCACTACTAGAGTTCGTGTCTACCCAAACAAGATCACCGTAGACTTCATCATTTGGATGGTGGTCAATTTTGATAATAGTCTCAGCATTAAGATAACGTTTATCATCAATACGTGCTGTGTTTGCTGTATCACAGATAATGGCAAGTGCACCTTGATAGTCTGTGTCCTCTACCTGATCCATTTTAGCAAGCCAAGTTAAGGTTGGTTCATTAAAACCAACTACTTTTATCGTTTTTTCTGGAAAATGATGCTCAAGCAAGGCTTTTAAACCTACCTGGCTCCCCAGAGCGTCAGGATCTGGTTTCATATGACGGTGGATGATAATAGTATTGTATGCTTTGATTTTTTCTAAAATTTGGTGACAAATTTCCATAATGAACCTCAATTCTTTCTCATTTCATTTTAGCACAAGAGTTTTTATTTTTAAAATGAAAAAGATGTGATATAATGGAGAAAGATTAATTGAGGAGGACCTTATGGCATTAGCAAAAATTGTATTTGCCAGTATGACCGGTAATACTGAAGAAATCGCTGATATTGTAGCAGATAAATTAAGAGAATGTGGTTTAGAAGTGGATGTTGATGAGTGTACAACCGTTGACGCTTCTGACTTTTTAGAAGCAGACATCGCCATTGTCGCAACCTATACCTACGGAGATGGAGAATTACCAGATGAGATGATGGACTTCTACGAAGATCTAGCAGACCTCAACTTGAGCGGTAAAATCTATGGTGTAGTCGGATCAGGTGATACTTTCTACGATGAATTCTGTAAAGCTGTTGATGACTTCGACCGAGTATTTATCGCTACTGGAGCTGAAAAGGGTTCAGAGTGCGTTAAAGTTGACCTTTCTGCCGAGGAAGAAGATATTGAACGCTTGGAGCAATTCGCAGAAGAATTAGCTGCTAAAGTAGGATAAGCATGAAGTGCACTGATGAAAGTTGTCAGTGCAGTTTTTATTAAACAGGATTAGGACTTTACTAGCCTATTTAGTGCTTTTTGGTACAATAGTTCAATTAAAAAGGAGACTCTATGGATTTAGATAATATTCGACAAGAAATCGATAAAATCGATGATCAAATCGTTCAACTTTTAGAAGAGAGGATGCATTTAGTTGAAGGAGTAGTTGCCTATAAAAAAGCTTCAGGAAAACCTATTCTAGATACTAAAAGAGAAGAAGTTATCTTTGAAAAAGTCAAAAGTCGTGTAGGCAATAAAAAATACGAAGATACAATTGTTGAGACTTTTTCAGATATTCTCAAACGTTCACGTGATTATCAGGATAAAACGATCAAATGAAAAAAGAAAAATTTTACCCTCTAGGAATCTTTCTAGCTGGTATGCTGGGAGGAATTGTGCGTTTTCAGATTTCGAGATGGTTGCCATCTAGTCCAGACTTCCCTTGGGGAACACTAGTAGTCAACTATTTAGGAATTTTTTGCCTTGTCTACCTTGTAAAAGGTTATCTGGTTTATAAGGGAAGTAGTAAAGGCACTATTCTAGCGCTTGGAACAGGATTCTGTGGAGGCTTAACGACATTTTCTAGTCTACTATTAGATGCAGTGAAATTGCTGGACACAGGGCGCTATCTGAGCTTAGTCATCTATTTACTTTTGAGTATCGGTGGTGGACTTCTATTTGCTTATTGTCTAGGGAGGAAGAAATGGTAGTATTTTATCTAGCACTTGCTTGTGGATTGGGTGCTCTTGTTCGTTATTTCTTTTCCCGTTATAATCAGGGTTCAGTACTGCCTCTAGGAACTCTCATAGCCAATATTCTTGGCTGTTTTCTGATTGGCTTATTTTATAATCATGTGGAATCAAAAGAAGTCTATCTTATCCTTGCGACAGGTTTTTGTGGTGGCTTGACCACATTTTCAACCTTGAATGATGAACTCCAAAGACTGATCAATGACAAGAAGGCATTTTATAGTTATTTATTATTAACCTACTTGCTTGGTTTTCTTGCAATTTTTTTGGGAATTTTGCTTTAAATTTCTTTACTTTTTCTAGGAATTTTGATAAACTGTATCTTGTGTGTAATGGACGCACAAAAATACAGTTTATCCGCTGAGGAAGTTTCCTCAAGATTGACAAAGATAGGAGAATAAAATGAATCCATTAATCCAAAGCTTGACTGAAGGTCAACTTCGTACAGATATCCCTTCATTCCGTCCTGGTGACACTGTTCGTGTACACGCGAAAGTTGTCGAAGGAAACCGTGAACGTGTTCAGATCTTTGAAGGTGTTGTTATTGCACGTAAAGGTGCTGGCATCTCAGAAAACTACACAGTTCGTAAAATCTCTAACGGTGTAGGTGTTGAACGTATCTTCCCAATCCACACTCCACGTGTTGAAAAGATCGAAGTTGTTCGTTACGGTAAAGTACGTCGTGCGAAATTGTACTACTTGCGTGCTCTTCAAGGTAAGGCAGCTCGTATCAAAGAAATCCGTCGTTAATTCGACCAAAAAACTCTGCTCATTCGGCAGAGTTTTTCTCTAGCTCCCTTAGTTCAATGGATATAACAACTCCCTCCTAAGGAGTAGTTGCAGGTTCGATTCCTGCAGGGGGCATTTTTAGTAATGTAAAGAAAGACAAAGAAAATTCAAAATGTTTAATTGAAGGCAATTATCACCAGTTCATTTTTAAAAATAATTTAGTATTTTTAATTTTTTTGACCAAATCATGACCAAATTTTGACCAAAAATTATATTTTGTTAACGGCTAGAGAATAAAATGGATCATGAAAATGTCTTTGATTTATAGTAGTGTTAAAAAAGGACTTCCTTTATTGGAATGTCCTTATTTTTATTATGGAATTGACAAATGAGGTTAAGGTTCAGATGGATTGTTCAGGATGGTTTTCAATTCAGGACAATATTTACTTACCTCAAATTCAATAATCTCATATTGAGCAATCTCATTTTGATAGAATGGATCGTGTGTAATGATTTCTTGAACGGCTTCTTTATTTTTAGCTCTCATGAGAATGATACCGCCGGTTCTTGGATTTTTTCTTCCAGATGCGATAAAAAGACCTTTTGTATAATACTGATTTAAAAAATCTATGTGTTTTTCTAAGTGTTTTTCAACTTCATCAAGGGACTTTATATAGGTAAGATTTACAATAAACATAAGTTACTCCTTTAAAATAAATGATAAAAAGATTATAATACTTTATAAACAAGTTGTATAGTAGGCACATTTTTGTAAGGAGAAAAAATGTTAACAAATAAAAATTGGAACTGCAGTATGTCTCAAGTCTTAGATGTAGTTGGTGGGAAATGGAGGATGAATATATTATGGGTTATAAACAAGCATAAGAAAATTCGTTTCAATCAATTGAGAAGAGAAGTTGAAGGGATTACAACTATCAGTTTGACACGTGGATTAGATGTTTTAATAGAGAACCAATTGGTTGAGAAATATGATTATGAGTCTTTGCCTCTTCATACAGAATATGAGTTGACAGAAAAAGGTAAATCACTGATGCCGATTTTAAAGGACTTGAATCAATGGGGAAAAGAATGGTTGCATTAAATTTTCTTCTTCTTTTTATCACTTTCATCTTGCCACTTAGGTTCTCATTTTGACCGCTTATCCCAAAAGGCCGTTTTTAAACGGCTTTTTTGCTAGACTGATACTGTCAAAAAAGAGAGAGAACAAGATATTACAAGCTAAAAACATCAGTAAACGGTATGGAAATCATCTAGTGGTTGAACATATTCACCTACAGTTTGAAAAGGGAACGTTTAATGCGATTCTAGGACCAAATGGGGCGGGGAAATTAACGACTGAGAAATAAGATTATTGACTCACTATTTATGGAAGTAGTTATTTAAGAGAGAAAGATGAGTTACCAAAAATTTACTAAAATTTGAAAAATGAGTCTATTTTGCAAGATTCAAAAGTCTTAAAACCCTATTAAATCAAGGTTATAAGATTTAAAAAATTTATTCATAGAACTCAAAATCTTGCCTTACTTGTTTTGGCGGGTCGGACAGGGTATAAGTGGAAGATAAGATGAATAAAATGGAGAAGACTCTAATGGTTCTTCTCCATTTTTTTATCTAATTGGTAATGTTGAAAATCGGAAGTGAAATGATACTTTCAAAGAATTCATTTTGGACACTAGCAAACGAAATAGAGCCCTGATGCAAATCAACAATTTGTTTTGAAATTTTTAGACCAATGCCAGTCGTTCTAATTTTAGAAATATCAATATTTTTAAAAGATAATTCATTAAGTTCAGCAATTTTTTCTGGTGAAGCTCCCTGTCCATTATCTTTGATTTCGACAATTACATTTGTATCTTTTTTGTATAAGTGGATTCTTATTGTGCAACCCTTTTCGTTATGTAAAACAGAGTTGTAGATGATATTATGGATAACTCTTGTGATTAAAAACTGCTCAATCATGATAGATTGATTAACAAGTGAATAATCGTAATCAAATTCAAATTCAAATTCATTCCAGATTTCTTGATTTAAAATATGGATGAGAATGTCTTTGAAGAAGGGGATAATTTTTGTTTCAGTCTGATTTAATTGAAGATGACCGGATGAAAGGCGAGCTACTATATTTAAGTCATTTAAAACATTTTGGATGTAATAGGATTCCGTCAATATTGGACGAATATGTTTTTTAAACTGTGTATCTAGTTCAGAATCATTTAACAAGGACGCGTTAGAAATGATGACAGAAAGAGGTGTTTTGATATCGTGTGCAATACCTGAAATCCATTGCTCTTTAAAGACTTCATTCTCTTTGAGTAGAGTATCGGTTTGATTAATTGCAGTTGTAAGATATTCTAGTTCTGATATAGAATTTATTGGATTTTTTAAACCATATGGGAGATTCTGAATAGCAGTTACAAGAGGCACAATTTTACGATTGATATGCGTCACGCCATAGTAGTAAAGAAAAGCGAAATAAAGGCAGTTGAAAAGCAATACTCCAAATGCTATTAGTGGAAACAGGCGGAGACTATCTATATCTAAGTAATTAAAACTATAACGAGCAATTTTATCTTTTGGAAAACCAACAACAATGATGTATCCACCTTTTATCTGACTAAAAACAGGATAATCTGAAAGATAATAGCGAGAAAACTGTAAAATGTCCCCGTAGTCAAATTGCGAAGGAACTTCTGTAGGTTTATACTGTTCGTACACTTGTTTTCCAGTCTGCTTATCCAATACCATGAGCCATAACTTTTGTTCTTTTAGACTAGAAATATCATTTTCAGGTATGTGGACGTTATTATTTGTGATGGTAATGTGTTCAGAAATTATTTTCACAGTCTCAGTAGCAGTTTGCTTTTTACTAATGTAGAAAACAAAACTGGCAATTAGAATAATATTGGTAATAAAGATAATGATGGAAGAAAAGATAAATTTCTTTAGTGAATACCTTAAAATTTTGGTTTGATTCATAATCATGATAACAATTTATATCCTAGCCCTTTAGCTGTCTTTAAATATTGAGGTTTTGAAGGATTTTCTTCTATTTTTTCTCGAATTTTCCGAATATGTACAGTCAAAGAGTTTTCATAACCAAAGCTATCCACTCCCCAAATCGTATCACAGAGAGATTCGGTTGAAACGATGTAATTTTTATTATCGTAAAGTTTTTTCAAAATCTGAATTTCAATTGGCGTAATAGAAATTTCTGCTCCATTTTTTTGTACTGTTGCATTCCGAAAACTCACCAAAGTCTGTCCAATCTGTATTGTTTCCTGTTCTGATTTATAACTTCTACGGAGCAGAGCCATAATACGATAGATAAGATTTTTTGGAATGAAGGGTTTCATGATATAATCATCACCACCAGCATTGAAACCAGCTATCTCATCTTCAGGATTATTTTTGGCAGTCAGAAAGAGGATAGGAGTATCGCCTTTTTTTCGGATATGTTTTGCTAATGTGTAGCCATCCCCATCGGGTAGCATAATGTCCAAAAGGAAAAGGTCGAACTGCTCTGTTTCAATCATGTCCAAACTAGATTCTATATCATAGGCTGATGTTAGATTGGAAAATCCGTATGCAGTGAGAATATCTCTTATGGAAGAGTTTAAAATTTTATCGTCATCAATGATAAGGATGTGCTTATTCAGGAGCTGTTGTTCGAAATTCATAATCTTACCTCGCTTATCTATATTATACCATTTAAAAGAGTGAAAAAAGCAAGATACTTTAATCTTAATGTAAAATTAAGGTTAGCTTAGTTTAAAATTAATCTAGCATGTCTATAATAAAGACATAACCTATATAGAGATACTTCGCAAATAAATTTTAATCAGTGAGGTATTTCCAAATGGCTAAACAACAAATGAATCTCGTTGAGGAGGAAGTTCATAATGATTAGTAATGTTTTACAGATAAAAAACTTACAAAAGGTATTTAAGGACACTCAGGTAGTTAACCTTAGTTCCTTATCAGTTCAACAAGGTGAGATTTATGGTTTTCTAGGTCCAAATGGAGCTGGGAAAACAACCACCATGAAGATGATTTTGTCTTTGATTTCTCGTACAGATGGGGAGATTGAAGTGTTCGGTCAATCTATAGGTACGGACAAGCAGTATCTTAATCAGATTGGCTCTATGATTGAAGAACCGTCTTATTATCCTAATTTGACAGGCTATGAAAATCTCTTGGTCTTCCAAAAAATCCTTGGATTTGATAAGAAAAATATTCAGGAAACCTTGAAAATTGTGGGGTTAGATCAACCTAAAAACAAGAAAAAATTGGTTAAAGATTATTCTCTGGGTATGAAACAGCGCTTGGCTTTAGCCTTTGCCTTAGTCAAGAAACCGCGTTTGTTGATACTGGATGAGCCAACAAACGGGCTAGACCCAGCAGGGATTCATGAAATTCGGGAACTGATTATCAAGTTGGCAAAAGAACAGGGCATTACTGTCTTCATCTCTACCCATATCCTTTCTGAAGTAGAGCATATCGCTGACCGTGTAGGGATTATCAATCATGGTCAACTGGTTTACGAGGGAGAAATTCGTAAAATTCAGTCCAATAAATGGCTGGAAGTGCGTGGGGATTTTAGAGGTCGACGTGAAGCCATTAGCCAAGTGTTATTTGGTTATCCGTGCAAGATGTTAGAGATACAAGAGGATAAACTCAAGCTGACTAAACTTGACGATCAGCAGATTTCTAGTTTGTTACGAGATTTAATAGTCGAGAAAGTTCCAATTTATGAAGTGAAGCAAGAACAAGAAACCTTGGAATCTATCTTCCTCAACTTAACCAAGGAGTGAGTCTTATGTTAAATAATTTGTCTATTGAATTGCTCAAGGCAAAACGAACCAAATCCTTCCTCATTAGCATACTAGTCATGGGAGTCGGATTTGCTTGGGCAATTGCAGTCGCTACACGCTACCTAAGTAATCCAGATATGCACCAGATTAACCTAATTTTCTATATGATAAAAGAAGTAAATGGCTTGATTCTCCCTATCGTGATTGCTCTCTTTGTATCCCGGATTGTCAAGAACGAGAAGGAGGGCAACACTTTCAAACTGCTTTTGGCAAATGGTGAAAATGTACGGCATATCTTTCTGAGTAAGCTTGGCCTGACTATGTTCGTTTTGACCTTTCTCGCTATTTTGGAGGGAGTAGTAGTCCAGTTGATTGCAAACTTTTCTGGTCTAGAAATGCCTGTTAGCCTAATCCTCTGGCAAATCGTCATTTTCTTGCTAGCATCTTTTGTCTTAACCTGTCTGTTTTTGACTTTGCAGTTTTTACTGAAAAAGCAGGCATTGATAATGGCATTAGGGATTTTCGGAGGATTTCTTGGAGTTGGATTTGGTCATGCAACAGCTTTTCTACAGCTGATTTTCCCATTTGGTGGTATAGCATATCTGTCTCTGGTGGATTACCAGAAAGTCGCCAGTCAAGTGAGTTATGTTTTGGCGACAAACCTAGGATTTAAACTCTTTACATATTTGCCAATAGCCCTAATCTATCTCTTCTTATCTCTCTATCTAGTTGAAAAGAAAGGAGGCAAGCTATGATGTCTTATCTATCAGTAGAATGGCGGAAAACCCAAAAATTTTCCATGTTGATGATTGGTATTTTCTTCTTAGCTTTTTGTAGCCTGATTGGTCTTGGTATTTACTTAGGTGCAGCTTATTCTATGGTTGCAGAAAGTGAAAAAGTGCCTGTTTTATGGGGACAATTGACCTTCTATTATAGCCAGCTTTTCTTTCCGATTTTGGTCAGCATTTATGTAGCCATGATGTTAGGAAAAGAGTTTGATAGGAAAAATATTGAATTTCTCAGAGCTAATAATGTCAGTCTTGGGAAATTATTGTTGGCAAAAGAAATAGTAATTATCTTGTTTATTGCTGTTTTACAGTTGTTCTTGTTTGGTATTTTTTATGTCAGTGCTCACCTAATTCATTTAGAAATTTCTAATTTGTTCACCTACCTTAAGTGGGATTTATTGGGGATTTTTGGAACAATTAGTATGATGGCAGTACAGTTTTTTGTGACAGCTAAAACTCGTGTTTTTAGTAAATCTGTGGGAATTGGTTCTATTGGTACTTTCGTAGGATTCATGATGATTTTTGTATCTGATAAATTATCTTTAATCTATCCCTACTCCCAAGCTATGGTGGCAATGCGGTCACGGAATTTGATAGACTTTAATTTAGTGGAAATATTGCTGTTTATCATTGTAAATATTCTTCTGTGGGGGATTTTTCATACATTGAGTAATAAAGAATTGCATAAGTAATGCGAAGACTCTCCGGAGTCTTTTTCTTGTGATAAAAGCTCCAAGCTTTATCTGGTATGCTTGACCTAGTTTTTATAGAAAGAAGGTCTAAGATGTTAAATAAAGTCAAAACTAAATCCTTAATTAGTGTTGGAGCAGTGGCTGCAACTAGCTTTATTCTCTGTAATCTTGGCAGTAATCAGACATCAAAAACCGCTCTGCTGAGCGGTTTTCATGTATCCATTTCTTCTACAACACCCACGTTCGAATGGCATGAGCAACGCCTGATTCGTCATTAGATTTAGTGATGTATTTGGCGATTTTTTTGAGTTCTGGATTTCCGTTTTCCATAACAACGGGGTTACCAACAACTTCAAGCATGGCACGGTCATTTTCCTCGTCACCGATAGCCATAGTTTCATCCTTGTTCAAACCGAGTTTCTCAGCTAAGTGAGTGATAGCTGAACCCTTGTCTACACCTTTTTTGAGAAGTTCGAGGTAGAAAGGAGCAGATTTGTTGATAGAGTAGCGGTCGTAAAATTCTGCTGGAATCTTTTCAATAGCAGCATCGAGAATTTCCGGTT
This sequence comes from Streptococcus sp. HMSC062D07, assembly GCF_001814215.1. Taxonomy (NCBI): domain Bacteria; kingdom Bacillati; phylum Bacillota; class Bacilli; order Lactobacillales; family Streptococcaceae; genus Streptococcus; species Streptococcus sp. HMSC062D07. The sequence continues at coordinate 93,615 of NZ_KV815325.1, forward strand.
CATCGATAAACATACACTTGACGATTTCCTTATCAGCCATTTCTTCAGGTGTACGATAGAAGATGGGCATGCTGACGAGGGTTGATTCGTGAACAGTGTATTTTCCGATATTGCGATTGGCTGTGTAGATGCCATCCTTGGTAATAGCATGCATATGGACACCGAGCTTACGACTGAGAAATTCCATATTCAGATAGTCCTCGTAAGTTAAGGATTCACTGATAATCTCATGACCATTAGCAGTTTCTTGGACAAGGGCACCGTTGAAGGTCACAACATAATCACCTTCATCTCTCAACTGCAAGTCGTCAAGGAGTTTGGCAACACCAGCGATGGGGCGTCCTGTTGCAATGACAACCTTGACTCCAGCTGCTTTGGCATCTTGGATAGCTGCAAAAACTTCTGGAGTAATTTCTTTTTTACTATTAACTAGGGTACCATCAATATCGACGGCGATTAGTTTTATACTCATAAATTTCCTCTGTTATTTCTTGTCTGGAGTAAAATGATCATTCTCAATCAGTTTTGAAAATTGTTGAATAATATTTGTGAAAATACTGTTTTGCTTAAGCATTTCTTTAGGGAAGTAGAAGCGGTTGTCACCATGACGGCTTCCTGCAAGAGATTGAACGATAGGAGATAGGCTAGAAAGTTCTGCCAGCTCGCCATTCTTTTGGACAATCTCGATTTGTGTTCTAGGATTTTCAGACTCTGGTCGATAAATATCGTAAGGAAGGTCAAAATTCTTGTGGATAGCAGTGTAGTAGTTGGGGTCAAAACCAATTTCTTCTACGAAATTCCGCATGATTTCAAGCTGGTCTTGGTCGTTCTCAGAAAAAGTAATAGATTTGAAGACCTTACGGTTGATAAAACGTTGCGAAAGATCGGCTAGAATTTTATCTGTACTAGTCATCCAGAGTTGGAAATAGGTATTCATAACCCCGTCGTCAAGTGCAAGATAGTCAGATAAGGTTACCTTCTTCTCAAAAAATGGCAGTAGATGTGGGGATGTAAGGGCAAAGAAGTCCTTATTTTCAGGATAGAGCTCCTTAGCACGTTTGAGAAGATTTTGCAGAAGGACTTCCATGGCGCGTGTGGCTGGGTGGAAATAAACCTGCATATACATCTGGTAACGACTGAGTACATAATCCTCTATGGCATGCATCCCATTACGCTGAAAGGCAATGCCATTTTCAACAGGACGAATGACACGAAGGATCCGTGTGAGATCAAACTGACCATAAAAAGCACCGGTGAAGTAGGAGTCGCGAAGGAGATAATCCATGCGGTCAGCGTCTATCTGACTAGAAATCAGTTGAACTACCTGTTTGTTTGGATAAGTGTGATCGATAACGCTGGCTACTTTTTTTGGAAAGTCCGGTGCAACCTGCAAAAGAACCTGCTGAATCTCTGTATCAGGGCTTTGGATAATTTCCTGGGTAATGGCCTCATGGTCGGTGTCAAAGAGATTTTCGAAAGTATGAGAGTAGGCACCATGTCCGAGATCATGTAGAAGAGCCGCAGTCATGGTTAATAGTGACTCGTTAGAATCCCATTCCTCAGGATATTTCTCCTCAAAAATCTCAGTGATTTGACGGGCAATTTCGTAGACACCCAAACAGTGAGAAAAACGACTATGTTCTCCACCGTGGAAAGTATAGCTAGATGTCCCAAGCTGTTTGATGCGACGGAGCCGCTGAAATTCTTTGGTATTGATCAGGTCATAAATGACTTGATTATTAACGTGGATATAGTTGTGAACTGGGTCACGAAATACTTTTTCATTCATAAGACCATTATAGCAAATTCCGTGCCTTTTTGGTAAAATAGTAGGGATAAGTGAGAAGAAAGAGGAATAGTTGTGAAGATTAGAATGAGAAATACCATCAAGTTCGATGAACAATTGGAAGTAATCGACCAACTTTATGATGTTGAATTACGGGAAAAGGGCGATTTTTCCTATCTTTTGTTTTACAATGAGGAGCAAGAAAAGGTAGTTTTGAAATTTAACGGGGAGGAACTTGTCATGACACGTTTCTCAAATCCCAAGACCATCATGCGTTTTCTCAAGGATACTGATAGTTTAGCCTATATTCCAACACCTATGGGCCTGCAGGAGTTTATCATCCAAACAAGCCACTATGAAGTAGGTGAAGAGAAGATTGAACTAGCCTATCAACTTCAGAACAAAGAAGGGGTTCCATTTGCCAACTATCGTTTAGAAATTACTTGGGGATAAGAAAAAGAGGCTGGGACAAAAGTCCTAGCCTCTCAATTGTCTTTGGATTGTCGAGCAAGACGCAGTGGTTGAGTGGGCTCTACTACGCTGATTTCATCAGCTTTTACAGCCCTACTCAACTGTGCGGAGGTGGGACGACGAAATCGAATTCTAACGAATTACCGATTTCTGTCCCACTCTCATTTGATATACAGTTCCTGATTTTTCAAGACAATTTCACGTACGCTTGCAAATTTCTTCAGTTTTTTAAGTTCTTCTGGATGGGTGACAAGAGTGATGACATAGCCTTCTTTACCCATGCGTCCTGTACGTCCAGCACGGTGAGTGTAAGTTTCCGTGTCTCTAGGGACGTCAAAGTTAATCACGCATTCCAGGCTATCAATGTCGATACCACGAGCGAGAAGGTCTGTCGCAAGAAGTAGTGTCAGTTGATTATCTTTGAATTTTTCTAGAATAACTTTTCTAAATTTAACGTTGACATCGCTAGCTAGTGAAACTGCTAAAACATCACGATATTGCAATTTTTCCTCTGCACTACCTAGGTCTGACAAGCTATTAAAGAAGACAAGTCCACGGAAATCTTCAACATGTGCCAGTTTACGAAGCATATCGACTCGGTGGCGTTGGTCCACCTGCATGTAGAAGTGTTGGATGTTATCTAGCTTTTGATCCGAAAGGTCAATGGTGCGCGTGTTAGGTGCAATCTTATCTTGGTCAAATTTGGTCGTGGCACTCATGTAGATGAATTGGTGGTCACGAGGTGCGTAGTGGGTAATCTTCTCAACAAAGTGAATCTGAGAATCATCAAGCAGCTGATCGAATTCATCTAGAATGATTGTTTCCACGTTCATCATCTTGATTTTTTTCAATTTGACCAGTTCAAAGATACGACCAGGTGTTCCAATCAGAATTTCTGGTCCTTTTTTAAGTCGTTCAATTTGGCGTTTCTGGCTCGAACCGGATAGAAATAGCTGAGCTGTTAATCCGATAGCCTCACCCCAGGTTTTAGTGACTTCAAAAATTTGTCCAGCAAGCTCAGTATTAGGTGCTAAAATCAATAATTGTTGGGCTTTTTTCTTTTGCAGTTTGAGAAGACTAGGTAGGAGATAGGCTAAAGTTTTCCCTGTACCAGTTGGACTGACTCCAAGTAGGTTTTCACCTTCTGTTATTGGTTCAAAAAGTTGAGTTTGAATGGGAGTAAATTCTTGGAATCCCAGTTGATCAATCAATTCTTGCCATTCGGTAGGTAGTTTGGTTTTCATTTTTCTGCCTCAAATCTAATGCCAGCATTCTGGCGCATGGTATAAAGTAGCTCATGGACGTGTGTCGCATCATTAATCCAAGATTGGTAGAGATTCAGGTCTGCTTGCTTAATCATATGTGCGAAAGCAGCAACTTCCTCAGTCATGGTGTGAGGAGCCTGCTGGATAGGAAGTTGAACTTCATTTCCTTGATGGTCTGTAAAAGTAGCTGATTGGACATGCTCGATTGTATTAAGTGTCAAGGTTCCATCAGTAGTATAAATCTCACAAGGAAGATTAGAAGTGATATTCTTTCCTGCTTTGATGTGTACTTGATAGTCAGGATAGTAGAGCATGCCGTCACCGTTCAAATCGATACTATTATCTAGTTTCTGAGCTTGATAGGTTGCATGAGTCGGTTTTCCAAATAAGCGAACAGCAGCGTAGATAGGATAAATACCAAGATCCATGAGTGCACCACCTGCAAAACGGTCTGAGAAAACATTAGGAGTATCGCCAGCAAGTAGGTTAGGCATCTTAGAAGAATATTTAGCGTAGTTAAAGTCTGCACCCAGAATTTGTTTGTTTGCAAGAAAGTCTTTGATTGTGGTAAAAGCATCTTCGTGGTAGTTTCTTGCTGCTTCAAAGATAAAACATTTATTATCTTTAGCCGTTTGAACTAATTCCTGCCATTCTTGTGGTTGAGTGACAGCTGGTTTTTCAAGGATAACATGTTTTCCAGCAGATAAAGCCATCTTTGCTTGACTAAAATGCAGGGAATTGGGACTAGCAATGTATACCACATCGAATGAATCATTAAAGAAATCATTTAGCTGATCAAATAGCTTAACGCCTTGATACTGTTCAACAAACTTTTCTGCGGTTTCTATTTTTCTAGAATAGACTGCACCCAGTTGAAAGTTCCCGCTAGTATGGGCAGCCTCTAGAAAATGATGGCTGATTGAACTAGTTCCTATGATACCAAGTTTTAGCATAGTTACTCCTTTTCCACAAGTAATGTTTGATTTCATTATATCATAGAAAGAGCCAACTCGTTACCTTGAGATAATTCTTTTGCTTTGATACTTCGAAATTTCTAGAAAAAATGGTACAATAGTTACAGTAAATTTAGGAGTTTAGTATGAGATTATTACCTATGAGAAAGATTTCTCGTCATTCAAAAAGATTGGCGCTTTTTTTGACTTTTTGTGCAGGCTATGTAGATGCCTATACGTTTATTGTAAGAGGCAATACCTTAGTCGCTGGGCAAACAGGGAATGTGGTATTTCTATCAGTCGGAATCGTTCAGAGAAATTTGGCTGATGCTGAAATAAAGATATTGACACTTTTATCTTTCATGTTAGGCGTTTTTTTGCTTACGATTTACAAGGAAAAACTTCGCATTGTTAAAAAACCCATTCTATCACTTGTTCCATTAGCTATTTTATCATTGATAATCGGCTTTGTTCCATTGAGTGTTGATAACATGTTTATTATTCCTCCTCTGGCTTTTTGTATGGGTCTGGTTACAACAGCTTTTGGAGAGGTTTCTGGAATTGCCTATAACAATGCCTTTATGACGGGAAATATCAAACGCACCATGTTGGCTTTTGGCGAATACGTCCGGACCAAGCACACAGCCTTTTTGATGGAAGGATTGATTTTTGTGAGCCTACTTGTTAGTTTCATTCTAGGAGTAGTATTTTCAGCTTACTTAACGATTATCTTCAACGAAAAAACGATTTTAGGTGTCCCTATCATGATGAGTATTTTTTATCTAAGTATGCTTTTATCTTCTTTACAAAAAAAGTCTGATAAAAGGCTGAATTTTGAGTGAAAATACTTGTCAAAAATTTGGAATCATGCTATACTTGTAGAGTTGACTATGCACGATCCTGTGCAACCGCACGAACATCGTTGCTCGTCGTATAACAAATTTAAACTTCGTCATTATCGCCTTGCCTAACATAAGTTATGTCTTCAGCTTAATTCCTAGTTTATTCTTTGTTATACTAAGAGCTCTTCTTTTAAGTGGTTCGTCCCACGATGCTAGGCGAGTCTTCACAAAAATTCGGGGAAACCCCAAAAAATCATAGGAGGTGCATAATGAGCACATACGCAATTATCAAAACTGGCGGAAAACAAGTTAAAGTTGAAGTTGGTCAAGCAGTTTACGTTGAAAAATTGAACGTTGAAGCTGGTCAAGAAGTTACTTTTAACGAAGTTGTTCTTGTTGGTGGTGAAAACACTGTTGTCGGAACTCCACTTGTTTCTGGAGCTACTGTAGTTGGAACTGTTGAAAAACAAGGAAAACAAAAGAAAGTTGTTACTTACAAGTACAAACCTAAAAAAGGTAGCCACCGTAAACAAGGTCACCGTCAACCATACACTAAAGTTGTCATCAACGCAATCAACGCTTAATTTTAAGGAGAACACATGATACAAGCAGTCTTTGAGAGAGCCGAAGATGGCGAGCTGAGGAGTGCGGAGATTACTGGACACGCCGAGAGTGGCGAATACGGCCTAGATGTCGTGTGTGCATCGGTTTCTACGCTTGCCATAAACTTTATCAATTCCATTGAGAAATTTGCAGGCTATGAACCAATCTTAGAATTAAACGAAGATGAAGGTGGCTATCTGATGGTTGAAATTCCAAAAGATCTTCCTTCTCACCAGAGAGAAATGTCACAATTATTCTTTGAATCATTTTTCTTAGGTATGGCAAACTTATCGGAGAACTCTTCTGAGTTCGTCCAAACCAGAGTTATCACAGAAAACTAACACGGAGGAAAACATTATGTTAAAAATGACTCTTAACAACTTGCAACTTTTCGCCCACAAAAAAGGTGGAGGTTCTACATCAAACGGACGCGATTCACAAGCTAAACGTCTTGGAGCTAAAGCAGCTGACGGACAAACTGTAACTGGTGGATCAATCCTTTACCGTCAACGTGGTACACACATCTATCCAGGTGTAAACGTTGGACGTGGTGGAGACGATACTTTGTTCGCTAAAGTTGAAGGCGTAGTACGTTTCGAACGTAAAGGTCGCGATAAGAAACAGGTTTCTGTTTACCCAATCGCAAAATAAACATTAAATAAGGCTTTCCAAGATTTTTGGAAAGCTTTTTTTCTTGAACAATATTTGTATCAGTTATTTTTTAAGTTTACTTCAGAAACTGTTTTAAATCAATAAAATCTTAAGGAGCTTATTTGATTTATTATGATAGATAATAAGAAGGAAATATGGTATAATATAGGGTGAGACCTTATGAATAAATAGTGAAAGAGTATAAAAAAAATAATGAAAAAAATAGTCATTAACGGTAGACGTCCATTAAAGGGTGAGATAACCATTAGCGGAGCAAAAAATAGTGTAGTTGCTCTGATTCCTGCTATTATTTTATCAGATGATGTAGTTATTTTGGATTGTGTTCCAGATATCTCCGATGTCGCTAGTTTGGTTGATATTATGGAAATTATGGGTGCGAGTGTTAAGCGCTATGATGACGTTCTAGAAATTGATCCTCGTGGTGTTCAAAATAAACCAATGCCATACGGTAAGATTAACAGTCTTCGCGCATCCTATTATTTCTACGGTAGTCTTCTTGGACGTTTTGGTGAAGCAACAGTAGGTTTGCCTGGTGGATGTGACTTGGGTCCTCGTCCTATTGACTTGCACTTGAAAGCTTTTGAAGCTATGGGTGCTAAGACAACCTATGAGGGAGATAATATGAATCTCTCAACTAATGGTTCTAAGTTACAGGGTGCTAGTATTTATATGGATACTGTAAGTGTAGGAGCAACTATTAATACGATGCTTGCAGCAGTAAAAGCTCAAGGACGTACAGTCATTGAAAATGCTGCTCGAGAGCCTGAAATTATTGATGTAGCTACTTTGTTAAATAATATGGGAGCTCATATTCGTGGTGCAGGTACGGATATGATTACTATCGATGGTGTTGAATCTCTACACGGCACACGTCATCAAGTTATTCCAGATCGTATCGAAGTTGGTACTTATATTTCTTTAGCTGCTGCTGTGGGACAAGGAATTCTTATTAACAATGTACTTTATGAACATTTAGAAGGTTTTATTGCGAAACTTGAAGAAATGGGTGTTCATATGACTGTTTCTGAAGATAGTATCTTTGTTGAAGAGCAGAAAAATCTAAAAGCTGTTAATATCAAGACTGCTCCATATCCAGGATTTGCTACAGACCTTCAACAACCGATTACACCACTTTTGTTGAAAGCAGAAGGACGAGGAACACTGATTGATACCATTTATGAAAAACGTGTGAACCATGTCTTTGAATTAGCTAAAATGAACGCAGATATTTCAACAACAAACGACCACATCCTTTATAAGGGTGGAAATCCTTTGCAGGGTGCAAAAGTTAAGGCGACAGACCTACGTGCTGGAGCTGCCTTGGTTATTGCTGGCTTGATGGCTGAAGGAAAAACAGAGATTACCAATGTTGAATTCATCCTACGAGGCTACTCAAATATTATTGAGAAATTACGTAAGCTTGGAGCAGATATTGAGCTAATCGAAGATTAGCCATTTTGAGGAACACAATGAATATCTGGACAAAATTAGCAATGTATTCTTTCTATGAGACGGAACGTTTGTATTTCCGTCCATTCTTTTTTACGGATGTAGATGACTTTCATGCTCTAGCATCAGACCCTGAAAATCTCCAATTTATTTTTCCTACGCAAGCCAGCATTGAGGAAAGTCAATATGCTCTTGCTAACTACTTTATGAAATCACCTTTGGGAATTTGGGCGATTTGTGATAAGAAAGCACAGAAGATGATTGGAGCCATCAAGTTTGAAAAGCTGGATGAAATCCGTAAAGAAGCAGAAATTGGCTATTTTTTAAGGAAAGATTATTGGTCTCAAGGATATATGACGGAAGCAGTGACTAAATTACGCGATTTGTCTATGGATCAGTTTGAATTAAAGCAACTTTCTATTGTGACGCATTTAGAAAATAGTGCTAGTCAAAAGGTTGCACAAAAATCAGGCTTCGTTCTATATCGTCGTTTCAAGGGTAGTGATCGATATACTCGTAAGATGCGGGATTATCTAGAATTTCGCTATACAAAAGGAGAGCTAAATGAGTAAACACCAAGAAATTTTAGCTTATTTAGAAGAATTACCAGTCGGAAAACGGGTCAGTGTTCGAAGTATTTCAAATAGGCTGGGAGTGAGTGATGGTACAGCTTATCGTGCTATCAAAGAAGCTGAAAATAGAGGATTGGTTGAAACACGTCCTCGAAGTGGAACTGTCCGTGTCAAGTCCAAAAAAGTTGCCATTGAGAGATTAACCTTTGCAGAAATTGCAGAAGTCACTGGTTCAGAAGTTTTAGCTGGCCAAGCAGGTTTGGAGAGAGAATTCAGTAAATTCTCCATTGGAGCCATGACAGAAAAAAATATTCTTTCTTATCTTCATGATGGTGGTCTACTTATTGTCGGTGATAGAACACGGATCCAATTATTGGCACTTGAAAATGAAAATGCTGTCTTGGTAACGGGTGGATTTGAAGTTCATAAAGATGTTTTGGATGCTGCTAATAAGAAAAATATCCCAGTGTTACGCAGTAAACATGACACATTTACCATTGCAACCATGATTAACCGAGCTTTGTCAAATGTACAAATAAAGACAGATATTTTAACGGTTGAAAAAATCTATCGCACTTGTCATGAATATGGTTTTTTACAAGAAACGGATACTGTAAAAGATTATTTAGATTTAGTTCGTAAGAATAGAAGTAGTCGATTCCCTGTTATCAATCAGCACAAGGTTGTTGTTGGTGTCGTGACCATGCGTGATGCTGGAGATAAGTCACCAGGGACTACCATTGATAAGGTCATGACAAGAACGGTCTATATGACAGGCCTAGCAACGAATATTGCTAACGTGAGCCAGAGAATGATTGCAGAAGATTTTGAAATGGTACCTGTTGTACGGAGCAATCAAACCTTGCTTGGTGTCATTACTAGACGTGATGTTATGGAAAAAATGAGTCGTTCTCAGGTCTCAACTTTACCAACCTTTTCAGAACAGATTGGACAGAAGTTATCTTATCATCATGATGAAGTTGTTATTACAGTCGAACCCTTTATGTTAGAAAAAAATGGTGTTCTGGCTAATGGTGTTCTTTCAGAAATCTTGACTCATATGACGCAAGACTTGGTCGTTAATAGCGGTCGTAACCTCATCATTGAACAAATGTTGATTTACTTCTTACAGGCTGTTCAGATTGATGATGTTCTACGGATTCAAGCTAGAATTATTCATCATACGAGACGATCGGCTATTATTGATTATGACATTTATCTCAATCATCAAATTGTATCAAAAGCAAATGTAACTGTAAAAATTAATTAGAATCTAGGAGAAAACATGATTACATTAAAATCAGCTAGAGAAATCGAAGCTATGGATAAGGCTGGTGATTTTCTTGCAAGTATCCACATTGGCTTGCGTGATATCATTAAGCCAGGTGTTGATATGTGGGAAGTAGAAGAGTATGTTCGCCGTCGTTGTAAAGAAGAGAATTTCCTTCCACTACAGATTGGTGTTGATGGGGCAATGATGGACTATCCATATGCAACCTGCTGTTCGCTCAATGACGAAGTAGCACATGCCTTCCCTCGTCATTATATCCTCAAAGAGGGTGACCTCCTCAAGGTTGATATGGTTCTTGGTGGGCCAATCGCGAAGTCTGACCTCAATGTTTCTAAACTCAATTTTAACAACGTTGAGCAGATGAAAAAATATACTCAAAACTTTACGGGTGGTTTGGCTGATTCTTGTTGGGCATACGCAGTTGGTAAACCATCAGAAGAAGTTAAAAACTTGATGGACGTGACCAAGGAAGCTATGTATAAGGGGATCGAACAAGCTGTTGTTGGCAATCGCATCGGCGATATTGGTGCAGCGATTCAAGAATATGCTGAAAGTCGTGGATACGGCGTTGTTCGTGATCTTGTAGGACACGGTGTTGGACCAACCATGCATGAAGAACCAATGGTTCCAAACTATGGTATCGCAGGTCGTGGCCTTCGCCTTCGTGAAGGTATGGTTTTGACAATCGAACCTATGATTAATACAGGTGATTGGGAAATTGATACAGACATGAAAACAGGCTGGGCTCACAAAACTATAGATGGTGGTCTATCATGTCAGTATGAGCATCAGTTTGTTATTACCAAGGATGGACCTGTTATCTTGACAAGTCAAGGTGAAGAAGGAACTTATTAATCAAAAGGGAGCTGAGCTCCTTTTTTTCGTTTTAGTTGAAATCAAATTTGCGTAGCAGATATCTTACAAACGTTTTCTTTTATAGTAAAATATAAGATGACTATATGAAAGAAGGTTCTTAATTGGAAAGTATTATATTTTTTATTTCTGTCTTTATAGCTGGGGTCTTGTCATTCTTTTCTCCCTGTATTTTTCCCTTGTTACCAGTCTACGCAGGTGTTCTGCTAGATGATCAAGAGGAGTCAAGGACATTTCGTTTTTTGGGTAAAGATGTTGCCTGGTCAGGATTGATTCGGACACTCTGTTTTATCGCAGGTATCTCTCTAATTTTCTTTATTCTAGGGTTTGGAGCAGGATTTCTTGGGAATTTACTTTATGCCGACTGGTTCCGTTATGTCATGGGAATCATGATTGTTATACTGGGTTTGCATCAGATGGAAATTCTTCACTTACAAAAATTAGAGGTACAAAAAACAGTAACATTTAAGCAAAAACAGTCTAGCAAATATTTGTCGGCCTTTTTACTGGGTATCAGCTTCAGCTTTGGCTGGACTCCATGTATAGGCCCAGTTTTAAGTTCTGTTTTAGCACTGGCTGCCTCAGGAGGAAATGGAGCTTTTCAAGGGGCTTTATTAACCCTAATTTATACACTTGGAATGGCGCTTCCATTTTTAGTATTGGCCTTGGCATCAGGTCTGATCATGCCTTATTTTAGTAGAATTAAATCTCACCTACTCTTATTGAAAAGAATTGGTGGTTTACTAATTATTCTCATGGGAATTTTATTAATGTTGGGACAGTTAAATGTCTTATCTGGAATATTAGGATAAAAGGAGTAATCTATGAAAAAAACAATCTATTTTGGACTTAGTTTCTTATCTATCTTTCTTTTGATTGCTTGTGGCAAGGAAGAGAAGGAACCAAGTCAGGAAAATCAAACGACTCAAGCACAGCAGCAAGCAACGGTTAAGCAAATAGCTGTAGGAGCAGAAGCACCGGATTTCACGCTCCAATCTATGGATGGAAAAGAAGTGAAATTATCAGATTATAAAGGAAAGAAAGTTTATCTTAAATTTTGGGCTTCTTGGTGCGGACCTTGTAAAAAAAGTATGCCTGAATTAATGGAACTTGCTGCAAAAGAAGATCGTGATTTTGAAATATTATCTGTTATTGCACCCGGCCTTCAAGGCGAAAAAACGATCGACCAATTTCCAAAATGGTTTGAGGAGCAGGGCTATAAGGATATACCTGTCTTATATGACACTAAGGGAACTACCTTCCAAGCCTATCAGATTCGAAGTATCCCAACTGAATACCTAATTGATTCAAATGGTAAAATTGCTAAGATTCAGTTAGGTGCAATTAGCAATGCAGAAGCTGAAGCAGCTTTTGCACAAATGGATTAACGTTATAAAAAATGTCTAGACTGTTTTGTCTAGACATTTCTTTTTTTTAAAATTAAATTGAATTAGTTTTTAGAAGCAGCTTGGAATTCTGGGTTTTTCCATGCTTCGTCAATAATTTCTTGCAATTCACGAGCAGAAAGTTGCATTTTTTGAGTTTCAGCATCGTTCAATGGGATGTTAACTGGGCGAACGATACCATGCGCACCAACGATAGCTGGTTGACCGATAAAGACGTTTTCAACTCCGTATTGTCCTTCTTGGAAGACTGAAAGTGGAAGAACCGCATTTTCATCATCAAGGATAGCTTTTGTGATACGAGCAAGAGCAACTGCGATACCGTAGTATGTAGCACCTTTTTTGTTGATGATTGAGTAAGCAGCGTCACGAACTGAGATGAAGAGCTCAACAAGATCTGCTTCATTCAAGTCACGGTTAGCTTGTAACCATTGTTCCAATTTAACACCGGCAACGTTAGCGTGTGACCAAACTGCAAATTCAGAGTCACCGTGCTCACCCATGATGTAGGCGTGAACTGAACGAGCATCAACACCGATAGTTTCAGCAAGTGCTTGACGGAAACGAGCTGAGTCAAGTGAAGTACCTGAACCGATAACACGTTCTTTAGGGAATCCTGAGAATTTCCAAGTTGAGTAAGTTAAAATGTCAACTGGGTTAGCAGCAACAAGGAAGATACCGTCAAAACCAGACGCAACAACTTGTTCAACGATTGATTTGTTGATAGCAAGGTTTTTACCAACAAGGTCAAGACGAGTTTCACCTGGTTTTTGTGGAGCACCGGCAGTGATAACTACAAGGTCTGCATCCGCACAGTCTTCGTACTTAGCTGCATAGATTTTTTTAGGTGAAGTAAAAGCTAGCGCGTGGCTAAGGTCTTCGGCATCACCAACTGCTTTTTCAAACAATTGAGGAATTTCAATGATACCAAGTTCTTGTGCAATTCCTTGTGTTACGAGGGCAAAAGCGTAAGATGAACCTACGGCACCGTCACCGACGAGGATAACTTTTTTGTGTTGTTTAGTTGCTGTCATTTGTCTAAACATCTCCTTTATTTTATTAAGGGGGAACCCCATTTGATTTCATTCTATCACTTTTGCTAGGCTTTGTCACGGATATACCTTCGGGATAAATATGTAAACGTTTTACACGTGTTGTTAGACTGTAAAATAGTCCAAACTATGGTATAATATATGTAATTACTAATAGTGAAACGAGGCATTTGTTAATGCAAGATAAAAATTTAGTGAATGTCAATCTGACCAAGGAGATGAAGACTAGCTTTATCGACTACGCCATGAGTGTAATCGTATCGCGTGCTCTTCCTGATGTTCGTGATGGGTTGAAACCTGTTCATCGTCGTATTTTGTACGGAATGAACGAATTAGGAGTTACGCCTGATAAACCTCATAAAAAATCTGCCCGTATTACAGGGGACGTAATGGGTAAATACCACCCACACGGTGATTCATCTATTTACGAGGCTATGGTCCGTATGGCACAATGGTGGAGTTATCGCTACATGCTTGTAGATGGACATGGAAACTTTGGTTCCATGGATGGTGATGGTGCTGCCGCGCAACGTTATACCGAAGCTCGTATGAGCAAGATTGCCCTTGAAATGCTTCGTGATATCAATAAAAATACCGTTGATTTTGTTGATAACTATGATGCCAATGAGCGCGAACCGGTAGTTTTACCAGCTCGTTTCCCAAATCTATTGGTAAATGGTGCTACAGGTATCGCCGTTGGTATGGCGACCAATATTCCACCTCATAATTTAGGTGAAACCATTGATGCTGTTAAACTCGTCATGGATAATCCTGAAGTTACAACTAAAGATTTGATGGAAGTTTTGCCTGGTCCAGATTTTCCAACCGGTGCCCTAGTTATGGGGAAATCAGGTATTCATAAAGCATACGAGACAGGTAAGGGATCTATTGTTCTTCGTTCTCGAACAGAAATCGAGGAAACAAAAACTGGTCGTGAACGTATCGTTGTTACTGAATTCCCATATATGGTCAACAAAACCAAAGTGCATGAACATATTGTGCGTCTGGTTCAAGAGAAACGTATTGAAGGAATTACAGCTGTTCGTGATGAATCTAACCGTGAAGGTGTTCGCTTTGTTATTGAAGTTAGACGCGACGCATCAGCTAATGTTATTTTGAACAACTTATTCAAGATGACTCAGATGCAGACTAGCTTTGGTTTTAACATGCTTGCTATCCAAAATGGTGTTCCAAAGATTTTATCGCTTCGCCAAATCTTGGACGCATACATTGAGCACCAAAAAGAAGTTGTGACTCGTCGCACTCAATTTGATAAAGAAAAAGCTGAGGCGCGTGCACATATCTTGGAAGGTTTGTTAATTGCTCTGGATCATATTGATGAAGTCATTCGTATCATCCGTGCCAGTGAGACTGATGAAGAAGCTCAATCAGAATTGATGAGCGAGTTCAAACTATCTGAACGTCAAAGCCAAGCAATCCTAGACATGCGTCTCCGTCGTTTGACTGGCTTGGAGCGTGATAAGATTCAATCTGAATATGATGACCTCATTGCTTTGATTGCCGACTTGGCAGATATTCTTGCAAAACCAGAACGTGTTGCGCAAATTATCAAAGAAGAACTTGATGAAGTGAAGCGCAAATTTGCTGATAAACGTCGCACAGAGTTGATGGTGGGAGAGGTTTTGACGCTCGAAGATGAAGACTTAATTGAAGAATCTGATGTTCTCATCACACTATCGAACAAAGGCTACATCAAACGTTTGGATCAAGATGAATTCACAGCTCAAAAACGTGGTGGACGTGGCGTACAGGGAACAGGAGTCAAGGATGATGACTTTGTCCGTGAGTTGGTTTCTACTAGCACCCATGATCACTTGCTCTTCTTTACCAACAAAGGTCGTGTCTATCGTTTGAAAGGTTATGAAATCCCAGAATATGGTCGTACAGCCAAGGGATTGCCAGTAGTTAACCTCTTGAAACTGGATGAGGGAGAAAGCATCCAAACTATCATTAATGTCGAATCAGAACGTAGTGATGATGCATACATCTTCTTTACGACTCGAGCAGGTATTGTTAAGAGAACTAGCGTTAAAGAATTTGCCAACATTCGTCAAAATGGTCTAAAAGCCTTGAATTTGAAAGATGAGGACGAATTGATTAATGTTCTTCTTACTCAAGAAGATACTGATATCATTATCGGTACTAAGTTAGGCTATGCAGTTCGTTTCAACCAGTCATCCGTTCGTAGCATGAGTCGTAGTGCTACTGGTGTTAAAGGAGTGAATCTTCGTGAAGGCGATGCTGTAGTTGGTGCTAGAGTGATTACCGATCAAGATGAAGTTCTTATCATTACTGAAAAAGGATACGGTAAGCGTACAGTTGCCACTGAATATCCAACTAAAGGTCGTGCTGGTAAAGGTATGAAGACCGCTAATATTACAGATAAGAATGGTCATCTTGCTGGTCTTCTCACAGTAAAAGGCGATGAAGACTTGATGGTTATCACTGATACAGGTGTCATGATTCGAACAAATGTTGCCAATATTTCACAAACTGGACGTTCAACTATGGGAGTAAAAGTTATGCGTCTAGATGAGAATGCTAAGATTGTAACCTTTACAACAGTTGCGGCAGCTGAGAAAGAAGAAGTTGGGGCAGAAAACGAAACAGAAAGTGAAGAATAATGTCTCAAAAAAGAATAAAAAGTAAAAAAAATAAGCGTAAGAATCTACTGATTAATATTTTGGCTGGATTTCTAATCCTTTTGTCTCTAGCTTTGATTTTTAATTCGAAGATACGTGATGTAATTATGATTTGGAATACCAATAAATATCAAGTAAGTCAGGTTTCAAAGGAGGAAATTGAGGAAAATAAAACTGCTACTGGAAATTTTGATTTTGACTCTGTAAAATCCTTATCTTCAGAGGCAGTACTTTCAGCTCAGTGGAATTCCCAACAACTTCCAGTGATTGGGGGTATTTCTATTCCAGAACTTGAAATGAATTTGCCTATTTTTAAGGGGCTGGATAATGTGAACCTTTTCTATGGTGCTGGAACCATGAAAGCTGATCAGGTTATGGGACAGGGAAATTATTCGTTAGCAAGTCACCGTATTTTCACTGGTAAAGATGCAGATCAGAAGCTATTTTCACCCTTAGCACGAGCTACTAATGGAATGTTCATTTATCTAACAGATAAAGGAAAAGTTTATAAATATGAAATAGTAGAAGTTAAAAAGGTAACTCCAGATCGCATCGATGTTATTGAAGACAGAGAAGGGATTGACGAGCTGACTTTGGTAACCTGTGAAGATGCTAATGCTACAGAACGGATAATTGTTAAAGCAAATTTGAAGGAAGTTAAAGACTATTTAGAAGCTTCTCCAGAAATATTGCAATCATTTACTAAACCATATAAACAATTTTATGAATAGTAGAAGAGGTTGGGACAAAAGAGCCCGACCTCATTTTTTATTAGCAATCAAACTTTGACGCGGTAGCTGATTGAACTTTTTGTTCGTCTTTTAGACTCCAAAAAGCTCCTAATCATCCTCGCGGGGCTGGGACTACGAAATCGAGACTTTGTCTATCGATTTCTGTCCCACCGCCTTTTCTTGTCAATTTCAGAAAATAGATAAGGTAAAGACTTTTCAATTTTTCTAAAAAGTAGTATAATGTTTCTATTATAGAAATTTTTAGAAAATTCCAAAAGAGGTTTGTTATGGGATATACAGTTGCTGTTGTTGGTGCTACAGGTGCCGTTGGTGCTCAAATGATCAAAATGTTGGAAGAATCAACTCTTCCAATTGATAAGATTCGCTACCTTGCGTCTGCACGTTCTGCAGGAAAGGTCTTGCAATTCAAGGGTCAAGATGTAACTATTGAAGAAACAACAGAAGAAGCTTTTGAAGGAGTTGATATTGCTCTCTTCTCAGCTGGTGGTTCAACTTCTGCAAAATACGCACCTTATGCTGTTAAAGCAGGGGCAGTAGTAGTAGATAACACTTCTTATTTCCGTCAAAATCCAGATGTGCCATTGGTTGTTCCTGAAGTAAACGCCCATGCTCTTGATGCTCATAACGGGATCATTTCATGTCCTAACTGTTCAACTATTCAAATGATGGTAGCTCTTGAACCAGTTCGTCAAAAATGGGGCTTAGACCGTATCATCGTTTCAACTTATCAAGCTGTTTCAGGTGCAGGTATGGGAGCCATTCTTGAGACACAACGTGAATTGCGTGAAGTATTGAATGATGGTGTAAATCCACGTGATTTGCATGCGGAAATCTTGCCATCAGGTGGCGATAAGAAACATTATCCAATTGCTTTTAATGCCCTTCCTCAAATTGACGTCTTCACTGATAATGACTACACTTATGAAGAAATGAAGATGACAAACGAAACTAAGAAAATCATGGAAGACGATAGCATTGCCGTTTCAGCAACTTGCGTGCGTATTCCTGTCTTGTCAGCTCACTCTGAGTCTGTTTACATTGAAACAAAAGAAGTGGCTCCAATCGATGAAGTAAAAGCTGCGATTGCTGCCTTTCCAGGTGCAGTTCTTGAAGACGATGTGGCTCACCAAATCTATCCACAAGCTATCAATGCGGTTGGTTCTCGCGATACATTTGTCGGACGTATCCGTAAAGACTTGGATGCTGAAAAAGGTATTCATATGTGGGTGGTATCTGATAACCTTCTCAAGGGTGCTGCTTGGAACTCAGTTCAAATTGCAGAAACCCTTCATGAACGTGGTTTGGTTCGTCCAACTACAGAATTAAAATTTGAATTGAAATAGGGAGCAAAACAGAAATCAGTAACTCGAAGTGTTTGATTTCTTCCTCTTATTTTATGTACAGAACAGGAGGCAAAGGCAAGTAAGCCCCAGCCTCTTTCTTATATAGAGAAAGGTTTTTTCTATGTCTTATCAAGATTTAAAAGATTGTAAAATTATCACTGCTTTTATTACCCCTTTTCATGAAGATGGGTCAATAAATTTCGACGCGATTCCAAAGTTGATTGAACATTTATTGGCACACCATACTGATGGTATTCTCATGGCTGGGACGACTGCTGAAAGTCCGACTCTTACTCACGATGAGGAGTTACAGCTATTTGCAGCTGTTCAGAAGGTTGTTAATGGACGTGTTCCTTTAATTGCTGGTGTTGGTACTAATGATACACGCGACTCTATTGAGTTCGTCAAAGAAGTAGCAGAATTTGGAGGCTTTGCGGCTGGTCTTGCTATTGTTCCTTACTACAATAAACCATCTCAAGAAGGAATGTATCAACACTTTAAAGCTATTGCAGATGCCTCTGATTTACCCATTATTATCTATAATATTCCAGGTCGTGTAGTAGTAGAATTGACTCCAGAAACCATGCTTCGCTTAGCGGAACATCCAAATATCATTGGTGTTAAGGAATGTACTAGCCTTGCAAATATGGCTTATTTGATTGAGCACAAACCTGAAGAATTCTTGATCTACACTGGTGAAGATGGAGATGCTTTCCATGCTATGAACCTTGGTGCTGACGGGGTTATCTCTGTTGCTTCTCATACCAATGGTGATGAAATGTATGAAATGTTCACTGCGATTAAAGATAGTGATATGAAGAAAGCGGCTGCTATTCAACGTAAGTTTATTCCCAAGGTTAATGCTCTCTTCTCATACCCAAGTCCTGCACCTGTTAAGGCAGTCCTCAACTATATGGGATTTGAAGCTGGTCCAACTCGCCTCCCATTGGTTCCTGCGCCTGAAGAGGATGCTAAACGCATTATCAAGGTTGTTATTGACGGAGACTACGAAGCAACCAAGGCGACTGTCACTGGAGTCCTTCGACCTGATTACTAACATAACAAAGATAAATAGAAACTTCCTAACAAGTAAAATTGTTGGAAGTTTTTTTCTTTTTCTACGAATATATAAATAGAGAGAGGATGACAAGGAGTTAATAATGAAGATTAAGATTGATAATTTTGAGATTTATAAGTTAAAGCAAGCAGGTTTAAGTAATCAGCAGGTTCTGAAAGTACTTCAATACGGAGAAATTTATGATCAGGAATTGAGTTTAGAGAAAATCGCTGAAGCATCGGAGTGTCGTAATCCAGTCGTTTTTATGGAGCGGTATCATAAACTGACTTTTGAAAGCATGGAACGCTTGAAGAAAGATTTTGAAAAGTTCCCATCATTTTCAATTTTGGATGATGTTTATCCGATTTCACTCAGTGAAATTTATGATGCACCTGTATTGCTTTTTTATAAAGGAGATTTAAATCTCTTGAAATTACCCAAGATAGCAGTTGTAGGTAGTCGCTCTTGTAGTCAAATAGGAACCAAATCAGTCCGTAAAATCATTGAAGAATTGGAAAATGAATTAGTTGTGGTGAGTGGACTTGCTAGAGGAATTGATACAGCAGCCCACATGTCTGTTCTACAAACTGGGGGCAAAACGATTGGCATTATTGGGACTGGTTTAGATGTCTGTTATCCACGCTCCAATAAACGCCTTCAAGAATATATTGGAGAACATCATTTGCTTCTAAGCGAGTACGGACCAGGAGAAGAACCTTTGAAATATCACTTTCCTGCCAGAAATCGAATTATTGCGGGGTTCTGTCGGGGAGTCATCGTTGCAGAAGCTAAAATGAGATCTGGTAGCTTAATCACTTGTGAGCGTGCAATGGAGGAAGGTAGAGATGTCTTTGCGATTCCGGGTTCCATTTTAGATGGACGCTCAGACGGCTGTCACCATTTGATCCAAGAAGGAGCAAAGTTGGCAACATGTGGGCAGGATATACTAGCAGAATTTGAATTTTAATAAATGAAATGATTTCATTTAGCAAACTTTTCTTCTATTATATGGGTGTTATGTCTTGACAGGTTTTTAAAAATGGTTTACACTTTATAAAGTTTAATTACTTTGAGAAGGTGTGATACTGTGGTAACGGCAACCAAAAAGAAAAAATCAACAAGTAAAAAAAATCTTGTAATCGTAGAGTCGCCTGCTAAGGCGAAAACGATTGAAAAATATCTAGGACTTAATTATAAGGTTTTAGCCAGCGTAGGACATATTCGTGATTTGAAAAAATCAAGTATGTCAGTTGACGTGGAAAATAATTACGAACCGCAATATATCAATATTCGTGGCAAAGGTCCTCTCATCAATGATTTGAAAAAAGAAGCTAAGAAAGCTGATAAAGTCTTTCTTGCAAGTGACCCGGACCGGGAAGGGGAGGCTATTTCATGGCATTTAGCGCATATTTTGGATTTAGACGAGAATGATACCAACCGTGTTGTTTTCAACGAGATTACCAAAGATGCAGTAAAAAATGCCTTTAAAGAACCTCGTAAAATCAATATGGATTTGGTAGATGCCCAACAAGCCCGTCGTGTTTTAGACCGTTTAGTGGGATATTCAATTTCACCAATTCTTTGGAAAAAGGTTAAAAAAGGCTTATCAGCAGGACGTGTTCAGTCTGTTGCTCTTAAGCTAATCATTGATCGGGAAAATGAAATCAATGCCTTCCAACCAGAAGAATATTGGACGATTGATGGTGTCTTTAAAAAAGGTACCAAGCAATTCCAAGCTTCTTTTTATGGAATGAATAGCAAGAAGATGAAGTTGACTACCAATGATGAAGTCAAAAAAGTTTTATCTCATTTGAACAGCAAGGATTTTACAGTTGATCAAGTAGATAAAAAGGAAAGAAAGCGTAATGCTCCTCTTCCATATACAACGTCTTCTATGCAGATGGATGCTGCTAACAAGATTAATTTCCGTACTAGAAAGACTATGATGGTTGCTCAGCAACTCTATGAAGGAATCAATATTGGTACAGGTGTCCAAGGTTTGATCACCTATATGCGTACGGATTCTACTCGTATCAGTCCAGTTGCTCAGAATGAAGCAGCAAGTTACATCAATGAACGTTTTGGTAGTAAGTATTCTAAACATGGTAGCAAGGTGAAAAATGCCTCTGGCGCTCAAGACGCTCACGAAGCTATTCGTCCTTCAAGTGTCTTTAATACACCTGAGAAAATTGCTAAGTATTTGGATAAAGATCAGCTAAAACTTTATACCCTTATCTGGAACCGCTTTGTAGCGAGTCAAATGACTGGTGCAATTTTTGATACCATGGCTGTTAAACTTTCGCAAAATGGTGTTCAATTCGCGGCGAATGGTAGTCAGGTTAAGTTTGATGGTTATTTAGCCATTTACAACGATTCTGATAAAAATAAGATGCTGCCTGATATGGAAGTAGGAGATGTGGTCAAACAGGTAAATAGCAAACCTGAACAACATTTCACACAACCACCGGCACGATATTCTGAGGCTACTTTGATTAAGACCTTGGAAGAAAACGGAGTTGGACGTCCATCTACCTATGCTCCAACCATTGAAACAATCCAAAAACGTTACTATGTAAGACTAGCATCTAAACGCTTTGAACCAACTGAACTAGGTCAAGTCGTTAACAAGCTGATTGTTGAATACTTCCCAGACATTGTTAACGTGAAATTTACCGCTGAAATGGAAGGTAAACTGGACGATGTTGAGGTCGGAAAAGAAGAGTGGCAACGGGTTATTGATGAATTTTACAAACCATTCTCTAAAGAGGTCGCAAAAGCTGAAGCAGAGATGGAAAAAATTCAAATTAAGGATGAGCCAGCTGGATTTGACTGTGAAGTTTGTGGCAGTCCTATGGTGATTAAGATTGGACGCTTCGGTAAGTTTTACGCATGTAGTAATTTTCCAGATTGTCGACATACGCAAGCTATTGTCAAAGAAGTCGGTGTTACATGTCCAAATTGTCATCAAGGGCAAATTATCGAACGTAAAACCAAACGTAATCGTATTTTCTATGGATGCAATCGTTATCCAGAATGTGATTTTACTTCTTGGGATAAACCTGTTGGACGTGATTGTCCTAAATGTGGTCATTTCCTCATGGAGAAAAAAATCCGTGGTGGCGGAAAACAGATCGTATGTAGCAATGGTGACTACGAAGAAGAAAAGATTAAATAAAATTAATTAGGGCTGAAATGATAATTTCAGCTCTTTTTAATTTAAACTTGACAGATTTTATCTTTTTATGCTTAACTAGAAGAAGATTATTCTTACTTAGGAGCAGATATGCGCATTATTTATCTTTGCATTGGATTCATTTCTTTAGCTTTGGCAATCGTTGGAGTTGTCTTGCCACTATTACCGACAACACCCTTTCTCTTGTTGTCAATTGCTTGTTTTTCAAAATCTTCTAAACGTTTTGAAGATTGGCTCTATCATACCAAGCTCTATCAAACCTATGTTGCGGACTTTAGAGAAACTAAATCTATTGCGCGTGATCGAAAGAAAAAGATTATCGTATCGATTTATATTTTGATGGGAATCTCGATTTATTTTGCTCCGCTCTTACCTGTAAAAATTGCTTTAGGCTGCTTAACAGTATTTATAACCTATTATCTCTTTAAGGTAATACCAGATAAAGAATAGCTAAAAAAGTCATGATTTTCCTTGATAAAAAGTAGGGGTTACTTAAAACAATATGATATAATAATATCAAAGAAAGCTTCAAGGAGTATCAAATGATTTACGAATTTTGTGCTGAAAATGTAACCTTGCTTGAAAAGGCTATGCAAGCTGGAGCTCGCCGTATTGAGCTCTGTGATAATTTAGCAGTTGGTGGAACAACTCCAAGCTACGGAGTGACAAAGGCAGCTGTGGAACTGGCGGCCGACTACGATACGACCATTATGACTATGATTCGCCCGCGTGGTGGTGATTTTGTCTACAATGATTTAGAAGTTGCTATCATGCTTGAGGATATTGCTCTAACTGCTCAAGCAGGAAGCCAAGGCGTTGTCTTTGGTGCATTGACTGCTGATAAGAAGTTAGACAAGGCCAATCTTGAAAAATTAGTTGCTGCATCTAAAGGTATGGAAATTGTTTTCCATATGGCATTTGATGAATTGAGCGAACAGGATCAGTTAGAAGCTATTGATTGGCTTAGCCAGGCTGGTGTAACACGCATCCTCACTCGAGCTGGTGTATCTGGCGACTCGTTAGAGAAACGCTTTTCTCACTATCATAGAATTCTAGAACATGCTGCAGGAAAAATTGAAATTTTACCTGGTGGGGGGATTGACATGGATAACCGTCAAACCTTTATCGATCAATTAGGTGTGACACAATTACATGGAACAAAGGTTGTCTTTTAAAAAATAGAAAGGAACTGCTAGCTTTTGGTAGCAGTTTTCGCTTATGTTTGAAATTTTTAAAGCCTATCAATTTAATAGAAAAAAGGCTAAAGAGTATGGATTTGTAGAAAAACAAGGTGTATGGACCTATAGTTGCCAGATTTTGCAAGGTGACTTTGTCATGACTGTATCCATCACTGCTGATAATGTGAGCTTTCAAGTCTTTGACCAGGAGACTGGTGACCTCTATCCTCAAGTTCATATGGAAAGTATGAGAGGTACTTTTGTCGGAAGCGTTCGAGAGGCTTGTTTAGAAGTTCTTTATGACATTCGAAAGGCTTGTTTTGAGGTAGAGGAATTTCTCTGTCCACAGACCAAGAGAATCATGGCGCTTGTTCAAGCAAAGTATGGCAATCAGCTGGAATATCTATGGGAGAAATCACCTGATACGGCTGTTTTGCGCCATGAAGATAACCAGAAGTGGTATGCTATTTTAATGAGAATTCCTTTGGATAGGCTAGATAAGGGGAGAGAAGGGCTAGTGGAAGTAGTCAACCTCAAACACGACCAAGTAGCTGACTTGCTTTCACAAAACGGAATTTATCCAGCCTTTCATATGAATAAACGCTATTGGATTAGTATTCCACTCGATGACACTCTAACTGACGAAAAGGTGCTTGAATTATTTGAGAGAAGTTGGTTTTTGACTTCTAAGAAATAAATAAACATATTTGAGTTTTCAAATACTTTCAATTCGCAAAATATTCTTTATTGAAGAAATTTTCAGAAAATATTGGATTTTTTCTTGACAAGTGATTTTTCCTATGCTAGAATACTAAACAAGACATCAAACAAAGGAGAAAGCCAAACATGAAAACAGCTAAGTTTAATCAATTTGCTTTGTTGTTGAGGTACTCGGACTAGTGCAAAAGCATTAGTCCTGTTTGGCTTACCAAGCGGGAGTAAATCAACATCTCGCTTGGAACTCCGAGCGAGATGTTTTTTCTATATCGAAAATGTGAAGGGAGAATTCTCATGCGTGTAGTTGAGTTTTTAGATACCAGTCTCCGAGATGGTGAGCAGACACCAGGTGTCAATTTTTCAATAAAGGAAAAGGTTGCTATAGCAAAACAGCTTGAGAAATGGGGTATTTCAGCAATCGAAGCTGGTTTCCCAGCTGCTAGTCCAGATTCATTTACAGCTGTTCAAGAAATTGCTAAGGCTATGAAAAAAACAGCAGTGACAGGCTTAGCTCGTTCTGTTAAATCAGACATTGACGCTTGTTATGAAGCACTAAAAGATGCAAAGTATCCTCAGATTCACGTCTTTATCGCTGCCAGTCCGATTCACCGTAAGTATAAGCTTAATAAGAGTAAGGAAGAGATTTTGGAAGCGATCAGTGAACATGTTTCCTATGCACGGAGTAAGTTTGAAGTAGTAGAATTCTCTCCAGAAGATGCGACTAGAACTGAGCTGGACTTTCTCCTACAAGTCGTTCAAACTGCGGTTGATGCGGGTGCGACTTATATCAATATTCCTGATACAGTAGGTTTTACAACTCCAGAGGAATACGGAAGTATCTTTAAATATCTGATTGATAATGTCCAAACTAATCGTCAGATTATCTATTCTCCTCACTGTCATGATGACCTCGGAATGGCAGTAGCAAATAGCCTTGCTGCTGTAAAGAATGGTGCAGGACGTGTAGAAGGAACCATTAACGGGATTGGAGAACGAGCTGGAAATGCTGCTTTAGAAGAAATAGCAGTAGCCCTCAATATTCGCCAAGATTATTACCAAGCAGAGACAAGTATCGTTCTTAACGAAACCATCAATACTTCTGAAATGGTCTCTCGCTTCTCAGGAATTCCAGTTCCCAAAAATAAGGCAGTTGTCGGTGGAAATGCCTTCTCTCATGAATCAGGTATTCACCAAGACGGAGTCCTTAAAAACCCACTTACCTATGAAATCATCACCCCAGAGTTGGTGGGTGTTAAAAGTAATAGTCTTCCGCTTGGAAAATTATCTGGTCGCCATGCCTTTGTAGAAAAACTGAGAGAACTGGCCTTAGACTTCACAGAAGAGGATATCAAGCCACTCTTTGACAAATTCAAATCACTTGCAGATAAGAAACAAGAAGTCACAGACGCGGATATTCGTGCTCTAGTAGCTGGAACCATGGTTGAAAACCCAGAAGGCTTTCACTTTGATGATTTACAACTTCAAACTCATGCAGAAAATGAAATTGAAGCGATTGTCAGATTGGCTAATTTGGATGGTGAGAAAGTCGACTTTAATGCGACTGGACAAGGTTCTGTTGAGGCTATCTTTAACGCTGTTGACAAATTCTTTAATCAATCTGTTCGCCTGGTATCCTACACCATTGATGCGGTAACGGATGGAATCGATGCTCAGGCTAGAGTCTTAGTTACTGTTGAAAACAAAGATACAGAAACCATCTTTAACGCGGCAGGGCTTGACTTTGATGTACTAAAGGCCTCAGCTATTGCTTACATCAATGCCAATACTTTTGTTCAAAAAGAGAATACCGGAGAGATAGGTCCAAATGTTTCCTATCGCGACATGCCTAGTCTTTAAAGGAGAATACCATGACAAAGAAAATTGTTGCCCTAGCAGGTGATGGGATTGGACCAGAAATCATGGAAGCTGGTTTAGAAGTTCTAGCATCTATATCCGAAAAAACAGGCTTTGACTATGAGATAGATAGAAGACCTTTTGGAGGTGCAGGTATTGATGTTACAGGACACCCCTTGCCAGACGAAACGCTCAAGGCTACTAGGGAAGCGGACGCTATTCTCCTTGCTGCAATCGGTAGTCCTCAGTATGATAATGCTACAGTTCGACCCGAACAAGGGCTTTTGGCACTCCGCAAGGAACTTAATCTTTATGCCAATATTCGTCCAGTTAAAATTTTTGATAGTCTTAAGCACTTATCGCCTCTCAAACCTGAACGAATTGCTGGTGTTGACTTTGTTGTAGTACGTGAGTTGACAGGTGGGATTTACTTTGGTGATCATATCCTTGAAGACCGAAAAGCGCGTGATATCAATGACTATACCTATGAGGAAGTGGAGCGTATTATTCGTAAGGCTTTTGAAATAGCAAGAAGTCGGAGAAAAATCCTAACCAGTATTGATAAGCAAAATGTTTTGGCAACATCAAAACTTTGGCGAAGAGTGGCTGAGGAAGTCGCAAAAGATTTTCCAGATGTAATCCTGGAGCACCAGTTGGTCGACTCAGCTGCTATGCTCATGATTACCAATCCAGCCAAGTTTGATGTTATCGTGACAGAGAATCTTTTCGGAGATATCCTCTCAGACGAATCAAGTGTTCTATCTGGTACACTTGGGGTTATGCCATCAGCCAGTCACTCTGAGAATGGACCGAGTCTCTATGAACCCATTCATGGTTCGGCGCCTGATATCGCAGGCCTAGGAATCGCCAATCCTATTTCTATGATTTTATCAGTTGCTATGATGTTGCGAGATAGTTTTGGACGATATGAGGATGCTAAGCGTATCGAAGATGCAGTTGAAGCAACTTTAGCTGCCGGAATTTTAACGAGAGATATAGGAGGACAGGCTTCGACCAAGGAAATGACAGAAGCCATCATTGAAAGACTATGAAGATAAATGAAGGAATTACTTTTGCTATTTTGATTTGGAATCTATTGGTATTTATGATTTATGGTATTGACAAATCCAAAGCAAGAAAAGGTGCTTGGCGCATCCCGGAAAAATATTTATTATCATTTGCATTCTTATGTGGTGGTTTTGGTGCTTGGTTGGCAGGTGTTACCTTTCACCACAAGACTAGAAAATGGTATTTTAAAACGGTTTGGTTCCTAGGGATAGTGACTACACTAGTAATTTTGTATTTGATATGGAGGTAATGAATGGAAGGAAAATCGATTTTTGATAAATTATGGGACCTCCATGTGATTACAGGAGAAGAAGGGCAGCCTCAACTCATGTATGTAGATCAGCACTATATTCACGAAGTGACCAGTCCTCAAGCTTTTCAAGGATTGCGAGATACAGGTCGCAGATTGAGACGACCAGACTTGACATTTGGAACCTTTGACCACAATGTTCCGACAGTTAATATCTACGATATACGTGATGTAATCTCCAAAGCACAGATTGATAAGTTAGCTGAAAATGTTGAAGAGTTTGGAATCGAACATGCTGCCCACGGTTCAGAAAAGCAAGGTATCGTTCATATGGTTGGTCCAGAAACAGGAAGAACACAACCTGGGAAATTCATTGTCTGTGGTGATAGCCATACTGCAACTCATGGAGCTTTTGGAGCGATTGCCTTCGGTATTGGAACCAGTGAGGTCGAACATGTCTTTGCAACCCAAACCATTTGGCAGGTTAAACCCAAGAAAATGTTGGTGGAATTCACAGGAGTTCCTCAAAAAGGGGTTTATTCCAAAGATTTCATTCTAGCCTTGATTGCCAAGTACGGTGTCGCTTGTGGTGTTGGCTACGTGGTGGAGTATCGAGGTCAGGCCATTGATGCACTTAGCATGGAAGAACGTATGACTATCTGCAATATGTCCATCGAATTTGGTTCCAAAATGGGAATTATGAATCCAGATCAGAGGACTTATGATTATTTGAAGGGTCGAGAGTGTGTTCCCAAGGATTTTGCTGCAGCAGTATCTGATTGGAAAAGACTGGTTAGTGATGAAGATGCCGTTTATGATAAGGTTATTCGTTTGGATGTCTCAGAATTAGCTCCTATGGTGACTTGGGGTACTAATCCTGCTATGGGTGTTGATTTTGATTCTAGTTTCCCAGAAATTACGGATATGAATGATGAACGAGCCTATCATTACATGGATTTGCAACCAGGTCAAAAACCAGCAGAAATCCAACTAGGCTATGTCTTTATTGGTTCTTGTACCAACGCTAGACTTAGTGATTTGCAACTGGCGGCTCGCTTTGTAGAAGGGAAGAAGATCGCCCCTAACTTAACAGCTATTGTGGTACCTGGTTCTCGACCAGTCAAGCGAGCTGCTGAGAAGTTGGGCTTGGACAAGGTTTTTCTAGATGCTGGTTTTGAATGGAGAGACCCAGGCTGCTCCATGTGCCTCGGGATGAATCCTGATAAAGTACCAGATGGTGTTCATTGTGCCTCAACTAGCAACCGTAACTTTGAAGATCGACAGGGCTTTGGTGCTAAGACTCATCTCTGTAGTCCAGCTATGGCAGCTGCGGCAGCAATCGCAGGGCGATTCGTAGATGTACGGCAAATGCCAGAAGCTCAGTAAGGAGAGGATATGGAGAAATTTACAGTTTATACAGGAACAACCGTTCCTCTCATGAATGATAACATCGACACCGACCAAATTCTTCCCAAACAGTTTCTGAAGTTGATTGACAAGAAAGGCTTTGGTAAGTACCTCATGTATGCTTGGCGTTATCTGGATGATAACTACACTGAGGATCCAGATTTTGTCTTTAATCGGCCAGACTACCGTAAGGCTACTATCCTTATCACGGGAGATAACTTCGGGGCTGGTTCTTCGAGGGAGCACGCAGCTTGGGCATTAGCAGATTATGGTTTTAAGGTCGTAATTGCAGGATCTTTCGGTGACATTCATTACAATAATGAACTCAATAATGGCATGTTGCCAATTGTTCAACCAAGGGAAGTTAGAGAAAAACTCGCCCAGCTCCAACCAACTGATCAAGTGACGGTTGACTTGGAACAACAAACAATCATCTCACCAGTTGGGGAATTCACTTTCGAAATTGATAACGAATGGAAACACAAGCTCTTAAATGGTTTGGATGATATCGGTATTACCATGCAGTACGAAGATTTAATTGCTGCTTATGAAAAACAACGCCCAGCCTACTGGCAGGATTAGAAAAAATATAGAAAAGGAAATAGAACTATGACAAAACACATTCAATGGGACGGAACACTTTCACAAGAAGGCTACGACATTTTAAAAGGTGAGGGCGGATGTATCGTTTGTCCTACTAAAGTCGGTTACATTATCATGACTAGTGACAAGGCTGGACTTGAGCGTAAGTTTGAAGCCAAAGAACGTAACCGTAACAAACCAGGTGTTGTCCTCTGTGGTAGCATGGACGAGCTATGCGCTTTAGCACAGCTAAATCCTGAAATCGAAGCTTTCTATCAAAAACATTGGGACGAAGATATTCTCCTTGGTTGTATTCTTCCTTGGAAACCAGAAGCTTTTGAAAAATTGAAAGCATACGGTGATGGACGTGAAGAACTCATGACAGACGTTCGTGGTACTAGCTGTTTTGTCATCAAGTTTGGTAAAGCTGGTGAACAATTAGCTGCCAAACTTTGGGAAGAAGGGAAAATGGTCTACGCTTCATCTGCAAACCCTTCTGGAAAAGGAAATCGTGGTAAAGTGGAAGGAATTGGGGAGCGTATCGAAGGAGCAGTGGATCTTGTCATCGAAGCAGACGACTATGTTGCTTCAATCCAGCCAGACAAAACAGTTGAAACTCGCTACGAGCAAGGTGTGATGGTGTCTATGGTTGATAAAGACGGCAAGCTCATTCCAGAACAAGGTGGAGCACGTTCAACTTCACCAGCACCAGTTGTGATTCGTAAAGGACTTGACATCGATAAAATCATGATGCATCTGTCAGAAACCTTTAACTCATGGGACTACCGTCAAGGGGAGTATTATTAAGACTAAACATAAATTAGAGAGTCTATAAACTCTCTATTTTTTGTGAAATAACGAGTAAAATCCGAACATAATAATTTTAATGTTTCAAAATGTTTGACAAAAACTTTACCTTAGTTTATAATCTTTAAAGGAAACGTCGGAAAAGACGTGGTGATGCGAAAGCATAGGTAGGTCATTATAAAAGAAACGAGACATCGAAATGTTAAACGAATTTCCGATTTTTGACTATGAAGATATTCAGCTAATTCCTAATAAGTGTGTTCTTAAAAGTCGTGCAGAAGCTGACACACAAGTAACACTAGGGAAGCACACCTTTAAATTACCAGTTGTTCCTTCTAATATGCAAACTATCTTGGATGAAGATGTTGCAGAACAACTTGCAAAAGGTGGTTATTTCTATATCATGCATCGCTTCGATGAAGCTGGACGCATTCCTTTTGTGAAACGCATGCATGAAAAAGGGTTGATTGCATCTATCTCTGTTGGTGTTAAAGATTACGAATATGATTTTGTTAGTCAATTAAAGGAAGATGCTCCAGAGTACATCACTATTGATATTGCTCATGGACATGCCGACAGCGTGATTTCAATGATTCAGCACATTAAGAAAGAATTGCCAGATACCTTTGTCATCGCCGGTAACGTTGGTACTCCCGAGGCAGTTCGTGAACTTGAAAATGCTGGAGCAGACGCTACTAAGGTCGGGATCGGTCCAGGTAAAGTATGTATTACTAAGGTTAAAACTGGTTTTGGTACTGGTGGTTGGCAGTTAGCAGCTCTTCGCTGGTGTGCTAAGGCTGCGCGTAAACCGATTATTGCCGATGGTGGTATCCGTACACACGGAGATATTGCCAAGTCAATCCGCTTTGGTGCAAGTATGGTTATGATTGGTTCTTTATTTGCAGGCCATATCGAAAGCCCTGGTAAAACTGTCGAAGTCGATGGGAAACAATTTAAAGAATACTATGGTTCCGCTTCAGAATACCAAAAAGGTGCCTATAAGAATGTCGAAGGTAAGAAAATTCTTCTTCCTGCCAAAGGACATTTACAAGATACCCTAACTGAAATGGAACAAGATTTGCAAAGTTCGATTTCTTATGCTGGAGGTCGAAAGGTAGCTGATCTTAGACATGTGGATTATGTGATTGTGAAGAACTCTATCTGGAATGGAGATGCTCACTAAAAATATGATTACTTATTTATGTCGCGAATTGGCGTGGCGTTTCTACAAGGTACCGTAAATACCTAACAATGAGTAAGTCGAAGAGAGATTAAAGAAGCAGGAATATCTGTTTCAATCTTTCTAAGGGGCTTACTATGTAAGTCCCTTTTTATTTCGGAGGTTATTGTGAAATTACTAGAGGAACGTATTTTAAAAGATGGGAATATTCTAGGTGAGAATATTCTTAAGGTGGATTCTTTCTTAACTCACCAAGTTGATTATAAGTTAATGCGCGAGATTGGCCGCACCTTTGCAGAATATTTTAAAAATGCAGGTATTACCAAAGTCGTAACCATTGAAGCATCTGGAATTGCTCCAGCTCTATATGTTGCAGAACAATTAGATGTACCTATGATTTTTGCTAAGAAGGCAAAAAATATTACCATGAATGAAGGAATTTTGACTGCTGAGGTTTATTCTTTCACTAAGCAAGTTACTAGTACCGTATCCATTGCAGGGAAGTTCTTATCTCCAGGAGATAAAGTATTAATTATTGATGATTTCTTGGCTAATGGTCAAGCAGCTAAAGGTTTGATTCAGATTATCGAACAAGCTGGTGCTACAGTCGAGGCCGTCGGGATTGTAATTGAAAAATCATTCCAAGATGGTCGTGAACTGTTAGAAAAATCAGGTCATCAGGTAGTATCACTTGCTCGTTTAGAGCGTTTTGAAAATGGAAGAGTTATCTTCAAGGAGGCAGAAATCTAATGAATCAAAAAGAAAACCACTCAAAAGCGGCCGTATTGGGCTTGCAACACTTACTTGCTATGTACTCAGGTTCAATCCTGGTACCAATCATGATTGCAGGTGCCCTAGGTTACTCACCTCAACAACTGACATACCTTATCTCTACAGATATCTTTATGTGTGGTGTTGCAACTCTATTGCAGTTACAATTAAATAAATATTTCGGTGTCGGTTTACCGGTTGTTCTGGGTGTGGCCTTTCAGTCTGTTGCTCCACTTATTATGATTGGACAAAGTCACGGTAGTGGTGCTATGTTTGGTGCCTTGATTGCTTCTGGTATTTATGTCGTTCTTGTAGCAGGTGTATTTTCTAAGATTGCTAATCTGTTCCCTTCAATCGTAACAGGTTCTGTCATTACAACAATCGGATTAACCTTGATTCCAGTAGCTATCGGAAATATGGGAAATAACGTCGAAAAACCAACGGGACAAAGTCTAGCATTAGCAACAATCACTATTCTTATCATTCTCTTGGTTAATATCTTTACAAAAGGTTTTATTAAGTCAATTTCTATTTTGATTGGTTTGATTGCAGGTACTATCATCGCTGCGACTATGGGCTTGGTTGATTTCTCTCCAGTAGCAGAAGCTCCACTTGTTCATATCCCAACTCCATTCTACTTTGGTGCTCCACAATTTGAGATTTCTTCTATTGTAATGATGTGTATTATCGCTACTGTATCAATGGTAGAATCAACTGGTGTATATCTTGCCCTTTCTGATATTACTAAAGATCCAATCGATAGCACTCGTCTCCGTAATGGTTATCGTGCTGAAGGTCTTGCTGTTTTACTTGGTGGACTTTTCAATACCTTCCCTTATACAGGATTTTCACAAAACGTAGGTTTGGTGAAACTTTCAGGTATTCGTACCCGTTTACCGATTTACTACGCTGGTGGTTTCCTCATCTTACTTGGTCTCTTGCCTAAGTTTGGTGCCTTGGCACAGATTATCCCAAGTCCAGTTCTTGGTGGAGCCATGCTCGTCATGTTTGGTTTTGTTTCTCTACAAGGGATGCAAATCTTGGCACGTGTGGATTTCGAACATAATGAACACAATTTCCTCATTGCAGCAATTTCTATTGCTGCTGGGGTTGGATTAAACGGAAGCAACCTCTTCAATACTCTACCAACAGAATTACAAATGTTCTTCTCAAATGGTATCGTCATTGCAAGTACAGTGGCCATCATTTTGAACGCTATTTTGAATCGTAAAAAATAAAAATAAATGAGAAGGATAGAAATATCCTTCTCATTTTGTTTTTTTAGAGCTTCTGTATTGTTTCTATAGTCCTTTTTATGGTAAAATGGTTCTATGAATGAAAGAATGAAAGAGCTCGTTGAGTTGCTCAATCGCTATGCGACAGAGTATTATACAAGTGATAACCCATCTGTATCTGATAGTGAGTATGATCGTCTCTATCGTGAACTGGTAGAGTTAGAAAAAGCTCACCCAGAGCAAGTCTTGCCAGATAGTCCAACCCACCGTGTTGGCGGTAAGATTCTAGATGGTTTTGAAAAATATAGTCATCAGTATCCTCTCTATAGTTTGCAGGATGCTTTTTCTCGTGAAGAGCTCGATGCCTTTGATGCGCGTGTTCGTAAAGAATTGGATGACGTTACTTATATCTGTGAGTTGAAAATTGATGGTTTATCGATTTCCTTGACTTATGAGCAAGGAATTTTTGTTGCTGGAGCGACTCGTGGTGATGGTTCTGTCGGTGAGAATATCACAGAAAATCTCAAACGTGTCAAGGACATTCCTTTATCCTTAACAGAGAAATTAGATATCACTGTTCGTGGTGAATGTTATATGCCAAGAGCTTCTTTCAATCAAGTCAATCTTGCTCGTCAAGAAAATGGGGAGTCGGAGTTTGCTAATCCACGAAATGCAGCTGCAGGAACCCTTCGCCAGTTAGACACTGGAGTAGTAGCTAAGCGTAATCTTGCAACTTTCCTCTATCAGGAAGCAAGTCCTTCAACTAGAGACAGCCAAGAGAAGGTTTTAAATCATCTGGAACAGTTAGGCTTTGTGGTTAACCCTAGACGACTATTAGCGCACAGCATGGATGAGGTATGGCAGTTTATCCAAGAAATTGGTCAAGAAAGAGATCAGTTGCCTTATGATATTGATGGTGTTGTTATTAAGGTCAACGACCTAGCTGGTCAAGAGCAACTTGGTTTTACAGTTAAAGCGCCTAAGTGGGCAGTCGCTTATAAGTTCCCTGCAGAAGAAAAAGAAGCAAAATTGCTTTCTGTTGACTGGACAGTAGGAAGAACTGGTGTCGTAACTCCGACTGCTAATCTTACTCCGGTGAAATTGGCAGGTACAACAGTTAGTCGTGCAACGCTTCATAATGTAGACTATATCGCTGAAAAGGATATCCGCAAGGATGATACAGTGATTGTTTATAAGGCAGGGGATATCATTCCAGCTGTTTTACGTGTAGTAGAATCCAAGCGTATATCTGAAGAAAAACTCGACATTCCAACAAATTGTCCAAGTTGTGAGAGCAAGCTGTTACACTTTGAAGATGAGGTTGCTCTTCGTTGTATCAATCCTCGATGTCCTGCTCAGATTAAGGAAGGGTTGATTCACTTTGCATCCCGTGACGCCATGAATATTTCTGGCCTTGGTCCATCAATCGTAGAAAAATTATTTGCCGCCAATTTAGTTAAAGATGTTGCAGATATATATCGTTTGACAGTTGAAGATTTTCTCTTGTTAGACGGCATCAAGGAGAAATCAGCTCAAAAGCTTTATCAGGCTATTCAAGCTTCTAAAGAAAATTCTGCTGAAAAACTTTTGTTTGGTTTAGGGATTCGTCATGTTGGAAGCAAGGCAAGTCAGTTACTCTTACAACATTTCCATTCAATCGAGTCACTTGCTCAAGCAAATCCTGAAGAAGTAGCAAGCATCGAAAGTCTCGGAAGTGTTATTGCTCAAAGTCTACAGACTTATTTTGCTACAGAAGGTTCTAAAATTCTTTTAAGAGAATTAAAAGAATCAGGTGTTAATCTAGACTATAAAGGACAGGTCGTTGCAGCAGATGCTGCCTTATCAGGTCTAACTGTCGTATTGACAGGGAAACTTGAACGTCTTACTCGCTCGGAAGCCAAAAGTAAGCTCGAAAATCTTGGTGCCAAGGTAACGGGTAGCGTATCGAAGAAGACTGACCTTGTTGTGGCAGGAGTAGATGCAGGCAGCAAACTCCAAAAAGCACAAGAGTTGGGAATTGAGATTCGTGATGAAGCTTGGCTTGAGAGTTTGTAAGGTATACACAGTTTAGAATAATCAGCTATCATTTCTTGGTTCTATTCGAATAAGTTAATCAAGAAATGTTACTATATAAATTTAGCAATTAGAAATTAGGGAGAACTATGTACAATTATCCTGTACTTATTCATTATCATCGTAAGGATGAAGCATATCAGAGTTGCAACTTTAGTAAATGGCCAGCTGATTCAGTAGAATTTGTTAAAGAGCAAGAATACTTTGGAGATAAGTTTTCATTTACCCAATCAAGTGAAACACCTCTTGAACAAATGGTGTTTACAGTTGATAAAGATGGAGTAAGCAAAGAATATCCTATCCGATTCAATCATTATCCACTCCTAACAGAAGTTTGGATTTTAGATGGAGATGCCACCGTTTATTATTCTGAAAACCCGGCCATTGCAAGTCCACACTATAAAGATCAAAATCCATTTGCTTTTGATAAAGCGATTAACAGTGCTAGTTTTGATCACCACTGGGGTTACCAAGGAGAGTTGGGATGCCAGGTTTCCGAAGAAGAAACAAGCTTTAAACTTTGGTCACCAACAGCAGCAACTGTACAAGTTGTAGTTTATGAATCAGCAAGTAATGATGCGGCTATCCTAAATACTTATGAAATGCAACGTGGTAACAGTTATTCATATAGTCACAAGGATAATACAATTGGCGTTTGGAATTTGACAGTTCCTGAAAGTCTTGCTGGTCGTGCCTATCAATATCAGATTAATTTTCCACATCATCAATCATTGACACGTGATCCATATACCATTGCTACAAGTCCAGATGGTAAACGTTCAGCGATTCTTTCAGAGAAAGAACGTCAAGTTGAAGGTTTTGAGGTTAAGAATGGAACGGAAGCAACTTGGCGATTGGAAAATTCTTGTCAAGCGGTTGTTTACGAAATGCATATTCGTGACTTGACCAAGTCTGAAACTTCTGGTGTTGCTCCAGAATTAAGAGGAACATTCTTGGGTGCTGCCCAGACTGGAACAGTCAATCACTTCGGTCAGTCTACTGCATTTGACTACATCAAGGAACTTGGTGTTAACTATGTTCAACTGCAACCAATTGCTGATCGTCACAAAGAGTATGATGCAGATGGAAATGTGACCTACAACTGGGGTTACGATCCACAAAACTACAATGCACCAGAAACCAGCATGTCTACGAATCCAAATGATCCAGGTCAAGTTATCCGCGATTTGAAGACGATGATTCAAGCTTATCATGATGCTGGAATCGGCGTTATCATGGATGTGGTATACAACCATACGTTTTCAACTGTTGATGCCCCATTCCAAACAACCGTTCCAGACTATTATTACCGAATGAACCGCGATGGAAGTTATCAAAATGGTACTGGTGTAGGAAATGAGACTGCTAGTGAGCACGAAATGTTCCGTAAGTACATGATTGATTCCCTTCTTTATTGGGTAAATGAATTTAATATTGATGGTTTCCGCTTTGACTTGATGGGAATTCATGACGTTAAAACGATGCAAATGATTCGTTGGGCTATGGATGAAGTCGATCCTAAAATCATCCTTTATGGAGAAGGGTGGGATATGGGAACTGGTCTTGCTCCTTATGATAAAGCTAAGAAAGACAATGCCTATCAGTTACCTAATATTGGCTTCTTCAATGATGATCAACGTAATGCGATTAAGGGTGCTGAAGTTTACGGTGATATCAAATCAGGCTTCGTAAGTGGTGCTGCCACTGAACCAATTGTTGCCAAAGCTATCCTTGGTAGTCGTGAACTAGGCTCTTATCTAAGCCCTAACCAGGTTGTCAACTATGTAGAAGCCCATGATAACTATAACTTGCATGATTTATTAGCGACACTTCATCCAACAGAAGACCAAGCAAGTATTATGAAAAAGGTAGAAACAGCAACTGCAATGAATCTACTCATGCAAGGTATCTCCTTTATGGAACTTGGTCAAGAGTTTGGACGTACCAAACTGGTTCCTACAGGTGAAAACTGTGAGTTGACTCATGATGATCGCGAACGCGCTATGAACAGTTACAATGCTCCAGACGCTGTTAACCAGGTAGACTGGAACTTAATTAATGAGCGTCAAGAAAGCATTGAATTTATTCGTCAGATTATAGGTCTTAAAACAAAGACTAGTGCCTTTTCATATCCTACATACGAGGAAGTATACCGTCACGTCTTTGTTCACACAGCTATTGAAAATAGTGGCTGGATTGTCTATGAGATTCAGGGAACTAAAGAACATTTCTTGGTTGTATTTAATGCCAAAGGTGCATCTTTCTATTATGAAAATGCTGGAAATCTAGAAATGTTGGTAACAAATAGTCGTTCAAACCAAGAAAACACTCTTGATAATGTGAGCGTTGCAGTTATGAATGTTTTAGTTTAAAAAAAATAAAACTCAAGATTAATCTTGAGTTTTTTTCTATATAAATTTGTCCTAATAAAAAATATGGGAATATTACTAAAAATAGTTGAAAATTTCAGAAAATTTGATAAAATTGTACTTAAGATACTTTATCCGAACAAAAAGTTTGATTCATGAAAATAACGTTAAGTTTTTTAAGTATCTGGTTTGAAAAATTAGCATTGAAAAAAATATTGTAAGTGATTTAATGCTACAAAAAACTGATATCAAGGTAGAATATCAATAAATACTGAAAATTTAAGAAATGTCAAGATAATTACTTGAAGATTTTCTAAAAAATGTTTATGATAATTCGGAAATTGGTTGAAAGTTTTCTTAAAAGATAGTATAATAGAAATATAGAAAACGCTTACAATATAAAGGGGGATT
Organism: Streptococcus sp. HMSC062D07; assembly: GCF_001814215.1. Classification (NCBI taxonomy): domain Bacteria; kingdom Bacillati; phylum Bacillota; class Bacilli; order Lactobacillales; family Streptococcaceae; genus Streptococcus; species Streptococcus sp. HMSC062D07. The sequence goes on from NZ_KV815325.1 coordinate 131,757, forward strand.
TATGGATACATTAGAAGCTTTAAGAACTTTTACAACAGGCGAAAATTTCCATCTTCAGCACTATTTGGGCGCACATCGTGAGGAGAAAGACGGGGAATGGGGTTACACATTCCGTGTTTGGGCTCCAAATGCGCAGGCTGTTCATCTAGTCGGTGATTTCACGAATTGGGTTGAAAATCAAATCCCTATGGTTCGAAACGAATCTGGAGTTTGGGAAGTTTTTACAACTTTTGCCCAAGAAGGTCAGATTTATAAATATCATATCACACGGGCTAACGGTCATCAGCTTATGAAGATTGATCCTTTAGCTGTTCGGTATGAAGCACGTCCAGGCACAGGTGCTGTGTTAACAGAAATTCCAGAAAAGAAATGGAAGGATGGACTTTGGTTAGCTCGTAGAAAACGTTTGGGATTCTTCGAAAGGCCGGTTAATATTTACGAAGCACACGCTGGTTCGTGGAAACGAAATCCAGATGGAACTCCATATAGTTTTGCTCAATTAAAAGAAGAGTTGATCCCTTACTTAGTTGAAATGAACTACACTCATATTGAGTTTATGCCTTTGATGGCTCACCCGCTAGGTTTGAGTTGGGGCTATCAACTGATGGGATATTTCGGTTTAGAACATTCTTACGGAAGACCAGAAGAGTTTCAAGACTTTGTTGAGGAGTGTCACTTAAACAATATCGGTGTTATCGTGGACTGGGTTCCAGGTCACTTTACAATCAATGACGATGCCTTAGCCTACTATGATGGAACTCCGACTTTTGAATATCAAGACCATAACAAAGCTCATAACTATGGTTGGGGGGCATTAAACTTCGACTTAGGGAAAAACGAAGTACAATCTTTCCTAATTTCTAGCATTAAGTTCTGGATTGATTTTTATCATTTAGATGGTATCCGTGTTGATGCCGTAAGTAATATCCTTTATCTTGATTATGATAATGCACCTTGGACACCAAATAAAGACGGTGGCAATCTTAACTACGAAGGCTATTATTTCCTTCAGCGTTTAAATACTGTTATTAAGCTAGCTCATCCTGATGTCATGATGATTGCAGAAGAAAGCTCTTCGGCAACTAAAATAACAGGTCCGAAAGAGATGGGTGGTCTTGGATTTGACTACAAGTGGAACATGGGATGGATGAATGATATCTTACGTTTCTACGAAGAAGATCCAATTTACCGCAAGTATGATTTTAACCTTGTAACCTTCAGTTTTATGTATGTCTTTAATGAAAATTATCTCCTACCATTCTCACATGATGAGGTTGTACATGGTAAGAAGAGTATGATGCATAAGATGTGGGGGGATCGTTATAATCAATTTGCAGGCCTTAGAAACCTTTATACTTATCAAATTTGTCACCCCGGTAAGAAATTGCTCTTTATGGGTAGCGAATTCGGGCAGTTCTTAGAGTGGAAATCAGAAGAGCAATTAGAATGGTCAAACCTTGAAGATCCAATGAATGCCAAGATGAAATACTTCACATCTCAGTTGAATCAACTTTATAAGGACCACCGTTGTCTTTGGGAAATTGATACAAGCTATGATGGAATTGAAATTATCGATGCAGATAATAGAGATCAGAGTGTTCTTTCCTTTATTCGTAAAGGAAAGAAAGGCGAGATGCTAGTCTGTGTCTTTAATATGGCACCAGTCGAACGACCTGATTTCACAATTGGACTGCCAGTTGCAGGTGTGTATGAAGAAATTTGGAATACAGAGTTGGAACAATGGGGAGGTGTTTGGAAAGAACATAACCAAACCGTTCAAACTCAAGAAGGGTTATGGAAGGATTATGAGCAGACATTGACCTTTACCTTGCCAGCTTTGGGGGCAAGTATCTGGAAAATCAAACGTCGCTTGAAACCCGCTAAAAAAGAATCAAATAAATCTCAAAAAGGAGTAGAAAATGAAGAATGAAATGCTAGCTTTAATCCTTGCCGGTGGGCAAGGAACTCGTCTCGGTAAACTCACTCAAAGCATTGCAAAACCTGCTGTGCAATTTGGTGGGCGCTATCGTATCATTGACTTTGCTCTTTCTAACTGTGCCAACTCTGGTATCCATAATGTTGGGGTTATTACACAGTATCAACCACTAGCTCTCAACAGCCACATTGGTAATGGTTCTAGTTGGGGTCTTGATGTAATTGATTCAGGTGTTTCTATCCTTCAACCTTACTCTGCAAGTGAAGGAAATCGTTGGTTTGAAGGTACAAGTCATGCGATTTACCAAAACATTGACTATATCGATAGCATTAATCCTGAGTATGTTTTGATTCTTTCAGGAGACCATATCTACAAGATGGACTATGATGATATGCTCCAATCACACAAGGATAACAATGCCAGCTTGACAGTTGCTGTTTTGGATGTACCACTAAAAGAAGCTAGCCGTTTCGGTATCATGAATACAGATGCTAATAATCGCATTGTTGAATTCGAAGAAAAACCTGCCCAACCAAAATCAACCAAGGCATCAATGGGGATTTATATCTTTGACTGGAAACGACTTCGCAACATGCTAGTTGCTGCTGAAAAGGCTAACCTAGATATGTCTGATTTCGGAAAGAATGTTATTCCAAATTATCTTGAAACTGGTGAAAGTGTCTATGCTTATGAGTTCAATGGATACTGGAAGGATGTTGGTACAATCGAATCTCTTTGGGAAGCAAATATGGAATACATCTCTCCAGAAAATGCTCTAGATAGCCGAAATCGTCAATGGAAAATTTATTCTCGTAACCTTATCGCTCCACCAAACTACCTTGGAGAATTTGCTCAAGTAGAAGACTCTCTAGTAGTAGATGGATGTTACGTGAATGGTACTGTAAAACATTCCATTCTTTCTACAGCTGCTCAAGTTCGTAAGGGAGCAGAAGTTGTTGATTCTGTCATCATGAGTGGAGCAGTTATCGGTAGAGGTGCTAAAATTACACGTGCAATCATCGGTGAAGGTGCAATTATTGCCGATGGTGTTGAAATTGATGGTACAGAAGAAGTACAAGTAGTCGGATATAACGAAGTAGTGGGGGTAGCAACAGATGAAGATTGATAAATATTCAGCGATTTTAGGAAATACCGTTGGTTTCCATGATATGTCAACCTTGACAAGTAACCGTCCAGTGGCAAGTTTGCCATTTGGAGGAAAGTATCGTTTGATTGACTTCCCACTCTCAAGTTTAGCAAATGCTGGTGTTCGAAGTGTCTTTGGAATCTTCCAACAAGATAACATCAGCTCTGTATTTGACCACATTCGTTCAGGACGTGAATGGGGCTTGAATACCCTTCTTAGCCACTACTATCTTGGAATCTACAATACTCGTGTGGAAAGTAGTACTGTTGGTAAAGAGTATTATCAACAACTCTTGACTTATTTAAAACGTTCTGGATCTAACCAAACGGTTTCCTTGAACTGTGACGTTTTGGTAAATATTGATCTTACTCAGGTTTTCCATTTGCATAATACTACAAAATCTCCTATCACAGTCGTTTATAAGAAACTACCTAAAAAGGATATTTCAGAAGTAAATGCTATCCTAGATATTGATGAAACTGACCACGTGCTCTCTCACAAACTCTTCGATAAAAAAGACGAACAAGAATACTACAACATGTCAACGGATATCTTTGTCGTTGATACCCCATGGTTGATTGAACGTCTGGAAGAAGAAGCTCAGAAAGAACACCCAGAAAAACTACGTTATGTTCTACGTGACTTAGCAGCAGAATCAGGTGCTTTTGCATACGAGTATACTGGTTACTTAGCAAATATTCATTCTGTAGAAACATACTACCAAGCCAATATTGATATGCTTGATCTGCATAAATTCTACTCTTTATTCTCTCCAAATCAAAAGATTCATACAAAGGTGAAAAACGAAGAACCAACTTATTATGCACCTGGTTGTGAAGTAAATACTTCGCAGTTTGCTTCTGGTAGTATTGTCGAAGGTAAGGTTGTTCGTTCAGTTGTTTCGCGTAATGTTCAAATTCATAAAGATAGCTTAGTTAAAGAATCTATTGTTTTCCCTCGTGTTGTCGTTGGTGAAGGTGCTCAAGTTGAGTATGCAATTATTGATAAGGGTGCTGAAGTAGCTGATGGAGTTGTTATTCGTGGTACAGCAGAAAATCCTGTTGTCATCAAAAAAGGTGAAAAAGTAACAGAGGACATTCTTTCATGAAAATTTTATTTGTAGCAGCCGAAGGAGCCCCTTTTTCTAAAACAGGTGGCTTGGGAGATGTTATCGGGGCTCTTCCAAAATCATTAGTTAAAGCTGGTCATGAAGTTGCTGTTATCCTGCCATACTATGACATGGTGGAAGCCAAGTTTGGTGATCAAATTGAAGATGTTCTTCAATTTGAAGTATATGTTGGTTGGCGTAGACAATTTTGTGGCATTAAGAAGACTGTTTTAAATGGTGTTACTTTCTACTTTATTGACAACCAGTATTATTTCTTCCGTGGTCATGTGTATGGTGATTTCGATGATGGTGAACGCTTTGCTTTCTTCCAACTTGCGGCTCTAGAGGCTATGGAGCGTATTGGTTTTATTCCAGATGTTCTTCATGCTCATGATTATCATACAGCTATGATTCCTTTCTTGTTGAAGGAAAAATACAGATGGATACAAGCCTATCAAAACATTAAGACTGTCTTAACGATCCATAATTTGGAATTCCAAGGTCAATTTTCTGAAGGTATGCTTTGGGATTTGTTCCGAGTTGGATTTGAACGCTATGCGGATGGTACAGTTCGCTGGAATGACTGCCTGAACTGGATGAAGGCTGGTATCCTCTATGCAGATCGTGTATCTACTGTATCGCCAAGCTATGCTTATGAAATCATGACAACAGAGTTTGGTTGTGGCTTGGATCAGATTTTACGAATGGAGTCTGGTAAGCTTTCTGGTATTGTAAATGGAATCGATACTGATCTTTATAATCCAGAAACGGATCCTTTGTTGGATTATCATTTTAATAAATCAGACCTATCAGGAAAAGCTCAGAATAAAGCTAAACTTCAAGAAAAAGTTGGTCTTCCAGTTCGTCCCGATGTTCCAATGATTGGTATTGTGTCGCGTTTGACAAGACAGAAAGGTTTTGATGTCGTCGTTGAAGGTTTGCATCGCATGCTTCAAGAAGATGTTCAAATCGTTCTCTTGGGTACAGGTGATCCTGGTTTTGAACAAGCCTTCTCATGGTTTGGTCAAGTATTCCCAGATAAACTTTCTGCCAATATTACCTTTGATGTCAAGCTAGCACAAGAAATTTATGCAGCCTGTGATATTTTCCTCATGCCAAGTCGTTTTGAACCATGTGGACTTTCTCAAATGATGGCTATGCGTTATGGAACATTACCACTTGTTCATGAGGTAGGCGGGTTGAGAGATACTGTTCAACCATTCAATCCAATTGAAGGAACGGGTACAGGATTTAGTTTTGACAACTTGACGTCATACTGGCTTAACTGGGCTCTTCAAACTGCTTTGGATGTTTACTATAATCATCCTGACGTTTGGAAGAAACTTCAAGTACAAGCTATGGAATGTGACTTCTCTTGGGATACAGCTTGTCAGTCTTATCTTGATTTATATCACAGCTTAGCAAATTAAATAAATAAAATCGTATGATGCTTTCATACGATTTTTTGAGATGATGAAAGTATGGGGAATAAATGAATAAAGCTAGAGGACTCTGTGTCCTAGATGTTGATGGAACTCTGATAGAAGAAGAGGTTATTGATTTATTAGGGAAAGAGGCAGAGTGCGAAGAAAAAGTAGCCCTGCTAACAGCTCAAGCTATGAGAGGAGAATTAGACTTCGAAGCAAGTTTAAAAAGACGTGTTTCTCTTCTTAAAGGTCTCTCTATCAATGTTTTCGATAAGATTTATCATGAACTTCACCTTAGTAAAAATGCTGCCCGGTTTATTAAAGTTCTTCAAAAAAATCAGATAGAAGTCGGTTTAGTATCAGGCGGATTTACCACTATTGTAGAAAGATTAGCAAAAGATTTGGGTATTTCATTATATACTGCTAATCAACTGGAAATCAAAGATGATCATTTAACTGGAAATCTAATTGGCCCTATTATAAGCAGAGAAGTAAAAGAAGCAACCCTCGTGAGATGGGCTGAAGAATTACAAGTGCCATTTGATAGAACGATTGCAATCGGTGATGGAGCTAATGACTTAAAAATGCTTAAAAGTGCAGGACTAGGAATAGCCTTTTGTGCCAAGGATATTGTGAAAAAGGAAATAAATCTTCAGGTAGATGAGAGAGATTTTGGGAAAGTTTTGGAAATGATAGACTTCCTTTAGATAGAAAGAGGAATCAAAATGAAAGTTGTTATCGCGCCGGACTCTTTCAAGGAGAGTCTTCCTGCAAACGAAGTAGCAGAAGCTATAAAAAGAGGGTTCGAAAGGGCCATACCTAACGTGGAGTGTTTACTTTTACCTGTTGGTGATGGAGGTGAAGGGACAGTAGACGCCATTAAAAGTTCTCTAGGTTTGGAAGAAAAAACAGTCCAGGTAACTGGACCTTTTGGTGATGAGGTTTTGATGTCTTACTTTCAAAAAAGAGAATTAGCTCTATTTGAAGTTGCAAATTTAGTAGGTCTTGCTAAAATCTCTTTTGATAAACGTAATCCTCTAGAGATTCAAACAAAGGGAATTGGTCAACTTATTCTCCATTTGATAGAACAAGGAATCAAAGATATCTACGTTGGTGTCGGTGGTACAGCTAGTAACGATGGTGGAATTGGCACTGCTTCAGGACTTGGTTACCAGTTTTATGACAAAAACGGAATTGTACTTCAAGCAAATGGTCAATCACTATTTGATATCAGGAAAATTTTGAAGGAGGGAGTAATTCAAATTCCTTCTGATGTACATATAAAAATACTTGCAGATGTTACCAATCCTCTTTGTGGACCTCAGGGTGCTACCTTTACATTTGGGAAACAAAAGGGATTGGATCCATCTAAATTTAAAGAAGTTGATGCTGCTATTAAAGACTTCTATAGTAAAGTTGGACCCGAAATATTAAAATTAGATGGTGCAGGAGCAGGCGGTGGTATTGCAGCTGGCTTGTGTGCCTTCGCTGGAGCAGAGATTGTATCAGGTATTCAAACTTGTTTGGATTTGATAAACTTCGATCAAAAAGTTACTGATGCAGACCTAGTTATCGTTGGCGAAGGTAGACTGGACTCGCAAAGTTTGGCAGGTAAGGCACCAATCGGTGTTGCAAAAAGAACACCAAATAGTGTTCCAGTTATTGCTATTTGTGGTAGTTTGTCTGAGGATTTACCACCCTTACCATTTGAGAATATAGTCGCAGCTTTTTCCATACTTGAAAAAAGCGAACCGTTAGCAGACAGTCTAAAAAAAGCAGCTGTCTATTTAGAAAATACAGCTGCAAGCATCGCACGAATCATGTCTTTGAGATAGAGTTAACCAAACCATTTTTTCCAGAGAGAAGTAGGAGCTTTCGTCTCTTTCTCTTGCCACAAGTCTGAAAAGGCCTTTCTGAGGTCTTTTTCACTTGTTTGAACCAGAACATCGCTATGGATAACCAGTCCAAAAGGAGAAGAGTTATGATCTTCAGAAACGATAGTTGCTTGGCAATCAGAATCTTTAGCATTTTTTAAATAATAAACTTGTTTTTCAAACTCAACTTGAGGAGAAATTTTGACAAATAAAGGTTCAGTTTCTTTTTTTAAAGTCTCTAAAATTGTTAAAAATGCCTTTTGAAATTTGTCATCATTCGCAGTAGCGAGTTCAGCGTAGCCAAGAACACGTTCTTCAAAGGTACCAAGAAAACGTCTTTGTTCGTCTGGATTTAATTTGAGCCCGCCATGAGCTTTTTCTAATATTTGTTTTGATACATCAGTCATAAATATAGTATATCATAAAAGTCTATAGATAAGGCGGAAAAGAAAGCGATTACTTAACAAACTTAAGGAAAATTTGCACAAAGATAACGTTTTTTCTTGAAAAAGGTATCTTTTTGATGTATCATAGAGGTGTAAAATAATTAAACTCAAAGGAGAGTAAAAAATGTCAATTATTACTGATGTTTACGCTCGCGAAGTCCTAGACTCACGCGGTAACCCAACACTTGAAGTAGAAGTTTATACTGAATCAGGTGCTTTCGGACGTGGTATGGTTCCATCAGGAGCTTCTACTGGTGAACACGAAGCAGTTGAACTTCGCGACGGTGACAAATCTCGTTACGGTGGTCTTGGTACACAAAAAGCTGTTGACAACGTAAATAACATCATTGCTGAAGCTATTATCGGCTATGATGTACGTGATCAACAAGCTATCGACCGTGCTATGATCGCTCTTGACGGTACTCCTAACAAAGGTAAATTGGGTGCAAACGCAATCCTTGGTGTGTCTATCGCTGTAGCTCGCGCTGCTGCTGACTATCTTGAAATCCCACTTTACAGCTACCTTGGTGGATTCAACACTAAAGTTCTTCCAACTCCAATGATGAACATCATCAATGGTGGATCTCACTCAGATGCTCCAATCGCTTTCCAAGAATTCATGATCGTACCTGCTGGTGCACCTACATTCAAAGAAGCTCTTCGTTGGGGTGCTGAAATCTTCCACGCACTTAAGAAAATCCTTAAATCACGTGGTTTGGAAACTGCCGTAGGTGACGAAGGTGGATTCGCTCCTCGTTTCGACGGAACTGAAGATGGTGTAGAAACAATCCTTGCTGCTATCGAAGCTGCTGGTTATGTTCCAGGTAAAGATGTATTTATCGGATTTGACTGTGCATCATCAGAATTCTACGATAAAGAACGCAAAGTATACGACTACACTAAATTCGAAGGTGAAGGAGCTGCTGTCCGCACTGCTGCTGAACAAATCGACTACCTTGAAGAATTGGTAAACAAATACCCAATCATCACTATCGAAGATGGTATGGACGAAAACGACTGGGACGGTTGGAAAGCTCTTACTGAACGTCTTGGTGGTAAAGTTCAATTGGTTGGTGACGACTTCTTCGTAACAAACACTTCTTATCTTGAAAAAGGTATCGAAGAAGGTGCTGCTAACTCAATCCTTATCAAAGTTAACCAAATCGGTACTCTTACTGAAACATTCGACGCTATCGAAATGGCGAAAGAAGCTGGTTACACTGCCGTTGTATCACACCGTTCAGGTGAAACTGAAGATTCAACAATCGCTGACATCGCAGTTGCAACAAACGCAGGACAAATCAAGACTGGTTCACTTTCACGTACAGACCGTATCGCTAAATACAACCAATTGCTTCGCATCGAAGATCAACTTGGTGAAGTAGCTGAATACCGTGGATTGAAATCATTCTACAACTTGAAAAAATAATCGTTGATTTAACAACGTTTTAAGCCCCTCGGATTTTATCCGAAGGGCTTTTTATTTGTATAGGGGGCAAAAAGGGGCAAACTTTTTATAAAATATTCTTCATTACTTTATCAAGGACATTGATTGCTTCGTCTTTCATATTCTTCGTGACGTGGGTATAGATGGAAGTAGTGACTTCAGAATCAGAATGACCAACACGATCCATAATCGTTTTGAGAGGGATTCTATTTTCTGCTAGAATACTAATCGTGGTATGTCTGAAGATATGAGGGGATATATGTTTAGGAATAGGTTTTTTAAGGCGCTCATTTGCTCTTTGAAGCGACTTGCATAGAATAGAACTATGGATTGGCCTTCCAGTGTTTGTGACGAAAAAACGGTCGCTCTTATACCAATTCTTATCTGTTGATTCGTTTAAAAGATTAAGTTCAATCATCTGATCAAGAATTTCAACTACTCTTTTCGTTAAGTGTGTAGTCCGAAAACTTGCAAAGGTCTTAGTCCCGTCATCATCTGGGATATATCGGTTGAATGTTGTATGGATATCTAATGTTTTGCTATCCTTGTTATATTTGTCTAGTGTAAGACCAGCTAACTCTCCAACACGACATCCGTTTAGAATCATAAACTCACACGCTAAAGCATAACTTAGAGTAATGTCTTTTCGATAGAGTTCTTTTAAGATTGCTTTATATTCTTTTGGTTCCAGGTATTTGTTTTTCGCATTTTTAATCTGCTGCAAACTTTGTTTTTTTCGAGGAAACTTTGCTTTTCTAGCTGGGTTATTCTCAAGGAATCCCTGGTCAATGGCATAATCAAAAAAGACTTTCAAAATAGACTTTACACGATATTTTTGAGTATACGTCCATTCTTCAGTATCAAGTAATCTTTGAATCAATCTTCCATCCACATTTGCTTTTCACCTCATTTCTTGGTAAAATAGACATAGAAAAGAGGGCTTTTCAATGCCTATCTTTCTATACATCCCACTCCACGCTCAGACTCGCCAAACTTTGTGAGCGTGGGGATTTTTTTATTTACGAATTATGAACGATGACGTCCAAAGCTCCCATGATTCGTTGAGCGTTTTCAACTGCTTCCTTGTACTCTTTCGAAGTATTCTTTACTGGCTTTCTAATCAAGTCGATAAATATGACCGGTTTATTGAAGTCATTTGAGGTCACACGGACGGTCATGTTTAGAATTTTAGAGGTTGATTTTCGTTTGGATACGATACCACCTGCAACTGCTCCAATAGGTCCAAACATAGCGCCTGCAACCAAAGCTTGACCAACACCACCCGAAACAACAGTCTGATTATTTACAATCAATTCATACGATACTAAATCCTCGAATGAATACCAGTCAGTGTCATTTTTATCTTTCTTTACCAATGACGGTATCAACGATAACCCCATTGTACTAACCGCAAGTGTAGCTTTCGCTGTACCTTTAATTGCTCCTCCGACCAATCCAGAAGAGCCTTTTGCTTTTTGAGCTCCATGAATACGATAGGTACGATTATATCTATCAATCTCAAGTGGCCCGACTTTATCCGTTTTTCTGCTTCGTGGGACAAGAGATGGAGAAGCTGTTTTATCGCCTGGCTGAGGTTGTTCAGTCAGTTCTTGGTTAGAGATGGAATAACCGCAATTTGGACAAAATTTATAGCCCTCTACTGGGTTACCACATTCTGGACAAAATTTCATATTAACCTCCAATAAAATTTTTAAGTAAACTTTGGTATTCTTCCTTAACCATTACTTCTTCAGTAGTGGTTTTTAAATTATAACATTTCATGAAGTCAAGATAATTAAATTCAGACGGATTTTCTAATTGATCTAAAGCATCCGCAAGTAAATGATGTATTATGTTTCTATCAGCTTCATTCTCACATTTAATCTTAGTATTCTTATATTCTTGCTCAGTATGGTCTATATGCCCTAACTCATGCAGTATAACTTGTTTCTGTTTTTTAGGCGCTAAGTCTTTGCTTACAAAAACTACTTTAATTTCATCAATATAGATGATAGATGCCGTTTCTATTCCACAAATTCTTGTCAAAGTATTCAATCTGGATTCCGTATTTTTGCAAATACCTTCAATACTCATTGTCTTCCTTTGAGATATATCTCAATAATGTTTTGAATGGCTTCGATATCATCTTCATTTAACGGCTTACCGTCAAATGTTTTAGCGTTTTCTGCCATTTTGCGTAGGTCTAAATCTGTATATGTTTTCGGTTCTATTGTAGTTTCATCGCTCCACCCCATGAGCTCAGCGGGAGAAATATACAACTTATCAGCGATCTTCTTTAAAACTTCCGGACCTACCTTCTCAATATCTCCTTTTTCGTAACGAAATATAGTGGAACGTGAAACGCCGACTGCGTCAGCTAGTTCGTCAGCAGAGATTTTTAATTCTTTTCTTCTTAATTTAATTTTTTCACCAACGTTCATGGTAATTGCCTCCTATATATTACACCTTAATTTTACACTTTCAGTTTCAAAAATGCAATAAAAAAAGTTTCAAAAATGCGATTTTTTGTTTCCCAAAATAATAAAAGCAGTGACCAAAATCACTGCTTATCAGCTGTAGCAAATTCATAGAGCTTTTCTGCTGTGAGAAGGGCCATTTTATCCATGCTTGTTTTTCCTTTTCTAAGGTCAGAAACAGTAGTCCATGGAACTCCAGCACCTTGTGAAATAGCAGATGTAGACATCGAACTGTCCAATAATTCTTGAATAACTTTTCTCATATTATTTGTCCTTTTTATTTTTGAGATAAATGTATACATTGATTGCGATTATAAAAATAGCTATTGCACTAACCATTGCTTTTCTCTTTTCGTTTGATAAAATAGAGGTGTGACGGGCTTTTGCCCCTATCTCTTAGCGTTTACCTTTTTTGCTCTTGATTTTATTATATAACGGTATACCGAGATAGACAAGCGTTTTTATAAAGTTTTTTGAAAAAAATAGGTGGCAAGAAAGGGGCATAAGGTGTAAACTTTTGTATTTTAATGGTAAAAATTATATGTAGTTTATTTCTTATTTATGCTTATTTTATAGGGTTTTTATCTTATTTTTTCCTATATAATACATTTAAAATAAAATACCGTGGATTGAAATCATTCTACAACCTTAAAAAATAATCTAGTTCAGTGAACTAATTAAAGCCCTTGGATTTTTCCGAGGGCTTTTGTATATTATTAGACAAGCTCAAAGAAATCCAGTCTTGTTTTCGTATTCTAGAGGTGAAAAGAGAGATTTTTAAACGTTTTTTTGGTATAATAATACCCAGGAAAAACTAGAGAAAGAAGGAGGTTGAGATGGAAAAGTATTTGTCGGTAACAACTTTGACTAAGTATCTGAAAATGAAATTCGATAAAGACCCATACTTGGAGAGGGTCTATTTAACTGGTCAGGTTTCTAACTTCCGGAAGCGTCCAACTCATCAATATTTTTCTCTAAAAGATGATCGAGCTGTAATCCAAGCGACTATTTGGTCAGGTATTTATCAGAAACTAGGTTTTGATTTGGAAGAAGGGATGAAGATCAATGTTATCGGTCGTGTCCAAGTCTATGAACCAAGTGGGAGCTACTCTATCATCATTGAAAAGGCAGAGCCTGATGGTGTAGGGGCTCTTGCAATTCAGTTCGAACAATTAAAAAAGAAATTATCAGAAGAAGGCCTTTTTCAAGAACGCTTTAAACAAGCAATCCCTCAGTTTGCAAAACGCATCGGGGTTGTGACTAGTCGTAGTGGTGCTGTTATACAGGATATTATTACTACCGTTAGCAGACGTTTCCCAGGGGTTGAGATTGTTTTATATCCTACCAAGGTTCAAGGCGAAGGGGCAGCAGAGGAGATTGCCCGTAACATTGCTAGAGCTAATGAACGAGAAGACTTGGATGTTCTTATCATTGGTCGTGGTGGAGGATCAATTGAGGATCTTTGGGCTTTTAACGAAGAGATTGTAGTGCGTTCTATCTTTGAATCGCGCCTTCCTATTATTTCAAGTGTGGGCCACGAAACAGATGTAACTTTGGCTGATTTTGTTGCCGACAAGAGAGCAGCAACACCAACTGCTGCAGCAGAGTTAGCTACACCTGTGACTAAGTTAGATCTACTGACCTACCTTAAAAATCAAGAGAAACGAATGGCTACTGCTGTACAAAATACTTTATCAAAGAAAAAAGAAGTCTTGAGAGGGCTTAGTCAATCAGTCATCTTCAGGCAACCAGAGCGTTTATATGATGGATATCTGCAACGTTTGGATCAGTTAATGCTTCGACTGAAGCAGGGATTGAATGGTGAGTTAGTTAGAAATCAACAGAAGTTTCAAGCTCAAATTCACCGTTTGGAGCAATTATCGCCAAATGTCAAGATTCAGCGCTACCAAGACCGTATTCAACAGTTACAAAAATTAATGCGTAGCCAGATGGCTGTGATCTATGATGCCAAGGTTGCTGAAGTAAAACGCTTGTCAGAAGCTCTACTCATGTTAGATACGAGTCGTATCGTAGCAAGGGGTTATGCGATTGTTAAAAAAGAGGATACCGTGGTATCTTCTGCAAATGATTTGAAAAAAAATGACCAGGTGATGCTGATGATGCGAGATGGTCAAGTAGATTTAGAGGTTAAAGATGTCAAAACAGAAGAAATTTGAAGATAATTTAGCAGAGCTTGAGACTATTGTTCAGAGTTTAGAAAATGGTGAAATTGCTTTAGAAGATGCTATTACTGCATTTCAAAAAGGAATGGTTCTTTCAAAAGAATTGCAAGCAACACTTGATAAAGCTGAAAAGACCTTGGTTAAAGTCATGCAAGAAGATGGAACAGAAAGCGAACTTCTATGAACAAGCAAGAAAAATTAGCTTTGGTTGAGTCAGCTCTTGAGGAGTTTTATGGAGACCAGCAATTAGCTGCTAATCTCAGAGAAGCTGTTCTCTATTCTATTCATGCAGGTGGTAAAAGGATCCGTCCTTATCTACTTTTAGAAGTTTTGGAGTCTTTACAAGTGCCAATCACTATAGCTCATGCCCAGGTTGCAGCAGCGCTTGAGATGATTCACACAGGAAGCTTAATTCATGATGATCTTCCTGCTATGGATGATGATGATTTTCGTCGTGGGCGTTTAACCAACCATAAGAAGTTTGGTGAAGCACTAGCAATTTTAGCAGGAGATGCCCTCTTTTTAGATCCTTATGCTTTGATAGCGCAAGCAGACTTGCCAAACGAAATTAAGGTAGATTTAATAGCTTCTTTGTCCCTTTCTTCTGGAAGTATGGGGATGGTCGCTGGCCAAGTTTTGGATATGGAAGGTGAAGGTAAACATTTAAATCTAGAAGAACTTCAGACCATCCATGCTAATAAAACTGGTAAACTTTTAGCCTTCCCTTTTCAAGCGGCAGGAGTTATTGCAGGATTGGATGAAAATCTTCAAAAACAGTTGAAAACAGTTGGAGAGCTGATTGGGCTTGCTTTTCAAGTGAGAGATGATATCCTTGATGTTACTGCTAGTTTTGAGGAAATTGGTAAAACACCACAAAAAGATTTGCAAGCTGAGAAATCAACCTATCCTGCTTTGTTAGGATTGGATGAGGCAAAAGTTTTTTGTAACCGAACTTTGGATCAGGCTAATGAAAAATTAGATGTGATTAGCCAATTAGTCGACTTTGATAAAGAACCAATTGTAAAAATAGTAGAAAGTTTGAGAATCAATGCCTAAGGAAAGAGTAGATGTACTTGCCTACAAACAAGGTTTATTTGAAACAAGAGAACAGGCTAAGCGGGGCGTAATGGCTGGATTAGTGATTGCAGTCCTTAATGGTGAGCGTTTTGATAAACCAGGAGAAAAAATTCCTGACGATACTGAATTAAAACTCAAGGGTGAGAAACTCAAGTATGTTAGTCGAGGCGGCTTGAAACTTGAGAAAGCTTTAGAAAAATTTGAAATATCAGTTGAAGGCAAAACGACCATTGATATTGGAGCTTCAACAGGAGGCTTTACGGATGTCATGCTTCAAAATGGTGCGAAACTGGTTTATGCCGTTGATGTTGGGACCAATCAGCTAGCCTGGAAATTACGCCAAGATTCACGTGTTATCAGCATGGAGCAATTTAACTTTCGTTATGCTGAAAAAAATGACTTTGAAGAAGAACCAAGTTTTGCAAGTATCGATGTGAGTTTTATTTCTTTGAGTCTCATTTTACCGGCTCTACATAGAGTCTTGGAAGACCAAGGTGAAGTCGTCGCACTCATAAAACCACAGTTTGAAGCAGGACGAGAACAGATTGGTAAAAATGGAATTATCAGAGATGCCAAAGTTCACCAAAATGTTTTAGAATCAGTTACTAAAATGGCAGTTGATGAAGGATTCTCAGTCTTAGGATTGGATTTCTCTCCTATTCAAGGTGGACATGGGAATATTGAGTTTCTTGCTTATTTACGTAAAGAGGAACATGCAAGCAATCAAGTAGTTTCTGAAATAGAACAAGTAGTAGAAAAAGCACATAGAGAGTTTAAAGATGAATAAAAAAGAAAGACTTGAAAAGATTAGAAGATTTGTGACTGACTATCAAATCGGCACACAAGAAGAAATCGTTGAACACTTGAGAGAAGCAGGCATCTCTGCTACTCAAGCAACTGTTTCACGTGATATCAAAGAATTAGGGATTGTAAAAATTCCTTTGAAAGACAATACATATGTCTATGAATTACCAAAGTCAGTAGTTAAAAGTTTACAGTTATCTGAGAACAATATCGAAAGTTTCGAAAGAATGGGTAATCTCATCAACTTAGATGTTATTCCTGGGAATACAATTTTTGTTAAAAGTCAATTGACTCAAACATTTTCGGATATGATTTTTAGCTGTTTAGCAGATGATAACTCAATTTTAATTGTGGCGCGAACTGAAGAAGCAGCTGTAGAGATTGTTGAGCAAGTTAAAAAGTGGTAGGACCTTATGTTACTTGAAATTTCAATTAAAAACTTTGCCATCATTGAGGCTATTTCACTTAATTTTGAGAAGGGGATGACAGTTCTGACTGGAGAAACCGGTGCTGGGAAGTCTATCATCATCGATGCTATGAATATGATGCTGGGCGCCAGAGCTACAACGGACGTCATTCGTCATGGTGCTCCTAAGGCTGAAATCGAAGGTCTTTTCTCGGTTGAAAACAGTCATGCTTTGCAAATGATTTTTGATGAGCAAGGAATAGAGTTAGGTGATGAAATCATCATCCGACGTGAAATTTTACAAAACGGGCGTAGTGTTAGTCGTGTCAATGGACAGATGGTTAATCTATCTGTTCTTCGCTCAATTGGACAGTATCTTGTTGATATCCATGGCCAACATGACCAAGAAGAGTTAATGCGTCCACAATTGCATATTCATATGCTTGATGGGTTTGGTGATACAGATTTTCTGGAACTGAAGCAAGCCTATCAGACAAACTTTGATGCTTATCGTAAAATGCGCAAGCAACTTCTTGAGATTAAGAAAAATCAAGAAGAGCACAAGGCTCGTATTGAAATGTTGGAATTTCAGATGGCTGAAATTGAATCTGCATCCTTACAGCCAGGTGAAGACCTCAAACTAAACCAAGAACGAGATAAACTTCTAAATCATAAAAATATTGCTGATACGTTGACTAATGCTTATACAATGTTAGATAATGAAGAATTTTCAAGTCTAGCTAACGTGCGTTCAGCTATGAATGATATGGAAAGTATAGAAGAGTATGATGTAGAATATCGTGAAATTTCTACTTCCTTATCTGAATCTTATTATGTTCTAGAAGATGTTACCAAACGTTTAGAGGATATTATTGAAGATCTTGATTTTGACGGTAATCGTCTAATGCAGATTGAAAGCCGTTTGGATCTCATTCACGCCATCACACGTAAGTATGGTGGAAATGTCGATGATGTCTTGATGTACTTTGCTAAAATCACTGAAGAATACAACCTTCTGACTGGTAATAATCTTTCTTCAGAAGATATGGAAGCTGAACTCAAACAATTAGAAGTAAGTCTAGTTAACTTAGCAAGTAAGCTTGCATCTGCTCGACATAACTTAGCGCAACAATTAGAAATTGAGATTCAGCAAGAACTCAAAGACCTCTATATGGAGAAAGCTTGGTTTCAGGTTCAATTTACTAAAGGTAAGTTTACTCGTGAAGGAAATGAAAGTGTTGAATTTTACATCTCCACCAACCCTGGAGAAGCTTTTAAACCATTGGTCAAAGTAGCTTCTGGAGGAGAGTTGTCTCGCCTCATGTTGGCGATCAAGTCTGCTTTTTCTCGTAAGGAAGGTAAGACCAGTATTGTATTCGATGAAGTGGACACAGGAGTTTCAGGTCGTGTTGCTCAAGCAATCGCTCAAAAGATTCATAAAATTGGTCAGCACGGCCAAGTATTAGCTATATCTCATCTTCCTCAAGTCATTGCGATCGCAGATTATCAGTTCTTTATTGAAAAGATTAGTAATGACCATTCAACTGTTTCAACAGTTCGCTTGTTGACAGTTGAAGAAAGAGTAGAAGAAGTTGCTAAAATGTTGGCTGGTGAGAATGTGACTGAAGCAGCACTTAGTCAAGCGAGAGAATTGTTACAAAGTAAGGAGAAATAAATGACAGACTATTATGTAATTGGAGATGTTCACGGAAAAGCAGGAATGCTCGAGGACCTTCTAAAAACATGGGATGGTAAGACTCAATTACTCTTTCTTGGAGATTTGATTGATAGAGGGGAAGATAGTCGTCGTGTTCTTGAAATGGTCAAAGACTTAGTAGAAAATCAAGGAGCGATTTGCATTTCAGGAAATCACGAGTACATGTTTTTAACTTGGTTGGATAATCCTGAAGAAAGCTATGACCACTATCGTCGTAATGGTGGGGATACAACTATTAATTCTATTTTAGGTCGTCCACTGGATGCACTAGTAGATGGAGTAGCAGATGCTAAGCGTGTAGAAACTGAAGCAGCAGACTTGGTTGCTTTTATCCGACAAATGCCATTCGTGATTGAAACGGATCAGTATATCTTTGTTCATGCTGGAATTGATTTAACTTTGGATGATTGGCATGAAACTACAGATTACAAGAAAGTCTGGCTCAGAAAACCATTCCACGAAGCAGTTAATCATACAGGAAAAACAATTGTTTTTGGTCATACACCAGTCTACGGACTTTTGGATCAAAAACCAGGAACTGCAGAACTTTGGATGACAGAAGATGGAAAAATCGGAATGGATGGAGGAGCTGTCTATGGTGGTGTCCTTCATGGAATTGTCTTTACTGACCAAGGTATGACAGACCACTATTTCATCGAAAATGACGGCTTTGTTGCTGAAGATTAATACTCTCTACAGGGTATTATGGTCTTGTCAAAAACATAAAAACAATTTATAATTAATAGATACCCTGAAAGGAAGAGAATCTTGAATTTAGAAGAATTGAAAAAACGTCAGGAGAAGATCCGAAACTTTTCCATTATTGCGCATATTGACCATGGGAAGTCAACATTGGCAGACCGTATTTTGGAGGCTACAGAGACGGTTTCTAGTCGTGAAATGCAAGCTCAGCTTCTTGATAGTATGGACCTAGAGAGAGAGCGTGGGATTACTATCAAACTGAATGCCATCGAGCTTAATTATACTGCCAAAGACGGCGAAACCTATATTTTCCACCTGATTGACACACCAGGACACGTGGACTTCACTTATGAGGTATCACGTTCTCTAGCTGCCTGTGAGGGCGCAATTTTGGTCGTTGATGCTGCTCAAGGGATTGAGGCTCAAACATTAGCTAACGTTTACCTTGCCTTAGATAATGATTTGGAGATCCTTCCAGTTATTAACAAGATTGACTTGCCTGCTGCAGATCCAGAGCGCGTGCGTACAGAAATTGAAGATGTCATCGGTCTGGATGCTAGTGAGGCTGTATTAGCTTCAGCAAAAGCTGGGATTGGAATTGAAGATATTTTAGAGCAAATTGTAGAAAAAGTTCCAGCACCAACTGGTGATGTATCAGCACCATTAAAAGCTTTGATTTTTGACTCAGTTTACGATGCTTATCGTGGCGTTATCCTCCAAGTTCGTGTCATGGATGGAGTTGTTAAGCCAGGTGATAAGATTCAGCTCATGAGCAATGGTAAAACCTTTGATGTTACTGAGGTCGGAATATTCACACCCAAAGCAGTAGGACGTGACTTCCTTGCGACAGGTGACGTTGGTTATATTGCAGCATCTATCAAGACTGTTCAAGACACTCGTGTCGGTGATACAGTTACCTTGGCGGCAAACCCGGCTTCAGAACCCCTATCTGGATACAAGCAGATGAATCCGATGGTTTTCGCAGGTCTTTATCCAATCGAGTCAAATAAATACAATGACCTTCGTGAAGCCCTTGAAAAATTGCAGTTGAACGATGCTAGTCTTCAGTTTGAACCCGAAACATCGCAAGCTCTTGGTTTTGGTTTCCGTTGTGGCTTCCTTGGCCTTCTTCATATGGATGTTATTCAGGAACGTTTGGAACGTGAGTTCAACATTGACTTGATCATGACTGCACCATCCGTTATCTACAAGGTCAATCAAACTGACGGTGAGTCTATGGATGTATCGAATCCATCTGAGTTTCCAGACCCAACCAAAATTGCGTCCATTGAAGAACCTTATGTTAAAGCACAAATCATGGTACCACAAGAATTCGTAGGAGCAGTAATGGAACTAGCTCAGCGCAAACGTGGTGACTTTGTAACAATGGATTATATTGATGATAATCGTGTCAATGTTATCTATCAAATTCCACTTGCTGAAATTGTCTTTGATTTCTTTGACAAGCTCAAATCTTCAACACGTGGATACGCAAGCTTTGACTATGAATTGTCAGAGTATCGTCCATCTAAGCTAGTGAAAATGGATATCCTTCTCAATGGAGACAAGGTTGATGCACTCAGCTTTATCGTTCACAAGGACTTTGCTTATGAACGTGGAAAACTCATCGTTGATAAACTCAAGAAAATCATTCCACGTCAACAATTTGAAGTTCCAATCCAAGCAGCTATTGGACACAAGATTGTAGCTCGTACAGATATCAAAGCTCTTCGTAAGAACGTTCTTGCCAAGTGTTATGGAGGAGATGTTTCGCGTAAACGTAAACTTCTTGAAAAGCAAAAAGCTGGTAAAAAGCGCATGAAAGCTATCGGATCAGTAGAAGTTCCTCAAGAAGCCTTCCTAAGTGTCTTGAGTATGGATGAAGAATAATTGATTCCTAATACAGTTATCTTTTGACACTTATCTTTTCTTTCATTAGAATAGAAGTGAAAGGAGAAGGATCATGAAAAAAATCGTCAGCTTATCTACGCTTTTAGTGTGTTGCTTAACTCTTGCTGCTTGTAATGCTTCAAAAACTAAGAAAGAAGTAGCCTCAGATACAACAACAGTCCAGGAAACTACTACAGCTCAAGAAACAACAACTGTAGCCGAATCGACAATTAAAGATACACAGGTAATTGGGTCAGATGCTTATGGCTACGTAAAAGTGCCAAAATCATGGATTCATTTTACAGAAGTTGAGGGTGGTGATGATATTCAGTACTGTGATGGAACGGACATCAATATCGTAACCCTAAATACTTTTAAACCAGAGCACCTTGGTGTTAGTGAAAGTGAATATGCTGCTCTTGATGCTGTTCAAGTCTCTACTAGTGTTTATCAAACTAAACAACAAAGCAAGGATTTCTCTAAAGTTTGGGGATCTAAGTCAAAAATTGGTGGTTATGACGCCTATGTCGTAAACTGTATTGCTAAAAATGGTAAATATTTAGTGATCTGGATCTTTAAATCAGACGATGGTAAGTTTAGATACGTTTCTCTAGAAGGAACACCTGAAGTTTTAAAGGATATGCTTCCATTGATTGAACAAAGTTGGACTACGAAAAATAATTAATATAAAAAAAACAGGATGTATGTCCTGTTTTTTTCTATCTTTTTTCAAAACTATTTAAAATTATTTGCTGTTTAAAATCAAACAAAAAAAATAAAAATCAAACAAAATACAACAAAAAAATATTGACAACGGTTTCATATAGTGATATACTTGTATCATAAAAGTTAAATATGAAGGGAGAAGGTCATGGGATTAGATCATTTCTTCAGCAAAGACTTAGTTTTTTGTTTAGAAGCAGATAATCAAGAGCAACTATTTGATCAAGTTGCAACCCTATTAGAAGAAAAGAAAGTTGTTACGGATACCTATCGATCGGCATTGATTGAACGTGAAAAAATGTTCCCAACCGGTTTAGATATGGAATTTCTTGGGAAGGACTTGCCGAATGTAGCAATCCCTCACACAGACACGATTCATAATTTAACTGAAAACGTTGTTGTGGTTCGCTTAGCGAAACCAGTAACATTCCACAACATGATTGCTCCTGACAAGGAAGTAGAAGTATCATTACTCTTCTTTATCATCAATAATTCAAGTTCGAGTCAAACAAATATTCTTGCTCAATTGATGGACTTCTTTACAGGTAATGGTCATCTAGAAGCACTTTCTAAGATTACAGAACCAGAAGCTTTGTTCCAGTATATCTCAGAAACAACTGCTTAAATTCATAAATTAATAGTAAATAAAAATCGGAGGAAATCCAAATGATTAAAATTCTTGCTGCATGTGGTGCAGGTGTTAACTCAAGCCACCAAATTAAAAGCGCTCTAGAAGAGGAGCTATCTAACCGTGGATACGACGTACAGTGTGACGCAGTTATGGTAAAAGATGTCAATGAAGACTTGATTAAAGGTTATGATATCTTCACACCAATTGCTGCAACAGACTTAGGTTTTGACCCTGGTATCCCAGTAGTAGAAGCTGGACCTATCTTATTCCGTATTCCAGCAATGAGCGCTCCGGTCTATGACAATATTGAAGCAGCAATCAAAGAACACGGATTAAGTTAATTATTATTTTGTAATTTTCCATAAAAATAAAGGGAGGAAAAATTATGGATTTCATTATCAATCTAGCCAACGATTTCTTTAAACCAATCTTGGCTATGGGTGGCCCAATCATCATGCTGATCATTTTGACAGTATTGGCCTTGCTTTTCGGAGTGAAATTCTCCAAAGCACTTGAAGGTGGTATCAAACTTGCCATCGCGCTTACTGGTATCGGTGCTATCATCGGTATGCTTAATGGAGCTTTCTCAGCTTCACTTGCAAAATTCGTTGAAAATACTGGTATTCAATTGAACATCACCGACGTTGGTTGGGCACCACTCGCTACAATCACTTGGGGTTCTGCTTGGACACTTTACTTCTTGCTAGTTATGTTGATTGTCAACGTTGTCATGCTTGCAATAAAGAAAACTGATACACTTGACGTTGATATCTTCGATATCTGGCACTTGTCTATCACAGGTCTTTTGATCAAATGGTACGCTGACAACAATGGAGTTAGCCAAGGAGTTTCACTCTTCATCGCGACTGCAGCAGTTGTTCTTGTTGGGGTTCTTAAAATCATCAACTCTGACTTGATGAAACCAACATTTGATGACCTTCTTAACGCACCAAGTTCATCACCAATGACTTCAACTCACATGAACTACATGATGAACCCAGTTATCATGGTTTTGGATAAGATTTTTGATAAATTCTTCCCAGGTCTTGATAAATACGACTTTGACGCTGCTAAATTGAACAAACGAATCGGTTTCTGGGGATCTAAATTCTTCATCGGTTTCATCCTAGGTATCGTTATCGGTTTGATGGGTACTCCACATCCAGTTGCTGGAGTAGAAGATGCATCTTCATGGGAACTTGTTATTAAAGGTTGGTTGTCACTTGGTTTGACTGCCGGTGTCTGCTTGGAGCTCTTCTCATTGATCGGTTCATGGTTCATCGCAGCCGTAGAACCACTTTCACAAGGTATTACAAACGTTGCTACTAAACGTCTTCAAGGACGTAAATTCAACATCGGTCTTGACTGGCCATTTATCGCTGGTCGTGCTGAAATCTGGGCTTGTGCTAACGTACTTGCACCAATCATGTTGGTTGAAGCAGTGCTTCTTTCAAATGTCGGAAATGGTATCTTGCCACTTGCTGGTATCATCGCTATGGGTGTAACTCCAGCTCTCTTGGTAGTTACTCGTGGTAAATTGCTCCGTATGATTATCTTCGGAACTCTCTTGTTGCCACTCTTCCTTCTTTCAGGTACACTTATCGCACCATTCGCAACTGAACTTGCTAAAGGTGTAGGTGCCTTCCCAGAAGGTGTGAACCAATCACAATTGATTACTCACTCAACTCTTGAAGGACCAATCGAAAAACTATTTGGTTGGGCAATCGGTAACGCTACAACTGGTGATATCAAAGCTATCCTT
The DNA here is from genome assembly GCF_001814215.1 of Streptococcus sp. HMSC062D07. Classification (NCBI taxonomy): domain Bacteria; kingdom Bacillati; phylum Bacillota; class Bacilli; order Lactobacillales; family Streptococcaceae; genus Streptococcus; species Streptococcus sp. HMSC062D07. The sequence goes on from NZ_KV815325.1 coordinate 155,514, forward strand.
GGCGCATTAGTATTCCTTGTATTCTACGTTGGTATCTTTGCATGGTACAGAAAACAAATGATCAAACGTAATGAAGAATACGCAGCAAACGCAAAATAATTTGCTCCTAAAAATGTAAATTGTAAAAACTAGGTTGTCAGTTTCCACTATGGAGCAGTCAGCCTAGTTTTTTTAGAGAATTGGAGGTAAGACTTATGATTGTATTAAAATCAGATCAATTAAATGTTGAGTTTCAAACGCTTGGAGGCGCCCTTTCTTCCATAAAAGACAAGGAAGGCGTAGAGTATTTGTGGCAGGGGGATCCAACTTATTGGAGTGGGCAAGCACCCGTATTATTCCCAATATGTGGTTCAGTAAGAAATGATACGGTCCTTTATGATAAGGAAGATGGTAGTCAAGTAAAAGGAAAAATCCCTCGACATGGCTTAGTAAGAAAAAAAGATTTTACATTAGTCGAACAAACAGATAATTCTGTTACATTTGCTATTGAAGATGATGAAGAAATGTATGCAAATTACCCTTATCATTTTCGTTTAGAAATCACTTATACAGTGACTGGGAAAACCATACGTACTCAGTATAAAATCTATAATAAAGAAGCTGAAAAATCGATGCCATACTTTATTGGTGGGCATCCTGGTTTTAACTGTCCTTTACTAGATGACGAGGTATATGAAGATTACTATCTTGAATTTGAAAAGCCAGAAACATGTACAGTTCCAAAACCTTTCCCAGAAACAGGAATGTTAGATTTCAAAGATAGAAGTTCTTGGTTAAACAATCAAAAAGAAATAGACTTGAATTATGACTTCTTTAGCTATGATGCTGTGACATTAGATGAGTTAGAATCTCGCACAGTAGCTTTGCGTTCACGAAAACATGATAAAGGTTTGAAACTAGATTTTAAAGAGTTTCCAAATTTAATCGTATGGTCAACTCTTAATAAAGGTCCTTTTATTGCCTTGGAACCATGGTCAGGTTTGTCTACTTCAATAGAAGAAGGAGATAGACTGGAAGATAAGAAAGATGTTAAGATTATAAAACCTAGTGATTTTGACCAGATTGGCTTTGATATCGAGATTCTATAAAAAATAAACAAAAACAAACATAAATTGTTGACTTTTCCAACTAATAGTAGTATATTATGTTTATAAAGAACAATTTGTGTTTATTTTAACAAGATTACTGTTCTGGCTTTTCTCTGAAGAAAGCTTATTAAGAAACAAATAAGATATTTGTTCTTAATTTAAATTATTGTCAACAAAACTACTAGTAACTATTTGAGAAAGGTCTCTTTTAGGCTAGAATCAGAAAGTTTTACTGGTCTTTTATAAAAAAGGAGTATACAATATGGCTATTGTTATTGGTGCAGATGCTGCAGGTTTAAGATTGAAAGAAGTTGTAAAAGACTTCTTGGAAAAAGAAAACTTCCACGTAGTGGATGTTACAGCAGAAGGTCAAGACTTTGTTGATGTAACTCTAGCAGTTGCGGAAGAAGTTAAGAAAGAAGAACAAAACCTTGGTATCGTCATTGATGCTTATGGTGCAGGTCCGTTTATGGTTGCTACTAAAATCAAAGGAATGGTTGCTGCAGAAGTATCTGATGAACGTTCAGCTTATATGACTCGAGGTCACAACAACTCACGTATGATTACGATGGGTGCTCAACTTGTTGGTGATGAATTAGCTAAAAACATTGCTAAAGGCTTTGTAAATGGTAAATACGACGGCGGTCGTCACCAAATCCGTGTCGACATGTTGAATAAAATGTGCTAATTTTGATATTGAAAGAAAGGTAAGATAAAATGAGAATTGCAATCGGATGTGACCACATCGTAACAAATGAAAAAATGGCTGTTTCAGAATTTTTGAAATCAAAAGGACATGAAGTCATCGACTTTGGTACTTATGACCACGCTCGTACCCACTATCCAATCTTTGGTAAAAAAGTTGGTGAAGCAGTAGTTAGTGGCCAAGCTGATCTTGGTGTATGTATCTGTGGTACTGGTGTAGGTATCAATAATGCTGTTAACAAGGTTCCTGGTGTTCGTTCTGCTTTGGTTCGCGATATGACAACAGCTTTATATGCAAAAGAACAATTGAATGCCAACGTAATCGGATTTGGTGGTAAAATCACTGGTGAATTGCTCATGTGTGATATCATTGAAGCTTTCATCAACGCTGAATACAAACCATCAGAAGAAAACAAAAAATTGATCGCTAAAATCCAACACGTTGAAACTCATAACGATCATCAAACGGATGCCAACTTCTTTACAGAGTTCCTTGAAAAATGGGATCGTGGTGAATACCACGACTAAGAGGTGACTTATGATTTTAACAGTCACAATGAACCCATCCATTGATATTTCCTATCCTTTGGATGAACTGAAAATCGACACTGTCAACCGTGTGGTGGATGTCACTAAAACGGCTGGTGGTAAAGGTCTTAACGTTACTCGTGTCCTATCGGAATTTGGTGACTCCGTAGTCGCAACAGGACTTGTCGGTGGTAAACTTGGTGATTTTTTAGTAGAAAATATTGATGATAAAGTAAGCAAACGTTTCTTCTCTATTCAAGGTGAAACCCGTAACTGTATCGCAATTCTACATGGAGAAAACCAAACAGAAATCCTAGAAAAAGGTCCTGAAGTTCAAGAAAAAGAAGGTCAAGATTTCTTGGCTCATTTCAAAGAACTTTTAGAGACTGTAGAGGTAGTGGCTATTTCAGGTAGTCTACCTGCAGGACTTCCAGTGGATTATTATGCTAGTCTGGTTGAACTTGCTAACCAAGCTGGTAAACCTGTTGTCTTGGACTGTTCAGGAGCTTCACTTCAGGCGGTTCTTGAATCTCCACATAAGCCAACAGTTATCAAACCAAATAATGAAGAATTATCTCAACTTTTGGGAAGAGAAATTTCTAAAGATTTGGATGAATTAAAAGAAGTCCTTCAAGAACCACTATTTGATGGAATCGAGTGGATTATCGTTTCCTTAGGCGCTAATGGTGCCTTTGCCAAACACGGTAACACTTTCTACAAAGTAGATATTCCAAGAATTCAAGTAGTAAATCCAGTCGGTTCTGGAGATTCTACAGTGGCAGGTATTGCTTCAGGTTTTTTCCATAGAGAAACGGATCAAGAACTGTTGATCAAGGCAAATGTCCTAGGTATGCTTAATGCTCAAGAAAAAATGACCGGTCATGTCAATATGGCTAACTATCAAGGTCTCTATGACCAATTAATTGTAAAAGAGGTATAAAATGGTTTTAACAGAAAATAAACGCGCTTGTATGCAAAAACTCTCTGATGAGAATGGTATCATCTCAGCTCTCGCCTTTGACCAACGTGGTGCTTTGAAACGACTCATGGCTCAATATCAAACAGAAGAGCCAACAGTTGCTCAAATGGAAGAACTTAAAGTATTGGTAGCAGATGAATTGACTAAATATGCTTCATCTATGCTACTTGACCCTGAGTACGGACTTCCAGCTACAAAAGCTCTTGATCCAAATGCAGGTCTTCTCCTTGCTTACGAGAAAACAGGATACGATACAACAAGTACAAAACGCTTGCCAGACTGCTTGGACGTTTGGTCTGCAAAACGTATCAAAGAACAAGGTGCAGATGCCGTTAAATTCTTGCTTTACTATGACGTAGATAGCTCTGACGAACTCAACCAACAAAAACAAGCCTACATTGAACGTATTGGTTCTGAGTGTGTAGCTGAAGATATTCCATTCTTCCTTGAAATCTTGGCTTACGATGAAAAGATTGCGGACGCAGGTTCTGCAGAATACGCTAAAGTAAAACCACGCAAGGTTATCGGTGCTATGAAGGTCTTCTCAGACCCACGCTTTAACATCGATGTCTTGAAAGTAGAAGTTCCAGTTAACGTGAAATACGTTGAAGGATTTGGCGATGGCGAAATCGTTCACACACGTGAAGAAGCAGCAGACTTCTTTAAAGCTCAAGACGAAGCTACTAACTTGCCATACATCTACTTGAGTGCAGGTGTATCAGCTAAGCTCTTCCAAGAAACTCTTGTATTTGCGCACGAATCAGGTGCAAACTTCAATGGAGTTCTTTGTGGACGTGCAACATGGGCTGGATCAGTTGAAGCTTATATCAAAGACGGTGAAGCAGCTGCTCGCGAATGGCTTCGTACGACTGGTTTTGAGAACATCGATGAACTCAACAAAGTTCTTAAAACAACAGCAACTTCATGGACCGAACGTGTGTAAATTTCCACCCTTTTTATGTTCTAAAACCCAGCTAAAAAACTTTTAAAAAAAGTTATATGTAAAGGTTTACAAAACAAAAATCTTGTGCTATACTTAAGTCACAAGTTAATAAGAGTGAGTGTTACTAAGTAATATTAGGCATGATCACAGATGACTCAGAAATTTATTTTCAGGGTCATTTGTGGTCATTTTTTATGCTCTAGCTCTTAAATGACTGAACAAGGAGGTCGACATGTATCGGATATTAAATCCAATGAATAACAATGTTTCTCTTGTGCGGAATAGCAAGGGAGAGGAGTTGATTGTAGTTGGTAAGGGTATTTCGTTTGGTAAGAAGAAGGGAGATTTGATTTCTGAGGATCAGGTTGAAAAAGTCTTTCGGATGAAGACTGAAGAATCTCGAGAAAATTTTATGACTCTACTCAAGGATGTTCCGTTAGACTTTATTACCGTTACTTATGAAATTATCGATAATCTTTCAAAAAAATACCAATATCCTGTTCAAGAGTACCTCTACGTAACCTTAACAGACCATATCTATTGTTCTTATCAAGCGATTAGCCAAGGACGTTATAAGGATAGTAATTTACCTGATATTTCAAAGGAGTATCCTATTGCTTTTCAAATAGCTCAAGAGTCTTTTGAAATCTATAATATTAAACTATCTGGTAATTTACCAAAGGATGAAATAAAAAGAATAGCCTACCACTTTATTAATGCCGAGGGTGAGAATGAGGTAGAAGTTGCAGAAGCTATTGATAAGAGAAAGGAAATCATAAAGAAGGTTGAGAGTCTTCTCAGGAGCTATGACATTCAAAGAACCCATGAAAATAATAATTTCTACGATCGTTTTATGATTCATCTAAATTATTTCTTGGATTACCTTGATCGAAGTCGGGATGATAATCAATCCTTGCTCGATATGGAAGAACATATCAAAACTACATATCCAAAAGCATTTGAAATTGGTAGCAAAATTTATGAAGTCATTGCTCAGGAAACTGGGGTAGACCTATATAAGAGTGAACGAGTTTACCTTGTTCTACATATTCAACGTTTATTGTCATAATATTTACTAAAAATTATATAAGGAGAAATCTATCATGAATAGAGAAGAAGTAACACTGTTAGGTTTTGAGATTGTTGCCTATGCTGGCGATGCTCGTTCAAAACTCTTAGAAGCTCTGAAAGCTGCTGAAGCTGGTGATTTTGCTAAAGCAGATGCGTTAGTTGAAGAAGCCGGTGCTTGCATCGCAGAGGCTCACCATGCCCAAACAAGCTTGTTAACAAAGGAAGCTGCAGGTGACGATTTGGCCTATAGCGTGACCATGATGCATGGTCAAGACCACCTGATGACTACAATCTTGCTAAAAGATTTGATGCATCATTTAATTGAACTTTATAAAAGAGGAGCTAAATAATGAATAAGTTAATTGCCTATATTGAGAAAGGAAAGCCTTTCTTTGAAAAACTATCTCGAAATATCTATCTTCGTGCTATTCGTGATGGATTTATCGCTGGAATGCCTGTCATTCTATTCTCAAGTATTTTTATCTTGATTGCCTTTGTGCCTAATTCATGGGGATTTGTATGGTCTGATGAAGTTGTGGCTCTTTTGATGAAACCTTATAGCTATTCAATGGGGATTCTCGCCCTCTTGGTCGCGGGTACAACTGCTAAATCATTAACAGACTCTGTTAACCGTAGCATGGAAAAAACCAACCAAATCAACTATATGTCAACTCTATTAGCTGCTATTGTTGGTTTATTGATCTTGGCAGCTGACCCAATTGAAGGGGGATTTGCAACAGGTTTCCTTGGAACAAAAGGTTTGCTTTCAGCTTTTCTAGCAGCCTTTGTGACTGTAGCAATCTATAAGGTTTGTGTGAAGAATAATGTTACTATTCGAATGCCGGATGAAGTTCCACCAAATATCTCACAGGTCTTTAAAGATGTTATTCCATTTACGCTTTCTGTCGTTTCCCTTTACGGTCTTGACTTACTTGCTCGTCATTTTGTTGGTGCAAGCGTAGCAGAATCAATCGGTAAATTCTTTGCGCCTCTATTCTCAGCAGCAGACGGTTATGTTGGTATTACGATTATTTTCGGTGCCTTTGCATTCTTCTGGTTTATTGGTATTCACGGCCCATCTATCGTTGAGCCTGCGATTGCAGCGATCACTTATGCAAATGCTGAAGTCAACTTGAACCTTCTTCAACAAGGTATGCACGCTGATAAGATCCTTACATCTGGTACACAAATGTTTATCGTTACTATGGGTGGTACAGGGGCAACTCTTGTGGTTCCATTCATGTTTATGTGGTTATGTAAATCGAAACGAAATCGTGCTATTGGACGCGCTTCAGTAGTTCCTACATTCTTTGGTGTAAACGAACCAATCTTGTTTGGTGCACCACTTGTTTTGAACCCGATCTTCTTTATCCCATTCATCTTTGCACCAATTGCAAACGTATGGATCTTTAAGTTCTTTATTGAAACACTTGGCATGAACTCATTTACTGCCAACCTTCCATGGACTACACCAGGACCTCTTGGTATTGTTCTTGGTACAAACTTCCAGTTCTTATCATTCGCTCTTGCAGCATTGTTAATTGTAGTAGATATTGCTATCTACTATCCATTCCTCAAGGTTTATGATGAACAAATTCTTGAAGAAGAACGTTCAGGTAAAGCTAATGATGAATTAAAAGAAAAAGTTGCAGCAAACTTTAACACTGCAAAAGCAGATGCTATTCTTGCAAAAGCTGGAGTAGAACCAGCACAAAATACAATTACTGAAGAAACAAACGTCCTCGTTCTTTGTGCGGGTGGTGGAACAAGCGGTCTTCTTGCCAATGCTTTGAATAAAGCTGCAGAAGAGTATAAAGTTCCTGTTAAAGCTGCAGCAGGTGGCTATGGAGCCCACCGTGAAATGTTACCAGAGTTTGATTTGGTTATCTTAGCACCACAAGTTGCTTCAAACTTTGAGGATATGAAAGCTGAAACTGATAAATTAGGTATCAAACTTGCTAAGACAGAAGGTGCTCAGTACATCAAGTTAACCCGTGATGGAAAAGGTGCTCTGGCATTTGTTCAGGAGCAATTTGAAGAATAAGAACTAAAAAGTGAGATGGAGATGGATGGCTCACTAACTCCTCTCCCCTCACTTTTCATTTTATCTAATCAAGAAATAGGTGAAAAAATGACAAAAACACTTCCTAAAGATTTTATTTTTGGTGGCGCAACTGCAGCTTATCAGGCAGAAGGTGCGACTCATACAGACGGTAAAGGACCTGTTGCATGGGACAAATACTTAGCAGACAACTATTGGTATACTGCTGAACCAGCAAGTGATTTCTACCATAAATATCCGGTAGACTTACAGTTGGCTGAAGAATATGGCGTAAACGGAATTCGTATTTCTATTGCTTGGTCACGTATTTTCCCAACTGGATATGGTGAAGTCAATCCAAAAGGGGTAGAATTCTATCATAAGTTATTTGCGGAATGCCACAAACGCCATGTGGAGCCTTTTGTAACCCTCCATCACTTTGATACACCAGAAGCCCTTCACTCAAATGGGGACTTCTTGAATCGTGAGAATATGGACCATTTCGTTGATTATGCAGCCTTCTGTTTTGAAGAATTCCCAGAAGTCAACTACTGGACAACCTTCAATGAAATTGGCCCAATCGGAGATGGTCAATACTTGGTCGGTAAATTCCCACCAGGTATTCAATATGACCTTGCGAAAGTCTTCCAATCACACCACAATATGATGGTTTCTCATGCACGTGCAGTGAAATTGTACAAAGACAAAGGCTACAAAGGTGAAATCGGGGTTGTTCACGCCCTTCCAACTAAATATCCATTGGATCCTAAAAATCCTGCAGACGTTCGGGCTGCTGAGTTGGAAGATATCATCCACAACAAATTTATCTTGGATGCTACTTACCTTGGTCACTATTCAGATGCAACCATGGAAGCGGTAAATCACATCTTATCCGTTAATGGTGGTGAGTTGGATCTTCGAGACGAAGACTTTGTGGCACTTGAAGCAGCTAAAGACCTAAATGATTTCCTTGGAATTAACTACTACATGAGTGATTGGATGGAAGCATTTGATGGTGAAACTGAAATCATCCACAACGGTAAAGGGGAGAAAGGAAGCTCTAAATACCAAATCAAAGGTGTTGGACGTCGTGTAGCTCCTGATTATGTACCTCGTACTGATTGGGACTGGATTATCTATCCTCAAGGGCTATATGATCAGATCATGCGTGTGAAGGCGGATTATCCAAACTATAAGAAAATCTACATCACTGAAAACGGACTTGGATACAAAGATGAATTTGTGGACAACACTGTTTACGATGATGGCCGTATTGATTATGTGAAACAACACTTGGAAGTACTGTCTGATGCGATTGCCGATGGTGCAAACGTAAAAGGATACTTCATCTGGTCACTCATGGATGTCTTCTCTTGGTCAAATGGTTATGAAAAACGTTACGGACTCTTCTACGTTAATTTTGATACACAAGAACGTTATCCTAAGAAATCAGCTCATTGGTACAAGAAATTAGCTGAAACAGGCCTTATTGAGTAAATATAACGAAAAAAAGTCTCACCATTGGTGAGACTTTTTAAGGTGTCGATTTAATAATCTTTGTTTGTTTGGACAAAGTTTTTAGGGTTTCTTGGTTAAGTTTTGAATCTGAAATAATTGTATCAATATCAGAGATATTATAGAAAGTATAAAAATCAAACTTATTAAATTTACTGTGGTCAGCAAGAAGGATCTTTTTATTAGCATTATTTAATGCTAGCTTTTGGACTTCACCTTCATCTTCGCTAAAAGTAGCGATAGCATGATCTTTTATACCATTGCAACTAACAAAAGCTTTAGAGAATTGAAGACTTTCGATATCTTGGAGCGTTAAGGTTCCGACAAAGGCACCAGTGATTTCTCGATAATTTCCACCAATCAAAATTAAATCAGTCAGTTTTCGTTCATTCAAGATAATGAAAACAGGAAGGCTATTTGTTACCACACGAATATTATCTATCGGAAGTTCACGCGCAAAGAACTCAAGAGTAGTACCTGGACCGATAAAAATCGTTTCTCTTTCTTCGACTAAATGACCAGCAAATTTTGCGATTTCTTGTTTTTCAGCAATCTGAAGACCTTGTTTTTCGATATTCGAGCGTTCATTTGCTAATAGAGAACCAGAACGAAGTTTTTCAGCGCCTCCATGCACTCGAACAAGTAGATCTTTGTCAGCTAACTCTTGCAGATAACGTCGAGCAGTCATATCAGAAATATCTAAACGATTCATTATTTCTTTGACTGTGATGGTTCCTCTTGTATTGACAATCTCTATAATCACATCTAGTTTTTCTTGTTTTAGCATTGAATCACCCCCATATCCAATATCATTTTATCATATTTTAAACATCTAAGCAACTTAAACAAAACAAAAATAAACAAAAACAAAAAACATCTGTGTTTGTTTTTAACTCAGATGTTTTTATATTTCTTAATTAGTCTAATCCGTAGTTATAATCATCGTCCTGCATAGCTTCAACTTCACCAAGTAGATATCCATTACCAACTTGAGAGAAGAAGTCGTGGTTGGATGTACCAGTTGAAATTCCATTCATAACAATAGGGTTTACATCGTCAGCTGAGTCAGGGAAGAGAGGATCTTGTCCTAGGTTCATAAGAGCTTTATTGGCGTTGTAGCGAAGGAATGTTTTCACTTCTTCAGTCCAACCAACACCATCATATAAACTCTCTGTATAACCTTCTTCATTTTCATAAAGAGTGTAGAGGAGGTCGTACATCCAGTCTTTTAATTTTTCTTGCTCTTCTTCTGGTAATTCGTTAAAACCAAGTTGGAATTTATAACCAATATATGTTCCGTGAACTGACTCGTCCCGAATGATGAGTTTGATGATTTCAGCAACGTTTGCCAACTTGTTATTTCCTAGATAGTAGAGTGGAGTGAAGAAACCAGAGTAGAAGAGGAAGGTTTCAAGGAATACACTAGCCACTTTCTTTTCAAGTGGTGTTCCGTTAAGGTAAATCTCATTGATGATTTGTGCCTTTTTCTGAAGATATGGGTTTGTATCAGTCCATTCAAAGATTTCTTCAATTTCTGTCTTGGTATTCAAGGTTGAGAAAATAGAAGAATAAGATTTAGCGTGGACAGATTCCATGAATTGGATGTTGTTAAAAACAGCTTCTTCGTGAGGAGTACGAATATCAGAGCGAAGAGCATTTACCCCTGTTTCAGACTGCATGGTATCCAAAAGTGTCAAACCGCCAAAGACTTTTCCTACCAAGTCTTTTTCTTGATTTGATAACTTTCTCCAGTCATCTAAGTCATTAGATAAGGGAATACGTGTATCCAACCAAAATTGTTCAGTTAGTTTTTCCCATGTTGATTTATCGATGACATCTTCGATGGCATTCCAGTTAATGGCTTTGTAGTAAGTTTCCATTACAAATCTCTTTCTTTTGATTTTATTAAAATAGTGATGAATGTTCTAGCCTTGTGTGATTGGGTTACCGCACAAAAAGTCGGTACTCCGACTTTTTGATGTTACCTTATCTTTGTAAACAAGATTTTAGTGAGATTTTAAATCACACAGCTTTCACATTGGTTAGCACCAACTTCACCGCCGTCATCTGTGTAGGTACGAACGTAGTAGATAGACTTAATGCCCTTGTTAAAGGCGTAGTTACGAAGGATAGATAGGTCACGTGTAGTTTGTTTGTTCTCTTTCTTCCATTCGTAAAGACCTGTTGGGATATCACTACGCATGAAGAGAGTAAGTGAAAGCCCTTGGTCTACGTGCTCAGTTGCAGCAGCATAGACATCGATAACTTTACGCATATCCATGTCATAGGCAGAAGTGTAGTAAGGAATAGTTTCAGTTGATAATCCTGCAGCAGGATAGTAAATCTTACCAATTTTCTTCTCTTGACGTTCTTCAATACGTTGGGTAATTGGGTGGATAGAAGCAGACACGTCATTGATGTAGCTGATAGAACCATTCGGCGCTACAGCAAGACGGTTTTGGTGGTAAAGTCCATCTGCTTTAACTTTATCACGAAGTTCAGCCCAATCAGCTGCAGACGGGATAAAGATTCCTTCAAAGAGTTCTTTAACTCGATCAGATTTTGGAACAAATTGACCAGACGTATACTTATCGAAATAAGTACCATTTGCATAGTCTGATTTCTCAAAGTTGTGGAAGGTAATGCCACGTTCACGCGCAATATTGTTTGATTCTACCAAAGTCCAATAATTCAAAAGCATAAAGTAGATGCTTGTAAATTCAACAGACTCAGGAGATCCATATTCGATTAATTGCTGAGCAAGATAGCTGTGAAGCCCCATAGCACCAAGTCCAAATGTATGAGCTTGGCTATTTCCGTGGTCGATAGTTGGAACAGCAACGATGTGAGAGCTATCTGTTACAAAGGTCAAAGCGCGAACCATTGCGCGAATAGAACGTCCAAAGTCAGGTGATGTCATCATATTTACAACATTAGTTGAACCAAGGTTACATGAAACGTCAGTACCCATTTGAAGGAATTCTTGCGCATCGTTGATAAGACTTGGTTCTTGGACTTGAAGAATTTCTGAACACAAGTTACTCATGATAATCTTACCATCGATAGGATTTGCACGGTTAGCAGTATCGATATTGACTACATAAGGATAGCCAGATTCTTGTTGCAATTTAGAAATTTCTGTTTCCAAATCACGGGCCTTAATTTTTGTCTTACGGATGTTGGGATTTGCCACCAATTCATCGTATTTTTCTGTGATATCGATGTAGTTAAAAGGTACACCATACTCTTTTTCAACAGAATAAGGACTGAAGAGGTACATTTCTTCATTCTTACGTGCTAATTCGTAGAATTTATCTGGCACCACAACACCAAGTGAAAGAGTCTTGACACGAACTTTTTCATCAGCATTTTCTTTCTTAGTAGAAAGGAAAGCAATAATGTCTGGGTGGAAGACGTTAAGGTAAACAACCCCAGCACCTTGACGTTGACCAAGTTGGTTAGAGTAAGAGAAGCTGTCTTCGAAAAGCTTCATAACTGGTACGACACCAGAAGCAGCACCTTCATACCCTTTGATAGGTGCTCCAGCTTCACGAAGGTTGCTGAGGGAAATTCCTACACCACCACCGATACGTGAAAGTTGAAGAGCTGAGTTGATAGAACGTCCAATAGAGTTCATATCATCTGTTACCTGAATCAAGAAACAGGATACCAATTCACCACGACGTGCACGGCCTGCATTCAAGAAAGAAGGTGTAGCAGGCTGGTAACGCTGGTGGATGATTTCATTGGCAATATCAATTGCGATAGCTTCGTCACCATCAGCAAAGTAAAGAGCGTTAAAGAAGACACGGTCTTCCATGCTCTCAAGATAGTACTCTCCGTCATTAGTTTTCAAGGCATATTGATTGTAAAACTTGTATGCTGCCATGAAAGACTTGAATTGGAAGTTTTGATCCTTAATAAATTGGTAAAGCTCTTCTAAGAATTCTGGACGATATTTCTTGATAAACGCTGTTTCGATATAGTCTTGTTTAATAAGGTAATCGATTTTATCAGTGATAGAATCAAAAACCATAGAATTTGGTACAACATTTTCTTTAAAGAAAGCGTCCAAGGCTTCTTTATCTTTGTGGAGCATGATTTGTCCATTAACAGGACGGTTGATTTCATTATTTAGACGGAAGTAAGTTACGTCCTCAAGTTGTTTTAATCCCATAAAATTTCCTTTAATTCATTACAAAAGAAAGGCTTCTAAGATTGACATAGAAGCTTTTAATCCTGATACTTAAGCAAGTTCTTTAAGTTTTGCTGGTTGGAAACCAGAGAAAACTTCATTTGGTGTTTGAATGATAGGAGCAGCGCTGAAGCCTAGCTCTTTAACTTGTTCAATAAATTCAGGTTGTTCATCAAGATTGATTTCGCGATATGCGATGTTGTTACTATCTAAGAATCGTTTGGTCATTTTACATTGAACACAATTGTTTTTAGAATAAACGGTTACCATTCTGTAACTCCTCTTTCAAAATTTAATTACTTCTTAAGTATATCAGAAAAAAAATCTTTGTCAACGAAGAAAAACTAAATATTGTAGATTTTTTTTAGATGAGAGTTATCTAAACACAATATATAGTGATTACAAAAAATAAAACCCATAAATAACAGCGTTTTCTAAATGTTAAAATTATAAAAAACTACATAATGTATTTTGATACATAAAATAGAAGATTTTCAGCAAGTTATCTGAAAGGAAAAAGAAGAAATCCCATAAAATACTTGAAAAAATTCCTAGAAGGTGATATAATACCAAATTGTAAGGGTTATCAGATATAACTCAAAAAGAAAACATTTAAAGGAGAGTCAAATTATGGCTTCTAAAGATTTCCACGTAGTGGCAGAAACAGGTATTCACGCACGTCCAGCAACATTGTTGGTACAAACTGCTAGCAAATTTGCTTCAGATATTACTCTTGAGTACAAAGGTAAATCAGTTAACCTTAAATCTATCATGGGTGTTATGAGCCTTGGTGTTGGTCAAGGTGCTGACGTTACAATCACTGCTGAAGGTGCAGACGCTGATGACGCTATCGCTGCTATCTCAGAAACAATGGAAAAAGAAGGATTGGCATAAGGATATGACAGAAATGCTTAAAGGAATCGCAGCATCTGATGGTGTTGCAGTTGCTAAAGCATATCTACTCGTTCAACCGGATTTATCATTCGAGACTATTACAGTCGAAGATACAAATGCAGAAGAGGCTCGTTTGGATGTTGCTCTTGAAGCTTCTCAAAACGAGCTTTCTCTTATCCGCGAGAAGGCTGTAGGTACGCTTGGTGAAGAAGCGGCGCAAGTATTTGACGCTCACTTGATGGTTCTTGCTGACCCTGAATTGATCGGTCAGATTAAAGAAACAATTCGTGCTAAGAAAGTAAATGCAGAAGCAGGTCTGAAAGAAGTTACAGACATGTTTATCACAATCTTTGAAGGCATGGAAGACAACCCATACATGCAGGAACGTGCAGCGGATATTCGCGACGTTACAAAACGTGTTTTGGCAAATCTTCTTGGCAAGAAACTGCCAAACCCAGCTTCTATTAATGAAGAAGTAATCGTGATTGCACATGACTTGACTCCATCTGATACTGCTCAATTGGACAAAAACTTTGTAAAAGCTTTTGTGACAAACATTGGTGGACGTACAAGTCACTCAGCTATCATGGCTCGTACACTTGAAATTGCAGCTGTCTTGGGTACAAACAACATCACTGAACTTGTAAAAGATGGTGACATTTTGGCTGTTTCAGGTATTTCAGGTGAAGTTGTTATCAACCCAACTGAAGAACAAATTGCAGAATTCAAAGCAGCTGGTGAAGCTTACGCTAAACAAAAAGCTGAATGGGCTCTTTTGAAAGATGCTAAAACTGTTACTGCAGATGGTAAACACTTTGAGTTGGCAGCTAATATCGGTACACCTAAAGACGTTGAAGGTGTGAACGAAAATGGTGCTGAAGCTGTTGGTCTTTATCGTACAGAATTCTTGTACATGGATTCTCAAGATTTCCCAACAGAAGACGACCAATACGAAGCTTACAAAGCAGTTCTTGAAGGTATGAACGGTAAACCTGTTGTCGTTCGTACAATGGATATCGGTGGGGATAAAGAACTTCCTTACTTCGATCTTCCTAAAGAAATGAACCCATTCTTGGGTTACCGTGCTTTGCGTATCTCTATCTCTGAAACTGGTAACCAAATGTTCCGTACACAATTGCGTGCATTGCTTCGTGCATCTGTTCACGGTAAATTGCGTATCATGTTCCCAATGGTTGCTTTGTTGAAAGAGTTCCGTACTGCTAAAGCTATTCTTGAAGAAGAAAAAGCAAAATTGGTTGCTGAAGGTGTTGCTGTTGCGGATGATATCCAAGTTGGTATCATGATTGAAATTCCTGCTGCAGCTATGCTTGCTGACCAATTTGCTAAAGAAGTTGATTTCTTCTCAATCGGTACAAACGACTTGATCCAATACACAATGGCTGCTGACCGTATGAACGAACAAGTTTCATACCTTTACCAACCATATAACCCATCGATTCTTCGTTTGATTAACAACGTAATTAAAGCAGCTCACGCTGAAGGTAAATGGGCTGGTATGTGTGGTGAGATGGCTGGGGACCAAACAGCTGTTCCACTTCTTGTCGGAATGGGCTTGGATGAGTTCTCAATGTCAGCTACTTCAGTACTTCGTACACGTAGCTTGATGAAGAAACTTGACACAGCTAAGATGCAAGAATACGCTAACCGTGCTCTTACTGAATGTTCAACAATGGAAGAAGTTCTTGAACTTTCAAAAGAATACGTTAACTTTGATTAAAAACATTAAAACCTTGTAGAACTAAACTACAAGGTTTTTTCAACTCTAATTTAAAAAGTCCACCTGTAAATTTTTCTAAAAATATGGTAAAATAGACAAAGGAATAATACGGAGGCAACTATGCAAAACAGACCAATCATTATCGGAGTAACAGGGGGATCTGGTGGAGGAAAAACCAGTGTTTCTAAAGCAATTTTATCGCATTTTCCCAACGAAAAAATTGCCATGATTGAGCATGATTCCTACTATAAAGATCAATCTCATTTAACCTTTGAAGAACGTATTAAGACTAATTATGACCATCCTTTTGCTTTTGATACTGACTTGATGATTGCGCAAATCAAAGAATTGTTGGCGGGGCGCCCTGTTGATATTCCTACCTATGATTATGCTGCGCATACCAGAAGCTCGAAAACCTATCGCCAAGAACCTCAAGACGTATTTATCGTAGAAGGAATCTTGGTTTTGGAAGACAAACGTCTTCGTGATTTGATGGATATCAAGATTTTTGTGGACACTGATGATGATGTTCGTATCATTCGTCGTATTAAGCGTGATATGGAAGAGCGTGGTCGTAGTTTGGATAGCGTTATTGATCAGTATCTTGGTGTCGTAAAACCTATGTATCATCAGTTTATCGAGCCAACAAAGCGTTATGCAGATATCGTTATTCCAGAAGGAGTGTCAAATACAGTAGCAATTGATTTACTGACAACAAAGATTGAAAAGATTTTAGAAGAAGCTCGTTTAGCCCAGTAATAGAAATAAAAAACTGTATCTCTTGATACAGTTTTTATTGTTTAATTTTTTCAAGTCTCGGAACAATGACGAGAGTTAAGAGGGCTGAGATAATTAATTCTGCGATTGAATTTGTTGAGATAACAGTCGCTAATAGTTTTTGAATATTTCCATCAAAAACATTACCAAAGAGAAAGAAGATACCACCTAAGACAAATACTGTATTCGTGAGTGAGCCAAGTGCACCTGCAAAGATGAGTCCAGCTCTTCCCTTTAGTAGTTTATAGACGAAATAAGGTGTCAAACCGATTAAGATACGAGGAACAATTGCGATCACAACTGAATAGAAGTTACCATTTGGTACAAATGGTGAGAAGAGATAGCTTGTTGGCAGGATTGTGAGAGTATTAACCGTTAAGCTAAGCATTCCCATCAGAAAACCTAAGGTTGCGCCAATTCTTGGTCCGTAGATAATACTTGCAATAATTACTGGAATGTGAACGATGGTTGGTTTGATTGGAAAGGGAAGTACATTAAATAAAATTGAGCTTAGTAAATGAATAACAATCATAATAGCAAAAAAGATAGCGATTGGAGCAATATTAGAGCGTTTGTTCATGAATTTTATCCTTTATTTCTTGTAAAATAGTTTCGAGATTAGCGAGAGCACCACGACCTGTATCCCCACAGGCCAGTAGAGAATCTTTGGGAGAAATAATTGTATAACCATAATTTTCTAAAGTTTTAAGATTAGCTTGGGTAGCAGGATTGTCATACATTTTTGTATTCATAGCTGGAGCCAATAGTTTAGGTACAAAGTGTGGCAAAGCAAGAGCAGTAGCAGTCACAATATTGTCAGCAAAACCGTGAGCTAATTTAGCGATTGTATTGGCTGTCGCAGGAACTACGATAAATAAATCTGTTTCTTTTCCTATTTGAATGTGATTCACTTGATCTGGAAAAGGTTCGTGCATGACATCGAGATGTACAGTATTTTGAGATAGTACTTGTAAAGTTAATGGCTGAATGAATTCTGTTGCTGACTGAGTCATAAGAACAGTAACAGAATGCCCCTGTTTTTTTAAAGAACTAACTAGGTCAACTGTCTTGTATGCAGCAATAGAACCTGTAATAGCGAGTGTAATACGGGCCATAAAATTCCTTTCTTTTAGTCATAACTTTTGATTTTCTCGAGGAGTAAATCAGCAATTTCATGTTTACTCATAGCAGTTTGGAAAGAATTTTTTTCAACTAAGTAAGCCTTATGTTGCTCGCTACTAATCTGAGTAAGGTCGTTTGCGACAATTAAATCAGCTTGGTTCTTTTCAAGACTTTCCCGGGCAATTTGAATTAGATGTTCCTGGCTGACATCAACCAGTAATTTAAATCCAATCAGATGAATGTTAGGATTCCATTCTTTAATAAGAGATATGATTTTTGGATTCTTCTTGAGAAATAGAACCTGAACGTCTTCCTTAGATGAGATTTTTGTTTCCTGATTTTTCTTATCTAAAAACTCTGTTAAATCTTGACTAGCTTCAACCTCATCAAAACCAGCCATATAGACAGGAGTGTAATCTGATACAGCCATAGAATGGATTAAGACTTGGTGATCCGTAACCTTATCTTTCATGACTTGCAGCAAATCAGCTGTATTTTTAATTTCGATGATGGTCAAGTTTGGATGACTAACTGGCTTAACTGCCTGAAGAGTGGTAATCAAACAAACTTCATGGCCAGCCTTTAGAAGAGTCTCGGTGATAATTTTTCCAAGTTTACCGGAAGAGTGATTGGTAATAGAACGAACTCTATCTATTTTTTCACTTGTACCACCAGAAGTAACTAAAATTTTCATAGAACTATTGTACAAAAAAATGAGCATTAAGTAAAATGAAAGCGATGTAACAAGGCCCGAAAATAGGATGTTAATCCATAGTTAAAATCTATAAAGGCATATAAAAATTTAAATAGAGTTAATGAAAGTCTGTTATTTAGCGATATTTACGAATGTTACTAATCATAATGACTGTTAAAAATCTTGTTTTATGATATAATGAATTAACACATTAGAGGCTAGAGGAGTTTTTTATGAAAACAGATATTGAAATTGCACAGAGTATTGAGTTGAAACCGATCGTTGATGTTGTTGAGAAACTTGGTATTTCATACGATGATTTGGAGTTGTATGGAAAGTACAAGGCTAAACTAAGCTTTGATAAGATTCGTGAAGTTGAGGCAAACCCAGTTGGTAAGTTGATTCTTGTTACAGCTATCAACCCAACACCTGCTGGTGAAGGGAAATCAACTATTACCATTGGTCTTGCTGATGCTTTGAACAAGATTGGCAAGAAAACGATGATTGCCATTCGCGAACCTTCACTTGGTCCTGTTATGGGTATTAAAGGTGGAGCTGCTGGGGGTGGTTATGCCCAAGTGTTACCAATGGAAGACATCAACCTTCACTTTACTGGTGATATGCACGCAATCACAACTGCCAACAATGCTCTTTCTGCCTTGATTGACAATCACTTACACCAAGGAAATGAGCTAGGAATCGATCAACGTCGTATTCTCTGGAAACGTGTTGTTGACTTGAATGATCGTGCGCTTCGTCACGTAACTGTTGGTCTTGGTGGTCCACTTAATGGTATTCCACGTGAAGATGGTTTTGATATCACAGTTGCTTCAGAGATCATGGCTATCCTTTGCTTGGCAACGGATATTGAAGATTTGAAACGTCGTTTGGCTAATATCGTCATCGGCTACCGTTATGACCGCACACCAGTTTCAGTTGGTGATTTACAGGTTGAGGGTGCCTTGGCATTGATTTTGAAAGATGCTATCAAACCAAACCTTGTGCAAACAATATATGGTACACCAGCATTCGTACACGGTGGTCCATTTGCAAATATTGCCCACGGTTGTAACTCTGTATTGGCGACAAAAACAGCTCTTCGTTTAGCTGATTATACTGTAACAGAAGCTGGCTTTGGTGCAGACCTTGGTGCAGAGAAGTTCCTGGATATCAAGACTCCAAATTTGCCAACAGCTCCAAGTGCAGTAGTCATTGTAGCGACTCTTCGTGCCCTTAAAATGAATGGTGGAGTTGCTAAAGATGCTCTGACGGAAGAGAATGTAGAAGCAGTACGTGCTGGATTTGCAAACTTGAAACGCCACGTTGAAAATATTCGTAAATTCGGTATTCCAGCGGTTGTTGCTATCAATGAATTTGTTTCTGATACAGAAGCGGAAATCGCAGCTTTGAAAGAACTATGTGCTTCAATCGATGTACCAGTCGAGTTAGCGAGCGTATGGGCTGATGGAGCTGAAGGAGGAGTTTCTCTAGCTGAAACTCTCGTAAAAACAATCGACGAAAATCCAGCCAACTACAAACGTCTCTATGACAACGACCTTTCTGTTCAAGAAAAAATCGAAAAGATTGTTACTGAAATCTATCGTGGTAGCAAAGTAAACTTCGAGAAGAAAGCTCAAACCCAAATTGCACAAATCGTACAAAATGGTTGGGATAAACTGCCAATCTGTATGGCTAAGACTCAATACAGTTTCTCAGATAATCCAAATGCACTTGGTGCACCTGAAAACTTTGAAATTACTATTCGTGAATTGGTACCAAAACTTGGTGCTGGCTTCATCGTAGCCCTTACTGGTGATGTCATGACCATGCCTGGACTTCCAAAACGACCTGCCGCTCTCAACATGGATGTTGAAAGTGATGGAACTGTTTTAGGTCTATTCTAATTCAAACACAAAAGACAACCTCTTTGATAAGGTTGTCTTTTTAACTACAAAAAACTCCTAGAAATCATCTAGGAGTTTAGTTTTTATTTCATAGTTGGGAAAAGAAGTACATCACGGATAGTAGTAGTATCAGTGAGTAGCATGCAAAGACGGTCGATACCGATTCCCAAACCACCTGTTGGTGGCATACCATATTCAAGGGCTTCGATGTAGTCGTAGTCAATGCCAGTTGCTTCATCGTCACCAAGTTCTTTGGCTTTGGCTTGGGCTTCGAAACGGCTAAGCTGATCGATTGGGTCGTTCAACTCAGTAAAGGCATTCCCGTATTCTTTAGTCATGATAAAGAGTTCGAAACGGTCAGTAAAGCGTTCGTCTTCAGGGTTCTTCTTAGCAAGTGGAGATACTGCTACTGGATGTCCATAGACAAAGGTTGGTTGAATCAATGTTTCTTCAACAAATTCTTCAAAGAAAGCATTGATAATGTGACCGACTTCAGTATAGTGTTTCTCAACTGGAACTTTCTTCTCAGCAGCAATATCTTTAGCTTCTTCGAAGGTCATATCTTGCCAGAAATCAACACCTGTAATTTCTTTGATAGCATCAACCATGTGTACACGTTTAAATGGTTCGTTAAGTTTAATCTCAGTTCCTTGATAAATAACTGGGGCATTGCCTTTAACAGCTTTTGCAACGTGTTGAATAATACCTTCAGTCAAGTCCATGATATCTTGGAAGTCTGCATAAGCTTGGTAAACCTCGATAGAAGTGAACTCAGGATTGTGTGTAGCGTCCATTCCTTCGTTACGGAAGATACGACCGATCTCATAAACACGTTCCATACCACCAACGATAAGGCGTTTCAAGTGAAGCTCAGTCGCGATACGAAGCACCATGTCAATGTTTTGGGCATTGTGGTGAGTGATAAACGGACGAGCAGCAGCACCACCAGCTTCATTGTGAAGAACAGGTGTTTCAACTTCTAGGAAACCTTTTTGATCAAGATAACGACGAATTTCAGAGATGATTTTTGAGCGAGTAACAAAGCGTTCAAAGCTTTCACGGTTTGAAATCAAATCAAGGTAACGTTTGCGGTAAATAGTTTCAACGTCTGTTAAACCGTGGAATTTCTCTGGAAGGGGACGAAGGGCTTTAGACAAGTGCGTGATATGAGTCGCCTTGATAGAAAGTTCTCCCATATCTGTACGCATAACTTCACCTTCGACACCAAGGAAGTCTCCGAGGTCAGCTTTTTTGAAGATTTCGTAGTTTTCTTCACCAACTTCATCTTTACGAACGTAGATTTGGATTTGACCTTCACGGTCTTGAAGGTGGGCAAATCCAACCTTACCTTTACCACGTTTGGTAACAAGACGACCCGCAATAGTAGCAGTTTCGTTTAGTTCGTGTAGTTGTTCTTTATCAAGGTCAGCAAATTTATCTTTTAGTTCTTGAGAGTTAGCAGTACGTTCAAAACGTTTACCGAATGGATCAATTCCTTGTTCACGGAGCGCAGCCATTTTTTCACGGCGAACGATCTGCTGGTCATTCAATTCTTCCATATGTTCTGTTGACATGTGTTCCTCCTAATGAAATTCAAATTTTGAAATAATAAATCAATTTTTCACGATACTCCCATTTTATCATAAATAATCAAGAAATTCACGGATATTCTATAAAAACTAAAAAGAACTTGACGCAGTAGATCAAGTTCAATTAATTTTTCTGATAGGATGTATCGTTCCAAGTCTTAAGAGTAAATTTTTCGAAGTCGTCGGTCTCTATAATTGTTAAACTTGCATTGGCCAAACCTCCGTCTTTACGAAGCAGAGCTTCCTGATAGCCTATCAGCGTGCGAAGACTTGCAGTAAGGTTTGCTCCATGACCGACTAGTAATAGTTGCTCTGCCTTAGAATTTTTTAAGGACTTGATAAATTGGATGGTGCGCTGAGTTGTAGTGTAAAGTGATTCAGCTTCAAACATGCGAGTATCAAACTTAGCTAAGTTAGTTTTAAAGGCTTGAATTTGCTGAGGGTAGATAGCATTTAAAGTCGCAATTTTTAGACCTTCCAGTTTACCGAGGTGCCATTCTCTGAGTTCGGGAACACTTTCTAAGGGACATGGGTTTGTCAGTTGACTTTGGATAATCTCAGCTGATTTTACCGCTCTTGGTAAATCACTCGAATAGATCTTGTCAAAAGGGATATCTTTAAGATACTGGCCCAGGTTTTTTAAAGTTTCAATAGATTCAGGAAGAAGTGGTGAATCTCCGCCAGCACCTTGAAAACGCCCTTCTAGATTCCATACTGTTTGACCGTGGCGGACAAAGTAAAGTTTCATGAGTTACTTTCCTCCAAAATGTCTACAAAGCTGGCTTTTACAAAGTTTGCCAGGTCTTTAGGTGCGATGATGATACTGTGTCCGACCTCGCCAGCAGAGACAATCAATTTTTCCAATTCTAAAGCTGTTTCATCAATAAAAATAGGGTAGTTGTGTTTTTGACGGATACCTACAGGGTTATTAGCTCCATGGATATATCCAGTCGTTTTTTCTAAATCCTTTTGAGGAATCATGGCAATTTTTTTATTACCAGAAATCTTTGCTAATTTCTTTTCAGAAAGGTGTTCGGTGATAGGAACAATTCCTATTACCGGACCAGTCTTATCACCCAATAATGCTAAGGTCTTAAAGATATGATTTCTATCATAACCAGAAGGAAGTTCTCCTTCTAAAGCATTGATTTGAATACCTTGATGGTCAACACCTGCCTTAGTCAAAATTTGCTCTACTAAGGTTTTTTTAACTTTAACTTTCTTAACCATTATTTGTATTTATCCTCCAACTGACTCATCCAGATACCTAACCAAATGCCAAGAGCAAAAAAGAAGGCAACAATCACATAAGACACAAGAGATAAACCACTGTAGTTAATGCTTTCAGCATTACCCGCATTTGGAATCAATATCAAGAGTGTACTTGAAAGAACGATTGCAATGAT
Organism: Streptococcus sp. HMSC062D07; assembly: GCF_001814215.1. Lineage (NCBI taxonomy): Bacteria > Bacillati > Bacillota > Bacilli > Lactobacillales > Streptococcaceae > Streptococcus > Streptococcus sp. HMSC062D07. The sequence goes on from NZ_KV815325.1 coordinate 178,703, forward strand.
GAAGTGATAAACACGAGAGTGATACTCTCGAAGAGCGTAGTCCATCAATTTTGAAAAAATAATAAGAGTAGCAGCAGCTCCAATTCCTATTGGAAGGAAGGTACCAAATAAATCAAAAGTTTTAAATCCAGTTAACATTGGGGTATAAAGACCTAAAATCAAGAGAAGATTTGAGGGGCTTAATCCAGGAACCAAGATACCTAGAGCAAGCAGAGCACCAGCTAGGATAAAACTTGTGAAACTTGCGCTGAGTGAACCAACAACAAAGTTTAAAGCGTAAAGACCAATTCCAGAAACAATAAAGGTCACCCAAAACCAGATAAGATCGACTTTGTCTCTTTCTGAATCTTGAGTAGCTTCTTTTACAAGACTTGGGACTGTACCAATAATAGCACCCGCAAAACTCCATAAAACATAAACCTGATAATGCTCAAGGAGGTACTCAATTGGATAAGAAAATAGCCCAATACCTAGTAACATCCCAATAGCAACAGGTAAGAAATAAAGAATATCTTCTTTTAGGTTTTTGAATGGATGGGCAAGAAATCGAATCATTCTTTCGTAAATCCCTAAAATAGCTGCCAGAACACCACCAGATATACCAGGTAATATAAATCCTAGGGCAATAACAATTCCTTTAATCATTTTTGAAATCCAAGATAACATAAACTCTCTCCATATCTATTCTCTAAAATTCTCTTCTTGTATTATATCACAAAGTAAGAGAAATAAAAAAAGCAAGCAGAAGTAATATCTTGCTTGCTGAATGAAATTAAGGTTTTAAGAATAATTTTCTAAACGTCTCTTGCTTATCTTTTGACAAAGAAATAAGATTTAGGTCTAGATGGTGTTCAAATCCAACCAGTTTACCCTTTGAGGTGTATTGATGAAGATCAAAGTCAAGGTCTGTATTTGGTGAACTTTCAAAGTAGCCTGAGTCAAGTCCGTAGGATGGAATCCAAATAGCAGAAAACTTATCTGTACTGATGCTATGTTCTTTCATGAAGTACACACCAATGTATATACCAATATTTTTAGCACCAAGTGATTCTAACTTAGCACGGAATGCCTCAACTCCTTGGTTCATATCTGACATTGTTTTTTCTTCAACGTCTAACCAATAGTAACTTGGGTTGTACGGCGAAGCTGAATTATAAAATGATTCAGCAGCCTTTTCCATATCCTCTACACTTTTTCCAGACACATAGGCATAGACAGCAACTGGAACATTTCTCTTTTGAAACTCAGCGATATGACTTTTATAAGCTTTATCAATACCATTTGTATAAGAAGCATCGTTCTCAGTGGTAATCTGATTTCCTCCGTGGACTCGAACAATGACACCAGAGATATTTTGAGATAAAATATCGTAATTGATTTCCGATGGTCTCTGCCAACCGGAGATATCGATGATAGGCTTATCCAAGTTATGTAGAGCTTGTGTTTCTATTTGAACTGGATTTTGTTTGGTTTTTACAGGATGTTCTTCGAATCGTGGACGATTGAGAATCAAGAGTCCTATAAAAGCAGCAAATATAATAACTATAAAAGCTGGGCGAATTTTTTTTCTCATACTCCTATAGTTTATCGTAATTTGTAAAAAAAATCAAAAAATTTACTCAAAACGAAGTAGTGACAGTCATTAGCGTTAGGTTGAGATCAGCAAATTTGTGTATCGTAAACTAAATTGTGGTATAATAATAAAGAATTTCTATAGAAAAGAGAAAAATATGGCAAATTTTGCAATTATTTTAGCAGCGGGTAAGGGTACCCGTATGAAATCAGATCTACCTAAAGTTATGCACAAGGTTGCAGGAATTTCAATGCTTGAGCATGTTTTTCGTAGTGTAGGTGCAATTAATCCTGAAAAAACTGTTACAGTTGTTGGTCATAAAGCTGAGTTGGTTGAGCAAGTGTTAGCTGGTCAAACTGACTTTGTGAGACAGTCCGAACAATTAGGAACTGGTCATGCGGTTATGATGGCTGAACCAATTCTTGAAGGACTTTCTGGACAAACATTGGTTATTGCAGGTGATACACCATTAATCACGGGTGAAAGTTTGAAAAACTTGATTGATTTTCATGTGAATCATAAGAACGTAGCCACTATCCTTACCGCAGAAGCTGAAGATCCATTTGGTTATGGACGTATTGTTCGCAATGATAATGCTGAAGTGCTACGTATCGTAGAACAAAAGGATGCGACTGATTTCGAGAAACAAATTAAAGAAATCAATACAGGTACTTATGTTTTTGATAATGCTCGTCTCTTTGAAGCTCTTAAAAACATCAATACCAATAATGCTCAAGGCGAATACTATATCACAGATGTGATTGGTATTTTCCGTGAAGCTGGTGAAAAAGTCGGAGCCTATACTCTTAAAGACTTTGATGAAAGCCTCGGAGTAAATGACCGTGTAGCGCTCGCCACAGCCGAAGCTGTTATGCGTCGTCGTATTAACCAAGCTCACATGGTTAATGGCGTTAGTTTTGTAAATCCAGAAGCGACTTATATTGATATTGATGTTGAAATTGCTCCAGATGTACAAATTGAAGCTAATGTAACCCTCAAAGGTTCTAGTAAGATTGGTGCTGAGACTATTTTGACGAATGGAACTTATATTGTCGATAGTACTATCGGTTCAGGTGCAGTGATTACCAACTCTATGATTGAGGAGAGCACAGTTGCTGATGGTGTTACAGTCGGACCTTACGCTCATATTCGTCCAGGTTCTAGCCTAGCAAAAGATGTTCATATTGGAAACTTTGTTGAGGTGAAAGGTTCTAGCATTGGAGAAAATACAAAAGCTGGCCATTTGACATACATTGGTAACTGTGAAGTTGGCAGTGACGTCAACTTTGGTGCTGGTACTATAACAGTGAACTATGATGGGAAAAATAAATTCAAGACAGTCATTGGCAACAATGTCTTTGTTGGTTCTAATTCAACCATCATTGCTCCTGTTGAACTAGGAGATAACTCTCTTGTTGGCGCAGGTTCAACCATTACTAAAGACGTGCCTGCTGATGCAATTGCCATCGGTCGTGGCCGCCAAGTTAACAAAGACGAATACGCAACTCATCTCCCTCACCATCCTAAAAACAAATAGGAGCTAACCATGGAATTTGAAGAGAAAACACTCAGCCGTAGAGAAATCTATAAAGGTCCTATTTTCCAATTGGTACAAGACCAGGTTGAACTTCCTAATGGAAAAGGAACAGCTCAACGTGATTTGATTTTCCATAATGGTGCAGTATGTGTTCTTGCAGTTACTCCAGAAAATAAGATTGTTCTAGTCAATCAATATCGCAAGGCGATTGAAAAAGTTTCTGTTGAAATTCCTGCAGGAAAACTAGAAATTGGAGAAAATGCTGATCCTGAAGCGGCAGCTCTTCGCGAATTGGAAGAAGAAGCTGCCTACACTGGAAAACTAACTCTTTTGTATGATTTCTATTCTGCTATTGGTTTCTGTAATGAGCGATTAAAACTTTATTTGGCAAGTGATTTGACAAAGGTTAAAAATCCACGTCCACAGGATGAAGATGAAACTTTGGAGTTACTTGAAGTTAGTCTTGAAGAAGCTAAACAACTGATCCAGTCTGGTGATATCTGTGATGCCAAGACTATCATGGCTATCCAGTACTGGGAATTACAAGAAAAATAGGGGAGGAACCTATGGGAAAACCTTTATTAACAGACGAAATAATCGAGCGTGCAAAACGTGGTGAAGATATCTCTGGTCCTACTTTAGTAGATGATCAAGAAACAAAGATATTATCTACTTCATCTCAACATTATAGAGCTTCACGTTCAAGTGACCATGGTTTTAGTCAAGATACCCTAACGATTGATGTTGAACCACAAATCCATAAAAGTCGTCGAATTGAAAATACTAAGAGAAATGTTTTTAACTCAAAACTGAATAAGATTCTATTTGCTGTTATTCTTCTCTTGATTTTGCTAGTTTTAGCAATGAGATTTATTTAAGGGGAATGTCATGAAAATTGGAATTATAGCAGCTATGCCAGAAGAGCTAGTTTATCTGATTCAACATTTAGAAAACGCTCAAGAAGAGACGGTATTAGGAAATAAGTATCATACGGGTAAAATTGGTTCAGTCGAGCTTGTCTTGGTCGAGAGTGGAATTGGTAAAGTCATGTCTGCTATGAGTGTAGCAATCTTAGCTAACCACTTTAAAGTAGATGCTGTTATCAACACTGGTTCAGCTGGTGCTTTGGCAGCAGGTATTGAAGTCGGAGATGTGGTCATTGCTGATAAGCTAGCTTATCATGATGTTGATGTGACTGCTTTTGGTTATGAATACGGTCAGATGGCCCAACAACCACTCTATTTCGAAACTGACAAGAAGTTTGTAAGTTTGATTCAAGAGAGTTTATCTAAACTTAACCAAAAATGGCATCTAGGTTTGATTGCGACCGGTGATAGTTTTATTGCGGGTGAAGATAAGATTAAAGCTATAAAAGAACATTTTCCTCAGGTGCTTGCGGTTGAGATGGAAGGAGCGGCTATCGCTCAAGCAGCTCACGCGATTAATCTACCTTTCTTAGTTGTCCGTGCCATGAGTGATAATGCTAACCACGAAGCTTCTATTTCATTTGATGAATTTATCGTAGAAGCAGGACGCAGATCAGCTCAAGCCTTGTTGACACTTTTACAATCTATTCATGATTAATATAAAAAGAACACTTGTTAGTGTTCTTTTTTTAGGAAAAAAGGAAGCTTGTCTCTGATAGAGTTATTTTCAGTCTTTTTTGATATAATAGAAACATTGATTTAAAGAATAGGAAGAGAAAATGAATCCTTTATTAAACGGTATGAATGACCGACAGGCAGAAGCGGTACAAACAACAGAAGGTCCACTGCTGATCATGGCGGGGGCTGGTTCTGGTAAAACACGAGTTTTGACCCATCGTATTGCCTACTTAATTGATGAAAAGATGGTTAATCCCTGGAATATTTTAGCCATTACCTTTACCAATAAGGCTGCTCGTGAAATGAAAGAGCGTGCCTATGGGCTCAATCCAGCTACACAGGACTGTTTGATAGCGACCTTTCACTCTATGTGCGTTCGTATCCTACGTCGTGATGCGGATCATATTGGTTACAATCGTAACTTTACCATTATCGATCCAGGTGAGCAACGAACACTGATGAAACGCATTCTCAAGCAGTTGAATTTGGATCCAAAAAAATGGAATGAACGGACTATATTGGGAACCATTTCAAATGCTAAGAATGATCTGATTGACGATGTTGCTTATGCTGCACAAGCAGGAGATTTATATACAAACATTGTCGCTAAGTGTTATGAGGCCTATCAAAAGGAACTCCGTCAATCTGAGTCAGTTGACTTTGATGATTTGATTATGCTTACGCTTCGTCTCTTTGATCAAAATCCTAATGTCTTGACTTACTATCAGCAAAAATTCCAATATATCCATGTCGATGAGTACCAAGATACCAACCATGCCCAGTACCAACTGGTCAAACTGTTGGCTTCTCGCTTTAAAAATATCTGTGTTGTTGGGGATGCGGACCAGTCTATCTACGGATGGCGTGGTGCTGATATGCAGAATATCTTGGATTTTGAGAAGGATTATCCTCAAGCCAAGGTTGTTTTATTGGAGGAAAACTATCGCTCAACCAAAACCATTCTCCAAGCAGCTAATGATGTCATCAAAAACAATAAAAATCGCCGTCCTAAAAATCTATGGACACAGAATGCAGATGGCGAACAGATTATTTACTACCGAGCTAACGATGAACAGGATGAGGCTGTTTTTGTAGCCAAGACCATTGATGAACTTGGCCGAAGCCAAAACTTCCTTCACAAAGACTTTGCAGTGCTTTACCGTACCAATGCCCAGTCACGTACTATTGAGGAGGCCTTGCTCAAGTCTAATATTCCTTATACCATGGTCGGTGGAACAAAGTTCTACAGCCGTAAGGAAATCCGTGATATCATAGCTTATCTCAATCTCATCGCCAATTTGAGTGACAATATCAGTTTTGAGCGTATCATCAATGAACCAAAGCGTGGAATTGGACCAGGAACTGTTGAGAAGATTCGTGATTTTGCTAATTTGCAAGAAATGTCCATGCTGGATGCTTCAGCAAATATCATGTTATCAGGAATTAAGGGTAAGGCAGCCCAGTCTATCTGGGATTTTGCCAATATGATACTGGATTTACGGGAGCAACTGGACCAATTAACCATTACAGAGTTGGTTGAGGCGGTTCTTGAAAAAACAGGTTATGTCGATATTCTTAATGCTCAGGCAACCTTGGAAAGCAAGGCGCGGGTTGAAAATATCGAAGAGTTTCTATCTGTTACCAAGAACTTTGACGACAATCCTGATAGTCAAGAAGAAGAAACAGGTTTGGACAAACTGAGTCGTTTCTTGAATGATCTTGCCTTAATTACAGATACGGACTCAGGCAGTCAGGAGACGTCAGAAGTAACCTTAATGACCTTACACGCTGCCAAAGGACTAGAGTTTCCGGTTGTCTTTATCATCGGGATGGAGGAGAATGTCTTTCCTCTTAGTCGTGCCTCTGAAGATCCAGATGAATTAGAAGAAGAACGTCGTTTGGCCTATGTAGGTATCACGCGCGCTGAGAAGATTCTCTATCTGACCAACGCCAACTCTCGCTTACTTTTCGGACGTACAAGTTACAATCGTCCGACCCGTTTTATCAACGAGATTAGTTCAGATTTGTTGACCTATCAAGGTTTGGCTCGTCCAGCTAATACAAGTTTTAAAGCATCATACAGTAGTGGTGGTACTACATTTGGGCAAGGAGTGAGTCTGGCACAGGCTCTTCAAGAACGAAAACGGAATACTGCGCCTACATCGATCCAATCAAGTGGTTTACCATTTGGACGATTTGCATCTACTAGTAAATCTTCTTCTAGTGAGACAAATTGGTCAATTGGTGATATTGCCCTTCATAAAAAATGGGGTGAAGGAACTGTCCTTGAAGTATCGGGTAGTGGAGCTACACAGGAACTAAAAATCAACTTCCCAGAAGTCGGTTTGAAAAAACTTTTGGCTAGTGTAGCACCGATTGAGAAAAAGTAAGTTTCTAAACGAATAAAATACCCTCTTCAAATAGCAAGAGGGTATTTTTTGATTCTCTTATCACAAGATTGTGATAATTTACAAGTTTTTAACAAATAGCTTTTTAAACTTCACTATCTTAAAAAATAGTGTATAATTGAGACTGTTTTTGAAAGGAGAAAAAATGACTGAAAAACAAATGAAAACTTTAGGTTGGATTGCAACCTTTATGTCTGTAATGATGTATGTCTCTTATATTCCTCAAATTATGAATAACCTTGCTGGTCAAAAAGGAAATTTTATCCAACCTGCAGTAGCTGCACTTAACTGCAGTCTTTGGGTTTACTACGGTCTCTTTAAGAAAGAACGTGATATTCCTTTGGCAGCAGCTAATGCACCAGGTATCGTTTTTGGACTTATTACCGCATTGACAGCTTTAATTTAATACATAGGGTGAACTCTTCTTCGTATTTAAGCATGAAGGAGAGTTTTTCTTTATCCGAAATTCCTAAAAAAACATGATATAATACTATTAGAAAGGTTGGTGTTTATGGCTAGAATACTTATCGTTGAAGATAATAATGAGATTCAAGAAATTTTGAGAACTCTTCTTTCTGAGGAGCATGAGGTGATTCAGGCTTTTTCTGGTACTGAAGGTATGATACGATTTGAACAAGGTGACATTGATCTAATCCTGCTAGATATTATGCTTCCGGGAAAAAATGGTGATCAGGTTTTAAAAGCCATTAGACACGATAGTTCAGTTCCTGTCATCATGCTAACTGCCCTAAGTGATAAAAAGCTCATCAGCCAATATCTCTTAGATGGTGCTAATGATTATATTGTAAAGCCTTTTGATTTGGATGAAGTTTTTGCCAGGGTTACGGTACAATTACGTCAAAATAGTGACAAGCAAGCAGCTGAAATCGAACATCCTGACAAATTGATTCAACAGTTAAAAAATATTCAATTTGATGCAGATAGTTTTGAAATCAAAAATTGCCAGGAAACTATTCGCCTAGCTAAGAAAGAATGCTTGATTCTCCAAACCTTGCTGAGACATCCTAAGAAAATTTTCACGAAAGAAGAACTCTATGAATTGGTCTGGGAGGATACTTATTTACCAGGCGACAATACTCTCAACACTCATTTAAGTAATCTCCGAAAAAAATTAGGTCAACTAGATCCAGAGCAAGAGTATATTGAAACTATCTGGGGAGTTGGTGTTCGGTTAAAAGGAGATGAGCAATGATCTATATTTTACTTTCTTTGCTACTGCTGGTTATTATCCTATTGACGATAGGGTTGATTCGCTATCATCTAGCACTGGTAAACTTGAGCCAACAAATTGAAGACAAGATTCTGACTGGAAGTATGAAGAGAATCGGAGTGTCAACTTTCTCCAAGGATTTTTTACATCTTTACCAGCAAATCAATCATCTCTTTCAAGAAGTTGAGCAGTCACGCTTGATTATGAAGCGAGAGAAGCAGACTTTAGACATGGCTATTAGCAATATTGCACACGATATTCGGACACCTTTAACGATTGCATCAGGTTATACTCAGCAATTGCTTAAAACAGAAAATCCTGAGTCTGAGAGTTTGAAAAAAATTGCTCATCATCTCAATCAAGTTTCAAAACGTCTAGAGGCTCTTTTGGACTATCGTCGGTTAATGGAGGGAGCAGTAAAACCTGACTTATCTGAGTTAGAAGTCTCGACATTTATGACGCAAAAATTGCTGGCCTATTATGATTCATTTCAGACGGCAAAGATTAACCTTGATTTGCAAGTAGAACCTGGTTTGTATTTACTGACAGACTCGGATTTATTAGAGCGTATCTTGCAAAATCTCGTTGGCAATGTTCTAAAACATGGTAAGGATGAAGCGAGATTTTCTTTGAAAGAAGTGGACAATCATATCTGTTTGGAAATTGCTAATCTAGTTAAACAACCCATTCGTAAAATTGAAAATCTCAGTCAACGATTTTACTCTGAAAACCTCTCAGATACTGAAGAATCATCAGGTTTAGGTCTTTATATTACAGAAGAATTATCCCATCTACTTGGTGCAGAACTACAACTAAGTACAGATGGTTCTTGGTTTACAGTTAGAATTCTCTTTTAAAACAAGCAACCTCCTCTTTTTGAACAGAGGAGGTCATTTTTATAAGCTTTTCTTTTTGAAAACAGCAAGTCCACTAATGGTAAAGAATAGAATAATAGTTACTGTAACGACAATGGTGTATAGAACAGCTTGACTATAGGCAGTCATAGCATAGGCAAAATTCAAGGATAAATAGCGCAAAATCTCGATATCTGGAAAGATAAGCATTGGCGTTGAAAGCAAGATAGAGCTGATTAAATAGCCTATGAAAACAGCCAAATAAGAATGAGTCACATAGAGAATGAAGGAAACAATAGATAGCCAAGCTAGAAGACAGAGGAATTGAAGACCAATAGTAATAAGGAGATTGCTAATAAATCCTTCTGGCATCGTACCAAGACCGTTTAGGATAGTCGCTGGTACGAAAGCAATAACTAGGCTAACAAGAATTTGCATTAGAGCGATACTTGCTAATACTACAGACTTGGCTAGGAAGAATTCTGTGCGAGAAACACCCACTGTCAAACTGTTTTTATAGAGTTTTCCGATAAGATCAACTCCTAGAACTAAGCAAGCAAGGATAATACAGAGGAAAACTAGGTTTGAGCTATTACTAGATGTGTTAATAAGGGCTTGTATACCATCCCATCCCTTGCTTGGCAGTTCGGTTTCTACGTTTGTACTTGTGCTGACGGATATGAGCTGTCCTGTAGCTCCGAAAGTAGCCCCCATTAACATGAGTGCAAAGAGAACGAGCTCTGTAATCCAAAAGCCTTTGGAACGGAAAAGACGGTAAAAGTCTGCTTGAATTGTGTGTATCATGGTTTTCCTCCTATTTTACTAATTGTGTGAAGTATTCTTCAAGATTTTGACGAGCATAGTAAATCTCATCCACAGCAACATCCGCTAGAGTAAGTTCTTTGAGAATGCGTTTGATATCTTGTTCATGACTAAAAATATGAATCTCGTTGTCTGAATTAACAACTTTAAATTCAAGATGCACTTTGTCTTTTAAGATTTGACTAGCTTTTTCTTTGTCACTTGTTTTTAGAACAATATAGTCTTCATTAAGTGTCTCAAATTCGGCCTTACTGATTTCTCGAATGATTTTCCCTTGGTCTAAAATTCCAAAGCGATTGGCAACCAGATAGAGTTCTGACAAGATATGACTAGAGATGAGAATTGTTATTCCTAGTTCTTGATTCAGACGTTGAATCATTTGACGAAACTCTTTGATACCGATTGGGTCAAGTCCATTGATAGGTTCATCAAGGATGAGAAAGTCTGGTTTTGATAGGAGGGCAATAGCAATGCCTAGGCGTTGTTTCATCCCAAGAGAAAAATCTCGAAAAACTTTTCTACCTGTATCTGTTAACCCCACATACTTTAATGTTTCCTGAATGACTTGATCAGCATTTGGGATATGTCGAATAGTACAATAGTATCTTAGATTTTGATAGGCTGTTAAATGATTGTGAGCTACTGGGGATTCAATGACTGAACCCACTCGAGATAGGGCTTTCGTACACTCCTTATACCCTTGACTAGAAAAGAGGGAAATAGTTCCTTGGTCAGCAGATAATAATTGTGTAACGATTTTAATCAGAGTTGTTTTACCAGCACCATTTTTTCCGATAAGTCCATAGATATCTCCTTCTTTAACTGAGAGACTAAGATCTTGTAGAATAGGTTGTTTGCCAAATTGTTTGGACAAGCCATGGATTTCGAGGACTGTTTTCATAGTTTTCTCCTTTAACCTTTAATACTCAATGAAAAACAAAGAGCAAACTAGGAAGCGAGCCGCAGGCTGTACTTGAGTACGTCAAGGCGAAGCTGACGTGGTTTGAATTTGATTTTCGAAGAGTATAAGATGTTTTATTTTTATAACTCTAGTATAAAGCATAGATATCAAAGAATCGTCAAGCATTTCTAAAGAGTTTCTAAAGTTTTTAAATTTTAAAAAAAATAAAAGCCCAGTTGGCTAGAAATACTAGTTGACTGGGCTTATTTTTTACAAAATATATTTCTCAATAGCGCGTGCAACACCGTCTTCTTCATTGCTGGCAGTTACAGCATCTGCGAGAGATTTGACGTGGTCGCTGGCATTTCCCATAGCGATCCCCAGCCCAGCAAACTCTAACATCTCAATGTCGTTATTGGCATCACCCATAGCCATGATTTCAGAAGGTTGGATATCCAAAATCTCAGCTAAACGAGAAAGAGCAGAAGCCTTGGTTGTACCGAGTGGCATTGCCTCATAGATAACAGGTTGGGAACGAACACCGCTAAATCTCCGACAAAGTTCATCAGCAAATCGTTGTTCAAAGTCATCTGTTTGTTCTTTTGTGCCTAAAAACATTCCCTGGAACATACGATATTTACCACTAGTAGCTTCTTCCAGTGAGATTTCAGTCAAGTCAGCAAAAACAAGTGTGGCATCATATTGAACGATAGGATTTGGTTTGCCTCCGAGAACGAAGTAGTGTTCCTCATCAAAGAGAGTCAACTGAACCTCACTCTTTTCAGCAAGGTCATTCAGGTATTCGATGTCAGATTTGCTAAGTTCCCGCCAGTCGACAAGGCTCCAGTCACTTGTTTGGTGGGTAGAACAACCATTGTTGACAATAACGTATTCATTTTGCAAATCAAGACCGAGTTTCTTGTAGTAGGGAAGAACTCCAAAGAGAGGGCGTCCAGTACAGAGAACCAGTTTGACACCTTTTTCGATAGCTTTATGAATAGCATCAATATGAGCCTGAGGAATTTCCTTGGCTTCGTTGAGAAGAGTACCGTCCATATCAAGAGCAAGTAGTTTAATCATAGTATTTCCTTTTCACGTGTTTTGCCTATATTATAGCATATTTTGAGGCAAATAAGTCTAAAGCTGAGTGAAATGCCATTTCTATTTAGGTTTTTAGTAGATCGATAACAAAAATATGATATACTAAATTAGTAATATATTTAATATTATACTGATAATTGATAAAAAATCAGAGGATTTATCATGAAAAAAAGAGCTGTGCAGATTTTACTAGCCTTATTGGTAATCATTTATAGGAAGACATGGTTTTGGTGGATTTTTAATCACTTTACAGCTAGATTTGTAGTTGCTAGTCGAGAGTATTTCTTGATTCTTGCTTTTTTAGAGCTCATCGTTACTTTTATAGCTATTCTTTATTTACTAGTATTCGAAGGTAGGAAAATTCTTGAGTTGAAGTGGAAATGGAGATATCCAGTTTATTTGCTTCTTGCTTATGGAGTCAGTCATCTTTCAGGTATTGTGTTCTCCTTTTTAACCCCAGCAACGTCCAATCAAATCGCTTTAAATGAATTGACTGAGATGACAGGGCGACAAGAGTTACCTTATCTTTTACTTATTGTTTGTCTGCTAGGACCAATTACCGAAGAATTGGTATATCGAGGAGTTCTGATGAATACATTTCTGAAAGATTCACCATGGTATGGAGATGTTTTGCTATCAGCCTGTGTCTTTGGCTATGTGCATGTCAGTTCAGGTTTAACACCACTCGCCTTTTTCACCTATGCAAGTGGAGGAGCAATTTGTGCATTCCTCTACCGAAAAACTCATTCACTCTATTACCCTATTTTACTTCATATCATGATCAACATTTTAGCATTTTGGGAATTATGGGTACTCTTGTTTTCTGGTAGTTAATAACTATAAAAGATCGGATTTTATTCCGACTTTTTTGATATGGGACAGGTTAAAATTAGGGCTTTATATCAATCTATTTTGACTTAAAAAATGATATAATAAAAGGTAATGACAAAAACAAACGAGGCAGAGATGAAACTACTTTATACCGATATTCGGACTTCTTTGACAGAAATCCTAACCAAGGAGGCTCAAGGACTGGTTGCCCAAGGCAAACGAGTCTTTTATATCGCCCCTAACTCTCTTTCTTTTGAAAAGGAACGTGCCGTGCTGGGGTGCTTGAGTCAGCAGTCTTCTTTTGCTATCACAGTCACGCGCTTTGCTCAAATGGCTCGTTATCTGGTTTTAAATGATATTCCTGAGGGAACAAGTCTCGATGATATTGGTCTTGGTATGGCTTTCTACAAATGTCTGTCTGAGATAGATGCTAAGGATTTACGTGTTTACGGGGCTATTAAACAAGATCCGCAATTCATCCAGCAACTGATTGAGATTTATCATGAAATTTCAACTGCAAAGATGAGTTTTTTGGACTTGGAAAGCTTGACAGATGCTGATAAACGCTCTGATTTACTCTTAATTTTTGAAAAGATAACAGCGTATTTAAATCAAGGTCAAGTTTCACAGGGGAGTCCATTATCTCATCTGATTGATGCTATCGAAGAAAACAAGGTAAGTAGCGATTTTAGCAAGATTGCCCTAGTCATTGATGGTTTTACCCGTTTTTCTGCAGAAGAGGAACACCTAGTGGATTTGCTTCATCGTAAAGGTGTTGAGATTATTATTGGTGTATATGCGACTAAGAAAGCCTATAATAGCCCTTTTAGTGAAGGGAATCTCTATCAAGCCAGTGTTGAATTTCTACGTCATTTAGCTTTTAAATATCAGACCAAGGTAGAAGATGCATGTCAAGAACATAAAAATCTTGATGCTTTTGCCAAGGCCTCAAAATTACTGGAAAGTGCTTATGATTATTCTGAAATCAGTATAGAAGTGGATGCTAAGGATAGAGAAGACCTGCAAATCTGGTCTTGTCTGACACAAAAAGAAGAGCTGGAGCTCGTTGCTCGTAGTATTCGCCAGAAATTGCACCAAGAGCCAGAACTTAGCTATAAGAATTTTCGTATCTTACTAGGAGACGTAGAGTCTTATAAACTGTCCTTGCAGACAATTTTTAATCAATATCAGATTCCTTTCTATCTGGGGAGAAGCGAGTCTATGGCTCATCATCCTTTGACTCAATTTGTAGAATCTGTGGGACGTCTCAAACGATACTATTTCCGTCAAGAAGATTTGATTAACCTCTTACGAACCGGCTTATATACAGACCTTACTCAAGAAGAAATCGATAGCTTTGAACAATATATCCGCTATTTAGGTATTGATGGTCTTTCTATTTTTAAACAAGAATTTACAAAAAATCATCATGGAAAATTTGATTTAGAGAAATTAAACGAGCTGCGTGTCCGTGTCCTAAACCCACTAGAAACTTTATTATCCAGTCGTAAGCAAAAGACTGAAAATATCCTTACAAAATGGAACAACTTTTTGAAGGATGCATCTGTGACCAAGCAATTACAATCCTTATCCGAAACGATGGATGCGACAGAGCAAGAAAGACAAGAGGAGGTCTGGAAGGCATTTTGCCACGTAATGGAGCAATTTGCGACTGTATTTGAATGTTCTCAGGTCGCTTTAGATGATTTCTTGGCTCTACTTCATTCAGGGATGTCCTTATCAAATTATCGTACAATCCCAGCAACGGTAGATACGGTTCTGGTGCAAAGTTATGATTTGATTTCGCCTTTGACTTCTGATTACATCTATGCACTTGGCTTAACCCAGGACCATCTACCTAAAATCACCCAAAATACTAGTCTTTTAAGTGATGAAGAAAGAGAAGTTTTAAACCAAGGTACTGAAGAAGGCTCTCAATTATTGATTGCTAGTCATGAAAATCTTAAGAAGAATCGCTATACCATGCTTTCTTTGGTAAATTCTGCTAAGAAGCAATTGGTCTTATCGGCACCAAGTTTACTCAATGAAAACGAGAGTAAAGAGTCAGTTTATCTGAAAGAATTGCAGGATTTTGGTTTTACCAAGATTGAAAAGAGAATCGATCGAAAAAACCTATCAAAGGATGATATTGGTTCTTATCACAGTCTTTTGTCTAGTCTTGTTGCTTATCACCAGCAAGGTGAGTCGGAGACAAGTGAGCAGGACTTAACCTTTATTAAGGTTCTAGCTCGTGTCATGGGGAGAAAATTAGAAGATCAAGGGCTTGATAATCCTGTCCTACCGACAAGTCCAAAAAGTAAGACCTTAGCTACTGAAACTTTGGAAGCCTTGTATCCTCAAGATCAAGATTTTTATCTATCAACTTCTGGATTGACAGAGTTTTATCGAAACGAATACAGTTATTACCTTCGATATGTCTTAGGCTTACAGGAAGAATTGCGACTGCGACCTGATGCACGAAGTCATGGAAATTTCTTGCATCGTATTTTTGAACGAGCTATGAAACTTCCTGCTGATACATCTTTTGATCGTCGTTTAGAGCAAGCAATCTCTGAAACCAGTCAAGAACGTGAGTTTCAAGCGATTTATCAAGAAAGTTTGGAAGCCCAATTAACCAAGGAAGTTCTTTTAGACGTTGCGCGTGCAACTGGGCACATTCTTCGTTATAATTCTGAAATTGAAACCATTCAGGAAGAAGTAGTCTTTGGTGGTAAGGAACAAGCTTTTGTTCAGTTAGAAAACGGCAGAAATGTCTATGTCCGAGGTAAAGTCGACCGTATCGACCGCTTAAAGACAAGTGATGCGATTGGTGTTGTAGACTACAAATCTTCTCTAACTCAGTTTAACTTCCCTCTCTTTTATAACGGCCTTAATTCACAGTTACCGACCTATCTGGCTGCACTTAAAAAAGAAGGAAATACAGACTTCTTTGGTGCCATGTATTTAGAGATGGCTGAGCCAGTTCAGTCCTTACAATCTGTTAAAACTCTTTCAAAGGCTTTAGCAGAAACGACTAAGAGTATGAAATATCAAGGGCTATTTCTTGAAAAAGAAATAAAGAACCTTGGGGAACTATATAATAAAAACAAGACCTATCAGTTATCTGATGAGGAATTCCAGTTATTGCTGGACTATAACGCCCTTATCTATAAGAAGGCAGCAGAGAAGATTTTATCTGGTAGATTTGCTATCAATCCTTACACAGAAGACGGCAGAAGTATTGCTCCATATGTCCAACAATATCAGTCGATAACTGGTTTTGAAGCTAATTACCATTTAGGTCAGGCTAGATTGTTAGACAAGGTCGCTAAGAGCAATGATAAGGAAGCATGGTTTAATAAAATTCGAGAGGAGTTGGAGCGATGAAATTTTTATCCCAAGAAGAGATTGAAAAATTGCAAATAGCAGAAGCTAATTCTGACAAGAACCCCAAGAAAACTGCTGAGCAAATTCAAGCGATTTACAGTTCTGGTCAAAATATTTTGGTTTCAGCTTCAGCTGGCTCGGGGAAAACCTTTGTCATGGCTGAACGAATTCTTGATCAACTAGCGCGTGGTGTAGAAATTCGCCAACTCTTTATCTCAACCTTTACGGTAAAGGCAGCAACTGAATTAAAAGAACGCTTGGAAAAGAAAATCAGCCAACAAATCCAAGAGACTCAGGATCTGGAGCTAAAAAAACACCTCGGCAGACAATTAACTGATTTACCCAATGCTGCCATCGGAACTATGGACTCTTTTACTCAGAAGTTCCTGGCTAAACATGGTTATCTGATTGACCTCGCCCCAAACTTTCGCATTCTTGAGAATGAAAGTGAGCAACTCCTCTTAAAGAATGATGTGTTTCGACAAGTTTTCGAAACTCACTACCAAGGTAAGGAACAAGAACAGTTTAGTCAGTTGGTCAAGAACTTTGCGGGTAAAAACAAGGATGCACGTGGTTTGCGTAAACAGGTCTATATGATTTATGACTTTTTGCAATCTACAAGTAATCCTCAAGCTTGGCTACAGGAATCTTTCTTAAAAGGTTTCGAAAAGGCCGATTTTACAAGTTCTAAAGAAAAGCTGGCTCAAGACATTCAGCAAAGACTCTGGGATTTAGAAAGTTTTTTCCGTCATCATTTGGAAAATGATGCAAAGGAATTCGGTAAAGCAGCGTATTTAGAGGCTGTTCAACAAGTTCTTGATGAAATCGGAGCTTTAACCAACGAATCTACTTTTGAACAATACCAAGAAGTTTTAGAGCGAGTTGTAAATATTTCTAAAGCTAAGAATGGTAAAGCTCTCACAAATGCCAGTCGCAAGGCCGAACTGCAAGACTTGAAAGAAGCTTACAACCAAGAGAGAAAATCAAAGTTTGAAAAGCTGATTGCACTAAATGAACAAATCACTTTATTGAAATTCCAAGAAGATTATCATCAAGAGTCTTGGGATTTAGCAAAGACTTTCCAAGTTTTCATGAGTGATTTTGTTGATGCTTATCGACAACGTAAACGTGAAGAAAATGCCTTTGAATTTGCGGATATTAGCCACTATACCATTGAGATATTGGAAAACTTCCCTCAAGTTAGACAAGAATATCAGGAACGCTTTCACGAAGTCATGGTCGATGAATATCAAGATACCAACCATATCCAGGAGAGGATGTTGGAACTCCTCTCTAATGGCCATAACCGTTTTATGGTAGGAGATATTAAGCAGTCAATTTATCGTTTCAGACAGGCAGATCCTCAAATCTTCAATGAAAAATTCCATAGATTTGCTCAAAATGACAAAGAAGGTCAGTTAATTCTACTTAAGGAAAACTTCCGGAGCAGTTCAGAGGTTCTTGATGCTACGAACGATGTCTTTAAACACCTCATGGACGAGGAAGTTGGAGAGATATCTTATGACGGTATGCATCAACTTGTTTTTGGGAATACTGATATTCAATCAAATCCAGAAAACAAGGCAGAAGTTCTCTTATACGATAAGGATGATGATAGCGATTCTGATGATGAGGAGGAACTTGCAACTAACAAACTGACTGGTGAAATGCGGATGGTGCTTAAGGAGATAATTCACCTTCATAATGATAAGGGTGTACCTTTCAAGGACATGGCTCTCTTAACTGCTAGTCGAAGTCGTAATGATCAAGTTCTGCTCGCCTTGTCTGAATATGGTATTCCTGTCAAGACAGACGGTGCTCAAGCAAACTATTTGCAATCCCTAGAAGTCCAGGTGATGTTGGATACTCTTCGTGTCATCCACAACCCTCTTCAAGACTTCGCTTTAGTTGCTCTAATGAAATCTCCGATGTTTAGCTTTGATGAGGATGAATTGGCTCGTCTCGCTCTCCAAAAATCTGAGGATAAAGTTCAAGAGAACTTTTATGAGAAACTAGTCAATGCTCAAGCGAAAACTAGTCTTCATAAGGATTTAATTAAGTCTGAACTCCAAAAAAAATTAGAATTTTTCATGGAAACAGTCCATTTATGGCGCTTGTATTCCAAAACACATTCTCTTTATGACCTCATTTGGAAAATCTATAGCGACCGCTTTTACTATGACTATGTCGGTGCCTTGCCAAATGGACAGGCCAGACAGGCAAATCTCTACGCCCTTGCTCTAAGAGCAGATCAGTTTGAAAAGAGTAATTACAAGGGATTATCCCGTTTTATTCGAATGATTGACCAAGTCTTGGAAGCCCAGCATGATCTTGCCAATGTTGCTGTAGCACCACCTAAGGATGCGGTAGAACTTATGAGTATTCACAAGAGTAAAGGGCTTGAATTTCCTTATGTCTTTATCCTCAATATTGATCAAAAATTCAACAAGAAGGATACTATGTCTGAGGTTATCCTCAGTCGCACAAATGGAATTGGGTTAAATTATGTAGCTAGAATCGCTACAAATGCAAAAGAGGAATATGTTCCATCTACCATTAAATTATCTATCCCTAGCTTGACTTATACTCAAAATGAGGAAGAGCTCCAATTAGCAAGCTATTCTGAGTTGATGCGTTTACTTTATGTAGCCATGACGCGTGCTGAGAAAAAACTCTATCTAGTTGGAAAAGGTTCTCGTGAAAAGTTAGAATCTAAAGAATATCCGACAAATGGGAAAGGTCTTTTGACCCGAGAAACGAGACTAGATGCTAGTAATTTCCAGGACTGGATTTGGGCCATCTATCAAGCGTTTTCTAAAGAGGATTTGCATTTTAGTGTGCGCTTTGAAGGTGAAGAAAACCTAACCAAAGAAGCTATCGGAGAATTGGAACATAAAAGTCAACTTCAAGACCTATCCCAAGCAGACAACCGTCAGTCAGAAACTATCAAAGATGCGTTGGAAATGTTAAAAGAAGTGGAAGTCTATAACCAAATCCACCGTGCAGCAATCAATCTTCCAAGTGTTCAGACCCCAAGTCAGATTAAGAAGTTTTATGAACCAGTCATGGATATGGAAGGTGTAGTAGTAGCTGGTCAATCTAAACCAAAAGAAACTATGATTCAGTTTGAACTTCCAGACTTCTCCAAGACAGAAAAAGTCACTGGAGCTGAGATTGGTAGTGCCACACATGAACTCATGCAACGAATCAATCTCGCTAAGAAACCTACTTTAGAAACCTTGACAGAAGCCTTGGAGCAAGTTCAGGCAACTTCAGCTGTTAAAGATAAAGTTAATCTAGAAAAAATCTTATCTTTCTTTGATACAGCTCTTGGTCAAGAGATTCTTGCAAATCAAGATAAACTTTATCGAGAACAACCCTTCTCTATGTTAAAAAGAGATGCTAAGAGTCAGGAAGACTTTGTTGTCCGTGGAATTTTAGATGGTTATCTCCTTTATGAGGATAAAATTGTTCTTTTTGACTACAAGACAGATCTTTATGAATATCCAAGTCAACTGATCGAACGTTATAGAGGTCAATTATCTCTATATGCAGAAGCCTTGTCTCGTTCTTACCAAATAGATCAAGTTGAAAAATATTTAATCTTACTTGGCAAAGATATGGTTGAGGTGGTCGAAGTCAACTAATCTTGTAAAAACTATTGCCTTAACGGCAGTAGTTTTTATTTATTTTCAGTTATGGTATACTAGTTTCAGAAAAGGATGTTAAAGAATCTATGTCAAAAGAAATCGATATCGAATACTATCACCAATTAGCTTTACAAAAGCAAAAAGAGCATCGTAAATTCCTTGGAAATCTGAAAAAGAAAGCTCCAAAAAACCTAGATAAGATTGCCCTTGAAATTCACCAAGAAGTTTTTGAAGAAATTGATTGTACAGCCTGTGCCAACTGCTGCAAGAGCCTTGGACCGGATTTTAAGGAAGCAGATATCACACGCATTGCCAAGTACTTTAAAATGAAATTACCAGCCTTCGAAGATGAATTTCTACAGGTAGATGAAGACGGTGATAAGGTCTTTAAGTCAATGCCATGTCCATTTCTCGGTGGTGACAATCTCTGTTCCATCTATGATGTCCGTCCCAAGGCTTGTAGAGAATTTCCACATACCGACCGTAAAAAGATTTATCAAATTAATAATCTGACTATCAAAAATACTTTAACCTGTCCCGCAGCCTATCTCTTCGTCGAGAAATTAAGAGATAAAATAGAATAAATAGTTTATTTTATAATAAATTCCATCCTCAAATTCATTTGCTGTTTGAGGATTTTTTGTATATTTATTAATATTGATTGTTCTTGCTTTCTAAAGAAAATGACTTCCATTCTTAAAGTTTCTTAAACTTTTTCTTAAAGAAAACTGATATAATGTATCTTTAAGCGATGTTCTGTATAGTTATACCATCACTAAGAAAGGAGTGCCGGTATGAACTATATAGTAATTCCAGCTTATCAACCTGATAATAAACTTATCAAACTCATCGAAAAAATCCACGAAAAGAGTGATTTTCGTATTCTAGTTATCGACGACGGTAGTTCATCAAAGTGTCAAAATATCTTTGATAAAGCAGAACAATATGCTACGGTGCTCCGTCACCAAGTGAACCAAGGTAAAGGCCAAGCACTTAAAACGGCCTTTGCTTATATCCAACAACTAAATAGCTATGGAACAGTTGTAACGGCAGACGCAGATGGTCAGCATAAGATTTGGGATATTTTCCGTACGGCTAACAAGGCTTCTGAAAATCCTAATAAGCTAATCTTGGGTGTGCGTGCCTTCACTGGTAAAGTACCCCTTCGTAGCCGTTTCGGAAATAGCTTAACAAAAGCACTTTTTAAGATCCAAACTGGGGTAGAAGTAGCAGATACTCAGACAGGACTTCGAGCTTTTACAACAAATCTTATTCCTTTTATGCTGAAAATAGAGGGAAATCGTTACGAATATGAAATGAATATGCTTCTTGAAGCTACTAAAGAATATCAAATTTTAGAAGTTCCTATTGAGACAGTTTATATCAATGATAATGAGGGTTCACACTTCCGTCCAATAAAAGATGGGCTCATGATTTATAAGAATATTTTCAAATTCGCCTTGTCATCTCTCAGTAGTTTTGTTGTAGACTACCTTGTTTACGCTATTGCAATCTTGTTTTTACCAACAGCGCCAACAAGTTTCCGAATTTTCCTAGCTAATGGACTAGCTCGTGTGACAAGCTCCATTTTTAACTACTCTACAAATAAAAAACTAGTCTTTAAAAACGACGATAGCCTTGTGAAAACAGGGATGGGGTACTTTGGTCTAGCAGTCGGGCTCTTTGTCTTAGACACGCTACTGATTCGTCTCTTCTTTACAGTCTTTGGTATCAACCTTCTGATTGCCAAAGTTATCGTCGGCATCCTTCTCTTCGCTGTCTCTTGGACAGTGCAAAAGAAATTGATTTTTAAGGAAAGGACATCAACTGTATTATGAAATTTATAAAGAAACCATATGCTTATGCCTCGGTTCTCGGTTTACTCTTGACAGGATCCTTTAGTTACTCAATGTTGAAAACTTTTGTACTTGCTGAGACTATTTCGACAGTAGCAACAACTAATACAAGTTCCAACACAGCTCAAGCTAGCCAAGTAGCTAAGACAGCAACAGTAACTAACTCAAGTTATAAGGACGAGAATATCTCTATCAATTTGACTGAAACGACGGTTAATCATACCCAAGTGTATGTTGCAGATGTTACAGTAAGTTCATCAGAATATCTAAAAACAGCATTTGCTCAAAACTCATTTGGAACAAACGTAACAGCTAAAACATCTGTCACTGCTGCAGAAAATGATGCAATTTTAGCAGTCAATGGTGACTATTACGGTGCCAACTCTTCGGGTTATGTTATCCGTAATGGAGTTGTCTATCGTGATACTGTCCGTGAAAATTCTAATAATGGTGATTTAGCCATTTATAAAGATGGTTCTTTCAAGATTATTTACGAGGATCAGATTTCAGCTGACCAACTAGTCAAAGACGGAGTTATTAATCTCTTAGCTTTTGGTCCTGCCTTAGTCGAAAATGGTGAAATAGCAGTAGGAAAAAACCAAGAAGTCGGACAAGCTATGGCTTCGAATCCACGTACAGCTATTGGTATTATCGACGAAAACCACTACATTATTGTAGTTTCTGACGGACGTACTTCTGAAAGTGAAGGTCTCTCTTTGTACCAGCTAGCTGAGGTTATGAAATCCTATGGTGCAAAAACTGCCTACAATCTTGATGGTGGGGGATCCTCTACACTTTACTTCAACGGTCAGGTTATCAATAAACCAACGACTGGAGGAAACAAAATTTCAGAAAGGTCGGTGAGTGATATTGTCTACATCGGTTACTAATCTTGGTAAAAAACGTTTTAAGAAAATAGTCATCTCTTATACACTAATTACGATTTTCTTCTTTGCCTTCTCTAGAATTTATGAGGCATTCAGTTTTGGAGAGACATCAGTTCATATGCATTACTTGTTTGCTGTACCTCTGGTGGGTGGGATAATACTAGCAATCTTGCTCAAAGTCCTTCCATATTTTTACAGAATTAGCCTTAATTTATGGAATTCGGCTATAGCTATTATTACAACAGGGACACTATTCCGAGGTATTGTCAATCTTTCTGGTCGTTCAACTACTCTTGATGCCCCTTACTGGTATGTCGGTATCGGATTTATCGTTCTAGCTCTTTTATCAATATCTATAAATCCTATTCGATTGAAGAAGAATGTAAGAACAGCTGAAGTTTAGAAAAATGATAAAAAGTAGTCGTTTATATCCTATTCGACTACTTTTTGTTGACTTTTATTTCTAAAATGTTTTAACAATATTACAAGTTTCTTTCTTCTTAAAGATCTTACTTTTATATTTGAAATTATATTGTATAATAAAATGGATGATTGTCGTCCTTAAACGAGATAAAAAAATAAAGAATATGAATTTATAAAATTGAAAGGATAAAAATGAAAAAGATATTACTAGCAAGTACAGTTGTTCTTTCCATGGCCGGGATTTCTAAAACAACTGTATTAGCAGAGGAAAACCAAGCTACAAACAAAGTTCAAAGTTCAGAAAAAACTTTAGCAAATGGAACGAGTAAGGAAGCTAAAGAGAAAAAGCAATCTCAAGGTCAAGAGCAGAAGGATAAGCAGAATCAAAACGAAACACAAATCAAGGCAGAAAAGGATTCTTCTCAATCTGAACAGAAACAAGAAACAGCTGTTACTAAGGATAACTCTTCAACAGAAGAAATTACTGAAGAGGTCGACAAAGAAGGTTGGCAAAAAGAGAATGGCCAATGGCGTTATTATGAAAGTAAAAAGGCTGTTACGAATTGGAAAAAAATAGCTGGTCATTGGTATTATTTTAACCAAGATGGTATCATGCTTAGCAATACAGTTTATGATGACTATCTCTTTAATAAAAGTGGTGCTATGGTTGAAACTTCTTGGGTAAAAATAGAAGAGAAGTGGTATTATGCTACAGAATCAGGAAAGATTATCCGCAACAAATGGGAAAAAATTAACGGTTCATGGTATCGTTTTGATGAAACTGGTATCATGTTAAGCAAAACAATTTATAATGACTATCTTCTTCAGACTAGCGGTGCTATGGCTGAAAAGAACTGGGTAAAAATGGATGAAAAGTGGTACTATGCTACTGATTCAGGAAAAGTCGTTCGTAATAAATGGGGAAAGATTAATAGCTCTTGGTACTTATTTGACAATGCCGGGGTCATGTTGAGTAGTCAATGGAAAGATAAATACTACCTAAAAGATAGTGGGGCCATGGCTCAAAGTGAATGGTTCTTTGATAAAAAATACAATAGTTGGTTCTACTTAAAATCTGATGGTGCTTATGCTGAGAACCAATGGCAAGGCTCTTACTATCTCAAATCTTATGGATATATGGCCAAGAATGAGTGGATTTTTGATAAAAGTTATAACGCCTGGTATTATCTCAAAGAAGATGGGGCATATGTAACTGGTAATTTCACCATTAACAGAAAAGACTATTCTTTCCAAAGCAATGGAAAATGGATTTCCGATACGGCAGCATACTATAAAGTAAAACCAATTACAGCAAATGTATATAGTGCTTCTGGTGAGAAACTCAGCTATATTTCGCAAGGAAGTATTGTATCGATTGATGGAGATGAAGCCAAAGACGGTCGAATTCCAGTCAAAATCTCTGGACTTTCAGGCTATATGAATAAGAGTGATTTAGTAGCTGTCAGCTCAGATAGTGACTTCATTCCTCACTATTCATCTGATGGAAATTATCTTTATCATGAGTTATCACCATACACAAGTATCCGTGTAGCCCCTCATAGTTCATCAATGGCTATTGGTAAAAAATATTATTCAGCTGATGGTATTAACTTTGAAAGTTTTACAGTTGAAAATCCTTTCATATTTAGGGATTTAAGAAAACCAACTAATTACACAGCTGAAGAATTGAATAAGGTTTATTCTCTTATGAATATTCAGGGCAGCCGCCTTGCAGGTAAAGGAGAGGTCTTCAAAGAAGCGGAGAAACGCTATCAGGTGAATGCACTCTATCTCATGGCTCACAGCGCTCTAGAAAGTGCATGGGGGCGTAGTCAGATTGCTAAGGATAAGAATAACTTCTTTGGTATTGCTGCCTATGATACTACTCCATATGATTCTGCAAAGAGTTTCGACAATGTTGATAAGGGAATCCTAGGTGCAGCTAAATGGATCAGAGAGAATTATATTGATGAAGGTAGAACCCATCTTGGCAATAAATCTTCTGGAATGAACGTTCTTTACGCTTCTGATCCGTATTGGGGTGAAAAGATTGCAAGTATCATGATGACCATCAACAGTAAACTTGGTGAAAAAGATTAAAATAGAAAAACGATAACTAAACTGATTTAGTTATCGTTTTTTATACTTATTCAGTTTAAGTTTTTTATTTAAAAGAAATGTAAAAGGATTCACTTTAAAAGTAAATCCTTTTAGTTTTATAATGATTGAAGACTTGAGAATCTAAATCTTATATTCTATAAGCCTAATCCTTTTCAGTTTTACGAGTTTTTGCAAGAACGATAATCGATGAAACTAGAACAAGTGAACCAAGAACTGCAATAAGTGTTCCTTTGCTCTCCCCAGTAAATGGAAGTCCTGGTTTTTCTTCAGTAGTAGTTTCAGAAGAAGATGATGGAGTTGTAGTAGTTACTGAAGTTGTAGGCGCTTCAGTAG